>NZ_JBSYXO010000014.1:0-113251 GCF_054172045.1 Methylomonas sp. MgM2 | reverse complement strand
ATCGGCCTGCCCGACCGCTTCGTCGAACAGGGCGGCCGCGAGGAATTGCTCGGCCTAGTCGGATTGGATTCTCAGGGTATACTGACTCAAATCGAAGCTTTTTGCGCCTAGCCTCCATGCTTGAAATCGTCCAATTGCCGGTTCTGACAGATAATTATATTTATCTGCTGCACGACTCCATAAGCGGTGAAACGGCCGCCGTCGATCCGGCAATCGCATTGCCAGTCATCGATGCGTTACGGAAAAACGGCTGGCATCTGGATTATATTTTCAATACCCACCACCACGGCGACCACGTCGGCGCCAATTCGGAATTGAAAAGAGCGACCGGATGCAAAATAGTCGGGGCAGCTTCCGACCGCAATCGGATCCCGGGCATCGATATCGCCGTCTCGGAAGGCGAAACGGTTGCTTTAGGCCGGCATAATTTCGAAATCATCGAAACGCCCGGCCATACCAGCGGCCACATCGTTTATTACTGCGCCGACAGCGAAGCTCTATTTTGCGGCGATACCCTGTTTTCCCTAGGCTGCGGCCGATTATTCGAAGGCAGCGCCGATCAAATGTGGCAGTCGTTACAAAAGCTGAAAACCTTGCCCGGTAACACCCGTGTTTATTGCGCTCACGAATATACCCAGGCCAACGGCCGCTTCGCGTTAACAATCGAAGCCGATAATTCCGAACTGCAACAACGCGTAAAGCACGTAGCGGAACTCAGACGCGTGGATAAATCCAGCGTACCGTCGACTATCGCGCAGGAATTGGCCACCAACCCGTTTTTACGCGAACACAGCGCCGGTGTGCGCCAAGCAGTCGGCGCATCGGCCGAAGACCGCCCCGCTCAAGTATTTGCCAAAGTCAGGGCGTTAAAAGACCAATTCCGCTGATCACGCCTTGACGGCTTTTACGATCACGAATTTGGCATTGCCGGCGACGTGCTCGAAATTGCCGAATAGCTTTTTCAGAGCGTGATGATAATTCAAGTGCCGATTGCCGATCACCCGCAGTTCCCCGCCTCTGCGCAGCACCTCGTGCGATTGTCGAAACATTTGCCAGGCAATCTGATCACCTATCGTATGCTGCTGATGAAAAGGCGGATTGCAAACGATGCAATCGGCGCTATCAATAGGGAAACCGCTTAAACCATCATTCACGACGAAATCCGCCTGCCGACTAGCGCCGTATGCCAGGTCGAAATTCTCTTTGGCGGAGGCAACGGCCATAAACGATTCGTCAACGAAACTGATTCGGGCGCCGGGCCCACGTTCGGCCAACACCAATCCCACGACGCCGTTACCGCAACCTAAATCGATCATGTGGCGGTAATCTGACACATCCGGCAAATGCTTCAGTAATAGTCGAGTGCCGATATCTAAGCTGTCTCGCGAAAAAACATTGGCATGATTAGAAATCGTGAAACGAGTATTTTCCAACTTGTATTTGATCGGATAGGGATTGGCCGGTATGCTTAATTGCGGTTCGTGCTCGGCGAAAATTAGGCGGGCCTTCTTGACAGCCAACGACGGTACCGTCGGCCCAATTAGGCGTTCTAGTAATTTCCAAGCGTTAGCAGGCAAGGACTTAACCATACTCGCCGCGATGATCTTAGCATCAGGCTTTATGAGAGGGCGTATACGATGAAGTTGGTATTCGAGCAGTCCCAAGGTTTTCGGAATCTTGATCAATAGATAATCAATAGGCGAGTCCGGCACACTCAAGCTATCCAACAACCGAATGCTGCTGGGATCTATGCCGTTGTTTTGCAGATTATTCCTAGTCGCTTGCTGAGATAGAAATGAATCGGAAATCGCTATGGGATCGAAAGCATGCAAAGCCAGCGCGAGCGCACCGAAACCATCGTTCAGTATCGTAATCTGCGCACCAAGCGGCGGCATGTCTTGGCTAGCTAGATAGTTCAGCAGATACTCGTCCGCGGCATCCCATGCCTGCAGCGGCTCGTTTTTCCTAACGGGTAAACGCCCCAGCCTAAAACTGCCTTGTGGTACTTGAAAATCGATGTGCATGATGATTACGAATCAGCGACAATTTGCCACGCGGCGAAATGCCACATACTAAAGATGTTTGAGTTCCGCTAGACTATATCCAACTCTTGTATGCGCCCCTCGGGGAAACAGAGTTACTTCCCTCTCGCAGCGGCCAGACTTCTTCTCGTACCTGGCCGTTTTTTTTGCCGCAAAAAAATGAAATCTTTACATTGCGAACAAACGATAAAAATTATCGCGAGACAATGCGGCCACTTCTTCGACGCTACATCGGCGCAACTCGGCGATATGTTCGGCTACGTGGCAAACGTAAGTGGGATAATTAGGTTTGCCCCTATACGGAACGGGTGCTAGATACGGCGAATCGGTTTCGATTAAAAAGCGATCTGCAGGCACTTTTCGCGCGACCTCCTTAATGGCCTGGGCATTTTTAAAAGTCACGATGCCGGAAAATGAGATATAAAAATTAAGTTCCAGAGCCTTCTTTGCATAGTCCCAATCTTCGGTAAAACAGTGGATAATGCCGCCTACTCGATCAGCACCTTCTTCGCGAAGCACATCCAGGGAATCGTGGCCTGCTTCGCGGGTATGGATGATCAAGGGCTTAGATAATGTCTTAGCAACCTCAATATGATTTCTAAAGCGCCGGCGCTGCCATTCCAAATCACCGGCGCTACGAAAATAATCCAAACCGGTTTCGCCGATCGCAATGACTTTTTCAAGACGTCCGAGCTGTAATAGTTCGTCTATCGTCGGTTCTCGCCCTTCGGTGACGTTTGGATGCACACCTACCGATAAAGAAATATCCGCATAAGGCTCGACCAATGCCGCCATGCCGGGATACGACTCCATATCGATACCAATGCAAAGCATGTGTTCAATTTTTTTGCTGCGAGCATCTTCGACAAAGGCGCTAAAATCGTGATGGTACGGTTTTAGATCGATACGATCCAAGTGGCAATGGGAATCTATATACATTGAAAATATTGCTTGAAAAACCTGCGCCGGCCGCGCCAAGCGGCAATTACATGGTATGAGTTGAGCGATCCGACTCTAAAGCACCAGCCAGATAAGTTTCGATTTTGTTGCGTGCGGTACCGCCGTCTTGGTCGCTAAATTGTACGCCGATACCCGGAGCTCGATAACCTTCGGCCCCGACAGGCGTTTTCCAGATGATTTTGCCGGCGATGGGTAAACGTTCGGTTTCTTCCATTAAATTCAACAACATAAATACTTCTTCGCCGATTTGGTATTCGCGTTTGGTCGGAATAAACAAGCCGCCGTTTTTTATAAACGGCATATACGCCGCGTAAAGCGCATTCTTATCTTTAATGGATAATGACAAGATACCCTGTCTTGCTGCCGTCTCTGCCATGTTGCTATCGAATATTTAGTTGCGACCAGTCGATCAAAATCTGCTCCAACGTCAGTTGTTTATTGACTTGAGTGTTCAATTGCGAATATGCCTTCAGCAATCGATCGTAAAACCGATAAAGGCCCTTCAATTCTAACCTTTCGGCGAAGCCTTGCAAGGATTTTTGCAAGTCCGGATTATGCAATTGTTCATCTCCGGCCAGATACTTGATTTTAATAATATCCAACACCCAGTAAAGCATCCATTGCAGCAAGGTCGACAAATCGAGCCTATCCGATTTTTGCCATTGTTCAGACACTTCCAGCAAATTTTTTTTACCTTCGGCGATCTGCACCCATGCATCAAAATAATACCGCCTAATGCTAACAAAATCTTGTTCGGCAAAGGCTTTCGCCACTAAAGGCGCCCTCCCCGCCAGCGTTAACAACGTATCGATATTCTCTCTTACACCTTGCTCTTCCAACCATCGCTGCGCAAGCCGGTGTTCAGGCAGATGACATTGAATGGCTTGGCAACGGCTGCGAATCGTAGCGGGCAAAGCGGAAGGCTTTTCGGTCAACAATACCAGACACGTACGCTCGCTCGGCTCTTCCAGACATTTTAGGAAGGCATTTGCGGACGCGGTATTGAGTTGATCGGCCGGCGTAATGATCACAACGCGCTGCATCTCAAATTGGGGCTTCAACGCCAACTTGACGATGAGCCGTCTGATCTTGTCTATGCCTATCGCCTTACCAGGCTCGTCCGGCTCGATCAACAGGTAATCCGGGTGAGTTTGCGCGGCAAGCAGTTTACAACTTCGACAATGGCCGCATGCCGAATAATCGGCTGACGGCGCATGACAGCTCAGGCTTTGGGCAAAGGCATCGGCTAAACGGCGTTTGCCTACGCCAGCCGGCCCGGTGATCAATAACGCTTGGGGAATTCTTTGTTGCCGGATATAACCGAGCAAATGTTCCCAGTTAGCGTGCTGCCACGGATAAACCGGCAAACCGCTTTCTTTCATTTCCCGCAAAGCAGATCGACAATCTGCCGAATTCCGGCTTGTACGTCCGGCAACGGCAAACTGGCGTCGATGACGACATAGCGTTCGGGAATGCTTTTTGCCCGCTGTAAATAGGCCAGGCGTACCCGCTGAAAAAACTCAAGCTGTTCGCTCTCAAAACGGTCGAGAAGGCCGCGGCTCCGGGCACGCCTCATACCCGTTTCAACCGGGGCATCGAACAGCAATGTCAAATCCGGTTGCAGATCGCCATGCACGGTACGCTCCAGCCACTCGATTGTTTTAACATTCATCTGACGACCTCCGCCTTGATAAGCGAAAGTCGCGTCGGTGAAACGGTCGCACAATACCCAACAGCCCCGTCGCAAAGCCGGCAAAATCACATGATGAATATGTTGTGAGCGCGCTGCAAACATCAGCAACAACTCGGCGTCGGGTGTCATGCTCTCGTGATGCTTTGCTAATAAAAGATGGCGAATTTGTTCGGCCAGCTCAGTCCCGCCGGGCTCTCGCGTCACGACGGCTTCAATCTGCTTTTCCTGTAGTAAGCTTTTTATAAACTGCAAATTCGTTGACTTACCGACACCTTCGCAACCTTCGAGCGTTATAAATCGTCCGTGCGTCATCGTTGATAGGTTTGAACATATTTTTCATGCATGGCGTAACTCGCGGAAAAAGCATGGCGACCGTTGCCTCTCGCAACAAAGAACAACGCGTTTCCGTCTTCGGGATGCAAAGCGGCTACTATTGCCGCTTTGCCGGGCATCGCAATCGGTGTCGGAGGTAATCCCTTATTTACGTAGGTGTTGTAAGGCGTTGGTTCTTGCAAATCTTTGCGGCGAATATTGCCTTGATATCCCTCACCCATACCATAGATCACCGTCGGGTCGGTTTGTAATAACATGTCTCTTTTCAGGCGCCTGCTGAACACGCCGGCAATTTTTCTACGCTCTTCGGCCGCGGCGGTTTCTTTTTCGATGATAGAAGCCAGAATCAAAGCGTCATAAGCACTTTCTAGCGGAACATTTTTATCACGCTTCTCCCACTCGCTAGCTAACACCTGTTGCATCTTTTTGTGAGCCCGTTTCAACAGCTCGATATCGGAACTATTCTTTTCAAAAAAATAAGTATCGGGGAAGAACTGGCCTTCCGGGTGAACCTGATCGGAACCCAACTTTTGCATGACGTCGGCTAACTGATCATTTGACAGCGTGTGGTGTATATTGGGATTATTTCTGATGGCTTCGAGCATTTGCTTGAAGCTCCAGCCCTCCAAAAGCGTAATCCTATATTTACGAGTTTTGCCTTCCTTCAGCGTGGCCAATATATCGGTGGCTGTTGCGCCTTTTTTTAATACATATTCGCCTACTTTCAACAAGCGGTCCAGATGTGCGCGATAGGCATATAATCTGAACCAAATCTTATTGACTTCAATGCCTTTGGCGTGCAATTGCTTTATTACGCTGTTCAGCGTATCGCCTTTTTTAATTTCCAACGTACTTTGTTGACTGACCACCGGTTTCTTTTTCAAGATGTGGTAATGCATACCACCCCAAATCAGTAATAAGCCTAGCAGCATCAGGGAAGTAAACGCAACTATACTTCTAATCACACTATTGTCTCCGCTTCGCGTGCTTCCGCATACCATTGCTGAATACGTCGTGTTATCCGGCCCACTTTAAAGCACTGACTATCAAGTTGTCTTATTGGCCAAATGCCTATTACCGAGTTGGTAATAAAAAGCTCGTCCGCCGCCAAGACGCTCCGCTTGTGAAACTGTTGTTCACACACAACGATATTGTTGCGAATTGCCGAGTCTATCACAATTTTTCGAACAATCCCCGCGATTCCGCATTGGGTCAGAATCGGCGTATGTAATATTTCGTTTTTAACGAAGAAAAGGTTAGTCATTGTGCCTTCAATCACGTGATCGTCATAGTCCAGCATCAAGCCTTCTTGGTAGCCGTCATCCTGCCACTCCGCCCTAGCTAAGACTTGCTCCAAGCGGTTTAGATGCTTGATACCGGCCAAGCTAGGATTAATAGCTAAGCGCTGGCGGCAAAAGCGGGCGACAACGCCGTCGGTTTGAAAATGATCGGGATAAACAGGAAAAGGGTGCAGGCTTAACAGGCGCGTCGGCACGACCGGATCTGGCTGCCGATAACCGCGCCCGCCGCTACCGCGGGTGAAAATGATCTTTAATACGGCGTGATCTGCGTCGGCGCAAAGCTGTTCGGCCTCGGCTTGCAGCAGGCCCAAGTCAGGTGGCGGAATCAGTAATCTTTCACAACCTATAAGCAAACGCTGCAAGTGTTGCTGAAAAAACAGCAACTTACCGTTAAGCACTTCGATAGTCTCAAACAGACCATCGCCATATTGAAAGCCTCTGTCAGAGGCATCGATACACTGTCTGCGTTCGCCATTCAATAAGAACATCGGCAGACACTAGTTAGAAAACCGGCCTTATTCGAAACGCTTAAATACCAATGATCCGTTAGTACCGCCAAAACCGAAGGAATTGGAAACAGCGACATCGATTTTCATATTGCGAGCGACATTCGGCACATAATCAAGATCGCATTCGGGATCCGGATTTTCCAAATTGATAGTCGGCGGAGCGATTTGATGCATGATCGCCAAAGAAGTCAAAACGGCCTCGATACCGCCGGCGGCACCCAATAAATGCCCTATCATTGATTTGGTCGAACTGATGGCGACTTTATAGGCATACTCACCCAGCGCGGTTTTCATTGCATGGGTTTCCCCGACGTCCCCCGCCGGAGTCGACGTGCCGTGAGCATTGATATAATCGACTTCGCTCGCATTGATCTTGGCGTCGCGTAGCGCGTTGCGCATACAACGAGCCGCACCCTCACCCCCAACAGAAGGCGACGTAATGTGATAGGCGTCCCCACTCATGCCGTATCCGACCAATTCTGCGTATATTCTGGCTCCACGTGCCTTGGCATGTTCCAACTCTTCCAGAACCACAACACCGGCACCATCGCTCAGCACAAAGCCGTCGCGATCTCTGTCCCAAGGACGACTAGCGCGTTGCGGATCGTCATTGCGACGCGACAAGGCTTTTGCCGACGCAAAGCCTCCCATTGCGGTCGGAGATGTCGTACAGCGCTCGGCCCCACCGGCGACCATTACGTCGGCATCGCCGTATTTAATCAAACGCGCTGCGTCACCGATATTATGGGTACCGGTGGTGCATGCGGTTACGATTGCATAATTCGGCCCTTTCAATCCGTATTTGATCGACAGATTACCGGAAATCATGTTGGTAATATTGCCGGGCACGAAGAACGGCGAAATCTTCCGAGGACCGCCTGCCAAATAAGAGGCATAGCATTCCTCGATACCTGTGATACCGCCGATTCCGGCACCAATTGCAACACCAATTCGCTCTGCATTTTCGTCGGTCACTACAATGCCCGAGTCTTCAAATGCCTGGCAACCGGCGGCAATACCATAATGCATGAACCCATCCATCCTTTTGGCATCCTTCTCTGAGATGTAATCACCTATATTGAAGTTTCTGATGACGCCGCCGAACGTGGTTGCAAATGTGGAAATATCAAAAGAATCGATTGGACTGATGCCGCTTCTACCATTGACAATTCCATCCCAAGTATCAGCGACATTATTTGCCAAAGGCGTAACGGCGCCTAAGCCCGTTATAACAACTCGACGTGTGCTCACAGAAAAGTACCGTTATATTTGAAGAGAAGACAAACAGATGGGAATGCAGTGTAGGCTAGTGGACAAATCCACTAGCCACAGGAACGACTTTATTGCAGATTGGCGTTGATGTAATCGATAGCCAATTGTACGGTGGTGATTTTCTCAGCTTCTTCGTCAGGAATTTCGCACTCGAATTCCTCTTCCAGCGCCATGACGAGCTCAACCGTGTCTAAAGAATCCGCACCAAGATCATCAACAAAAGACGCGTCGTTTGCGATTTCCTCTTTCACGCCTAATTGTTCAGCGACAATCTTTTTTACCCGTTCTTCGATATTACTCATAATTATTTTCCTCGAACAATGCGAACGCTTAACTTGCAACGTCCACCTTATCTTTAGTGTGTGTTGTTAATATGTAAGTCTCGTCACCGGCGATGCCTAACGATTTCGGGAATTATACTTGATGTTCAAAAAAATTCACAACATTAGCCATCATAAGTGGAAACACCCGATAGCTACGGGGATTTTGAACTTAAATTTTTGACGATTTCCTCCAATGGCACTAAGTTAAGTTTGATTCGAAACAATATGGACTGATCCTCCAGCACACCGAAGCATTCGTAAGTGCGCAGCATGATATTGGTATGATGCAGCGTATTGTCTTTGGATTCGGGCAATTGTTTTACCAGAATGTGCAGTTTGTCATTATTTTTTACTTGTGCCAGATGCACTCTATCCACCGAGAAATCGTGCGATGTATACACCATAGGGTTACGCTTGAAATCGTGATTTTCCAATTGGGCTTTTTCCAATAACGCCCCCGAAGTCAAGCTGACAGGAAACACCTCGGGGTAATGCGCGACATGCACCAGCTCGTCGAAATAATCCGATTGCTCGGCGAGCGATCCCGATAAAAAGTTTTTCACATTGCCGTTGGTCAACCATTTTCGCTTCAAAAAAAACTCGGTGCCAGGCACCGTCGAATGATCCTGGATAGTATTCAGGTCGGGTAATGCGCTCAAATCGGTGTCCGCCAAGAACAAAGGTAGCTTGGTTTCCTTTTTATAACCCAACAATATCGTTTTACCCTGAGATTTGATCGCAATGCGATTTGTCAAGGTTAGATCGGGAATGGTCGCAATTAAGGTTTTTTTAATATCCAACGAAAACTCTTGCCGTGGTCGTAAGGCATTGACAAAAGTAACTTGATAATTGCTGAACCGCAGATGATTCTCTGCAATGATGTTGTCTTCATGCTGCGCCTCCCTAAACAGCTTCATTTGATGTTCGATCAGGGTGTTGAGCTGAAAACCCAATACAATAGGCCCTTTGAACGGGTTATGTGTAATCTGCAACCATTTATGCTTGTCGTGGAAAAGATTGAAGTCGTCAGAGGCCGCGCGGGCTACCTCGATGTGGATTTGGTCGAAGATAAATTGCTGGTCTTTCATTAGCGGATATTAACAATTTTGGAACGGCTATTCTAGATTGGAGTATTTCAGACCCGAAAACTTTAAGTTCCGGAGGTGGCATAAGGGGACGCTGATAGGGCGAATAGCTCGGTGTCAACACACTAAATGCTGGCGATCAATGCAGCTTCGGATATTTCGACTGGAAACATCAGCTTTCCGAATCCGGTGTATTCAATTGCCTGATTTGTATTTTCGCGACTGTTGGATAGGCGATAGCCATTCCACCGGTTCGCTTGGACAACGAACCGGTGAAACTAAGGCCAGACCTATTTCAAATCCATACAGTTGGCGTAGTAGGTAACGGTCGCCGCCCAATCCGAGAAGATACCGAGGATGCCGACGTCTTGCGCCAGCACATCCAGCATTTCCATAGTATCGCCGTCGGTTTTGACGCCATCCGTGACGGATTGATAGTAATAACCGCCCCCGTCTTTCAACAAGCCGGACCGCTCCAAGGTCCAGGTGATGATCTCCAAACCGGCAGCTTTAGCGGCTTTGGCATAGTCGGACGGCACGATTTTATTGTCAGCGTCCAGGGTCACCAATACCCAGATCGGCGGCGCGACGATTTGCACGCCTTCGGCTTTCAAAGACGGCAATCTAGCGATGGCTGGCGGCACATCTTCCGGCACATTCAAGTCTTCCAGAAATACCGCTTGTTTACCGAATTTAGGTTCATGGGCAATCCAGTAACGCACATCGTCCAACCTAAACGATTGCGGATAGACGTCTTTAGTATTGACGCCCGCAGTCTTGTATTCGTCGATCATTTTCTGCGCGTAAGCGTCTTGGGTAAAGCCATCGAACGGCATAGGCACGCTTGGCTCTTTCAGTTCGGGAGTCATTTTGACACCCAGTTTTTTGAACAGCTCAATACTTTCCTTATGCGTCATCACCTTGCCGTTACCCGCATAGCTATCAGTACGGAAACTTGGCGTGGCGTTCATGAAATCTGCCAGAGTCTTGGCATCGCGGTTACCTGCATCCATTTTGCCTTTCAGGGTTTTGAACTCGGCTAGGGTGATGTCGCTGGTACAGCATTTAACCTTTTTATAAGGCGTATCACTACTCATATCAGGGCCGACCGAACATTTGCCGGCCAGATCGGTTTCCAAAATATTAGTCGTGGTTTCCAAATCGCATTGGGAATGGCGGCAAACCAATTCTTTATCTTTGGTAAAGGTCACGTCGCATTCGACGATGCCAGCCCCCATCCGCGCGGCGGCCTCATAAGATTGCTGCGTGTGCTCCGGGAATTGCAACGCGGCACCTCGGTGGCCGATGGAAAAGTCGGTTTTATAGAACGGGCCGTTGGCGCATTGCTTCAAGGCCTGTTTCAGCTCGCCTTCTTGCATATCATTGACAAGAAAAAACGGTCTAGGACCTAATTGGACTGTCGCTTCCTTATCGCGGCGATCGTAGCGCGTATGATGACGGTCGTTTTTACCATCGGCCAATGCAGCCGCAGGCGCAAAAACGACCGCTAATGCCGAAACAAGCAATAGATTTTTGATCGAGTTCATGAGTGTTTCCTCGGAAGTAGTGGATTGTGCTCGCCCTCCTAAGGCGATCCAAAAACTTACAGGATATTTATGTCTGCTTGATGTCGGTGCCGTTAACGGCGAATGACAATAAGATGGGCAATTTTAATATTTCCGGCTCATTAACATACGACTGAAACCGGTGCCGTGGCACCGCTGCCGCCGATGCTCGGAATGCTTGCTGTTCCCAATTAAGGATATCGTCCAAAATAACTTCCCGATATGGCAATAGTCGCTGGGGATGTACCGAGTGAAGATGTCGGCAGCAAGGACGCGGCCGTCAAGCCCCCATGGGAAGGGTTCACGGCGTTCCTCATTCGGTATGCCCCAGGGTTCGCACCGGCAAAACGGGAAGTTGTTTTTGGCCAAATCCTAAGCAAAAACAAGTGAATAAGCGATGACCAAGCACCCGGGCCGGCTCAGTTTTATTGCTGAGTGATAGCGAGCAATGGAGGCACCGGCAGGAGGCTCGTTGGTAAGACTTTTTCGTCTTCGACAGATGGCATCCGCAAAACAAACCAGAAACTCAAGCCCGAAATGACCAACATTGTCGGCAGGGCGGCACCGGACGGCCTTGCCAGACCGAAAGTGAGGCCAAATACGATTACCATAAAAGTCACAACCCTGTGCATCGTAGAGCGTCTCATAGCACGATGCATGTACCAGTCTTTGATCATCCGCCCAAACAAACGTGATTGAAGCAGACGCTGATTTAAAGAAGGCGAAGCCTTTAACGCAAAATAGCTACTGAGAATAATGAAAGGCGCAGTGGGCATCAAAGGTAAAACGACACCCACCCCTCCCAAACCGAAGGACAGCATTCCGAGCCCCGCATACAACCGCCGACGTAATCCCGAAACAGTTTTCGGAGCACGGGCGTATATGCTCCGGCCGGAGGATTCCTGCCAATCAAAATAGGGATATTGCACGGAAACCCAATTTTTCCTTCGTTTCGCAGCGAGCTTGTCGCCCAATCGCGCTAATACGATCGGTGGCGGCGATGATTTTGGATGCAAATGTACGAAGGCCGAACCGATCGACCGATCGATTTCTATCGAAACCACTTCCTCCAATTCGAAACCGCGTTGCAAAAATTCGTCAACATAGCTGCCGTTGATATCTTGAAACAATCGGGGAAAATCAATCCGGATTGTCCAGATTCCGCTCATAACGACATAGGGATAGGACATACAATCAACACCTTATAATTTTTTCGTAAAAACCGACCGCCGGATAGCTATTTCAGCCGGCATGAACGGCGCCGTTGCCTTTACCACGCTGATGCATTCGAATTATCAGAACGCGCCTATTAGAGAAATTCGGGCGGTTTGAAGGATAATTCCCAAGACTCTAGCCTGCGGACGTCGATGCCGGCGCATAGAAAAAACCGACACCCAACATGATATAAACCATAATCAACCAAACACCGGCACCCCATCTTACGGACCCGAGTTGTAGCATGTTAACCACCGCAAGCACGGTGAGAATCAGCGCAACCAACTCGAATTTCGAGAACAACAGATTCATGTTTTGTCCCAACATCAAGCCGAAGAACATCAGCAAAGGCACAACCAGCAGCGCGATTTGAGCACTGCCTCCGGCGGTAATACTCATCGATATATCCAGCTTACCTTGTCGTGCAAATCTGACCGAGTTGATGAGTTCGGCAACGTTGCCTACCATGGCCAGAAAGAACACGCCCGCAAAAAGCGGTGTAAATCCCAGGCTTTTGGCCGCAGGCTCTATGGCATCGGTCATAATCTCACTCATTATTGCCAAACCTGTGGCTAGAATGGCTAAAAACCCTAATGCTTTGTTCCGGCTCCAATTAATCTCCCCGCTTGCACTTTCTTCCTCCCACTCGGTTTCATCCTCCTGCGTACCTCTCATGAGAGTGACGGCAATACTCATTAGATAAAACAGAAAAAGTAAAATGGCGATGTGTAAGCTGATTTCATGTTCCGATTCGGTACTAAAGTTGAATACCGCGGGGATAATCAAACCGAATACGGCCAGCAGTAAACTTCCCACATGAACTCGGACTGAAGCCGGGTTAAATTCTATATTCCTCTCCGGCGATTTCAGCCCGCCGGCTAAAATCGAAACGCCCAGTCCGAATAAAAGGTTTCCGATGATTGCCCCGGAAATAGAAGCCTTAACCATTTCGACCAAACCGTGTTTCAGCGCAAAAAAACCGATGATAATTTCCGGCGCGTTACCAAGCGACGCATTCAATAGACCTCCGACTGAGGGCCCCAGATAACGTGCCAAAACTTCAGTTGCATCTCCCATCATTCCGGCCAAAGGCACAACGGCGAGCGCCGAAACAATGAACACGAAAATCGGATTCGCCTCGAGCCAAGCTGAAAGGAGAGCGACCGGCACAAAAACTAACAACCATTTCAAATTCACAAGGCACCTCGTTGAGCAATAAGTTTTGAACCGATACTAGGGGTGGTAATAAAAGGCTACGGCCATTACTGCGTAAGTCACGATTAACAAAACCCCTTCGAGCCAGTTGGAGCGACCGTCCGTGCTAATCGAATTTGTTAAAAACACAGCAACCATTACCGCAAGCAACTCAAAAGATTTGAATCCCAAATCCATTGGATGACCGATAAAGTGTCCGACCAACACTAAAACAGGCGCCACGAAAAGTGCAATTTGCAGGCTCGAACCCATCGCGACGCTTAGGGCGAGATCCATTTTGTTCTTCCGCGCGAAGGTAATTACGGCGATGTATTCGACCACACCTCCGAATAAAGGGAGCAAAATCACGCCGGTAAATAATGGCGTTAAATCTAAAGATTGAATGGCTCCTTCCAGACTGTCGACAAGGACTTCGGAAACAAACACCAAAACGATACTTGTGAATGCTAGCTTGAAGATTTGCCGTAACAGCATGTTCCGACTCGCACCTATTACCAATTCGGCTGTGTCGCCGTTCGTCGTATCATCCAGATTCAGCTCATAAATATGGCGATGCGTCTTCATCGAAAATAGCAGCGACAGCAGGTAGTAGCCCAACAATAAAGAGGCTGCAATCAGGGAGAAATTTTTTATATTAGGGACGTGAAACTCAGGCGAGGTGTACAACATCGCGGAAGGCGTCAACAACACCACCAATCCGAGATTCAGCGAAGAAGAATTAATCCGACTGATGCGCGAATGGTAATGTTGCTCCGGATGCTTCAACCCGCCAAGAAACATTCCAAGTCCCAAGCCTAGCAGCAAATTGGTAATGATGGCTCCGCTAATACTAGCCTGGACGACTTCGGCCAGATCTTTGGAAAGAGCGACAATCGATATGGTCATCTCGGTAATGTTACCGAAGGTCGCATTCAGCAAGCCCCCCATCGTTGAGCCGACTGTACCGGCGATATTTTCGGTTGCGTTAGCAATTGCGGTCGCTAGCGGAATAATGGCCAAACCCGCAAGAAAAAAAACCAGCAAAGGGTCTAATTCCAGCCACTTGCTCACAAAACACAAGGGCACGAACAACAACATCCATGGAAACTGCGTGTAGTCGATACTCAGAAGGGCACTGCGTACCACAATACGGGAATCATTTACTGAATTCATTTATGAGGTTACCGTCTTTCCAAAACGTTAATATCTACGACTCTGTTTAACACTGGCACATGTCATTTTGTGCTTTGGTCTTTGTGCTGAACACGAGCTTTGGATTGATTAATCCTGTAACTCAACCTACTACTGCGCGACGAACGCACCGCTCATTCGCCGTTTTTCTTAACTGAACTCTATGGCGCGCCCGCGTCAAGCTTTCCGGACGCAGGTTCGATCCAAATAACTTTGCCGCGGTCCCGCAACCAGCTCTCCTGAAATACCCGCTTGGCTGTAATGCCGGCTCTAGCGACAAACTCCCGGTTCAAGTAGGCATTGAATGCAATACTGAAACCCGGAATAAGCATACCTAATTCGGAACCCAACACCGCGCGTTGCAACGCCCTGTTAGCCGATTCCTCGACCGCTTGATTCAAGAACGAATGCTCAATTTGGCGCTGGTAGTTATCCATCGCAAGCTTTCGTTCCTCCGGACTCTCGGAAGCCGAAAGAGCAAGAATATGAAGCATCAACTGTTTGTCGCTTTGCTGCTCGATCTGATAGCCGTAAGCCTGCGCCACCCGGTAGATCACGCGCAATGCACCGGCTAAAAGCACAGGGATGCCGGCGGCCGCAGCGACCGGCCCGCCGGTTCCCGTTACCGCCCCCATTCCAAGCGCGATATGACTCGCATCGTCAATCACGTGATCTGCCAGCATATCCGCAAAATTGAGCGGTTTGACAGCGATTTCCTCTAACGAGGAAACGCCTTGAGATAGGACGAAACGGTCTTTCAAAATATTGTCGTCCCGGGCAAGTTGTCCCGCCATCCGGTTGAGCGTACTGACAGCCATTTCTACGGCGTTCTTCGGCAACACTTTATTTGCGGCAATGCTGATGGGGCGCGTAATGGCTCGAACCATCCGTTTGGCAACACCAGGACGTTCCGCTTTCCACGCTGCGATTTGGCGTCCTTGTTCAGCTTCGTATTCAGTCAACAATATCCTGGCTTCGGGACTTTCATTAGAAACAACCACAGTCATCTTCCATCCTTTGGGTTACGAGGATACCGCCGCTCCAGGTCGTCAAGAAAACGATTGATCTGCTTCATGCTGCCATGGAAAAATTTTGGTGTATGGCCTTGTCGCCACTTTTCCACGCGTTTTCGATTACCGGGCCAAAGCGCAAAGGCCCCCATCAGCAAAAACGGAGTCCCCAAAATACCCGGCACAATCATTCCGATCGCGCCGGCGGTTACCAATATCCAACCGACTTCGTGCTCAAGTTTTCCAACGCGTTCAACCACTGCATCGTCTTCCATTTGCTCTTCCGGACCTAAGACCTCAGGCCTATGAATCACCACAGAAGATCCTGTTCTGGCCTCGGATGAGCTGTCTTCTTCCGCTTCATTCAAAGCACTAGCCGGATCGGCAGCGGTATTATCAACGGTATTGGTCGAATTTGAGGTCATCATCTTTAATCTAAAACCTGGAAGAGTTTGGCTTAGAACTGAATTCTTCTGAAATCATGCGTTTCATCAATCGATTTGAGCGATTCGGTTGCCTGTCGATACACTTTTAGTACCGCCACGTTGCCTAGAATTCCGGCGGTAACACCATTCAAAACGCCACCGAATCCACCGGCTACGCATAACAAATTAGGGATCATAGCTCGGCGGCAGGTCTCCTTAATCCGCGCGGGATATGCATGGGCCAAAATCGCAATTTCGGGTAAGGAATCGATAGCGTCGGAGGTCAGCACGATATCCGCAGATTCTCGCTGCGACAGGCCAAACCCGCTGGGAGAAATGGACACATGCGCTTCCCTTGCTCGTTCCGGACTGGCACCGAAATCACCGACATACAACGATTTAAGACCGCGGCGACGAAGCCCTTGTAGAAAACGTACTTGTTCGTCGACTGAAAGATCACCACTGAATAGATCGGTTCCAAGCAAACTCGCAGCTTCTTTCGCCTCATCGTTAGGACGATCCGACGCCAGAAAGACCTGAAACCCTTGCTTTCTCAGACGACGAACCGTTGCGGCCGCGCGCGTTTGCATACCGTATTTGAATTGCAATGAAGCCGTCTCGATGCCGTCGATTTCAACTGTCAAAGGAGGTGCGGGTTCGCCCGACACCTCGGGCCAACTCCTTAAGGTAATCGTTTGAGCGCCCTGTCGAACCGATACAAAATTTTCCTCAAGCCCGAGCAGTTCAGGCTGCCGCACTAGCAACCGGCGCTGCTGGCAGGCTGCCGCCAATGCAAACGCGCGCTCATCGCCAAGATAAAGTCCGGCACCGGCCACGCATCGCAACAGACCATCGGTTTCCGATTCCGGAAGTCGACTTTGCAGCCTATACAGCTCAAGTTCCCGCTTGAATAGTGCCGGCCTGTCATCCAACACGACGAAGTTGCTTTCCGCCAATCTGGCAATCGCCGTCGGTTCCAGAACGATCGCGCCCTTTCTGGCCGCCAGACGGATGGTTCTTAACGTTTCGATCGGTACGGTAAGTTCCGCTCCGCTCAGCCAGTCTTGGTGTAAGATCGCGCCGGCCGTGAACAGGCCGCCTGTTGCAAGACCGACACCGGCGGTCGCCAGGATCGGAGGAACTGTACGATCGACCAATACTTCGGACCGTTGTTTTAAATCGGGGTGGACCTGCAACGATGTGCAAGTTTGAAGCAAGGCCTGCGCCATCCGGGCGTTACGTGTATTTTGTCCGGAGCCCAAGACCTCGATTTCTACTTTGCCGTGAAAAACCGTGCTTCCGGCAAAAACAAGATCCCCGACCTTCTTCGTTACCGGCCCATGCATCCAACCGGCCGCGCCTTCATGCACCAAGGCGACACCAGCCGTCACCCGTCCATCGACGGAAATTACGTCACCGATCTGCACATTTAGCGCTTGCCCAGCGCTAATTTTTTCAACCGGCGTCCATACTTCGATTCCCTCATTCGTCTGAATTCGAGCATGATTCGGAACGGGCGCCACTTCGTCAATGAGTATTCGACTTTCCGACACAAGGTCGCGCCGATGCCGGCGAGCCCAATAGCGGAAAGACCAATCCGTCAATGCATAGGCAAGTACCTGGCCGCTGGCGATAGAGCACATCAGCAAAGCGGTCAACCATACCGGCGTTCCGACTTTACCTTGCCGCAACTGCACGGCGGCATCACGCACTATATTCGATTGCCCGACTACCAATAACCCTGCACCCAATATTTCCGCCAAAGGCAGCAGTAGCTCACCGGCAGTCGCAACTCCCACAGTGATATTCGTCAACCGGAAATCAACGGGTTGCGGTTGCAGTGCCGCAGACGACTGCCTCGACCAGACCAATCTTGAATCCAAAATACTTAGCAAGCCTTTAACATCGATTAATTCCGGCCTGTACCGTATCCAAAGATTACCCTTTGTGCCTGTTGCCGTCACCTCTGTGACGCCGGAAATAGAACGCAAAACGTGTTCGGCGCGACGTCCGAAATTGGTGTCTTGGCTCAGCACCGGATGGCGCAATTGCACCTGGCCGGGACTTTTACTCGCTATTTGCCATCTGGAAACCAAGCCTTCGAATCGATGCAGAGTTACCGGTTCGTCCATAGCCCATTGGGGCAAGCCGGAGTCCTCTATTTCCGTTCCCGTCCCTTCAATGGCTTCCGCAAGCTTAACAACGAAGTCCTGTACGCTGCGATTCCCCAACTGGTAATTAACCGCCACAGAGTGTTCATATGGGTCAATAGAGATCGAGAAAACTTCAGGAAAGCTAAATACTCTCCGTGCAATAAAACGGGATAGCCGAATATTTTCCGAACTGAACAAACGATCGTATTTAATACTTAGAGACTCTCCGTCGTACTGAATCAACGGATCGGCGATTTTTGTTGAAGAAATTTGTCTCACGGCATGAAATCTTGTTTATAGGGCTTGAGTGCTGCGCTGTCCACCATGTGCTCCAATTGGACCGCGATATTTTTGGTTTCGCTGTCAAGCACATCATAGACCTCACGCAGCTTTTTCCGCCGTCTATCGATCTCGAAGCCGACGGCAGCGATCATCGTCGCGGCAAAAAACAACCCAACAACCTCTGATATTCTATCCATCACTGTGTTCCTCTCTGGTTTATGCCATCATTTCGCTCGCACCTTCGCGAATGACCTCAATTGCGCCTTCCAAACCATCACGGTGCAGTCGTCTCTGCAAATCTTTTTCGATGTTGGGGCTTTTCCGATGATCCGAAATAAAGCGTAAAAACTCTTGCAATGCTTTCAAAGCCTGCTCCGGATTCTTGATGGCGCCGAGGCAAAGCCGGAAGCCGTGATAGCCGGAAGCTCCACGCCCGCCTTTGGCATGCAAATCATGCACCAGTAGAATAGGATCTTTGCCAAGAAGCACCGGGTTGGCGCGAATCAGCTCGATCGATTGTTCGCGGCTGAGAACATATAACACATCGTGGTTTTCGAATTCGCGGATCATATGAAAGTTCTCGCGCAACACTCTGGCGGAATGGGATTTCCAACCGGCATCAATGATAAAGTAGTGAAAGCGCGGTTGTGTTTCAGCGCATTCCGCTTCCGAAGCAACCAGCTCGGTAGAAGCGGCCGACCCGGACGGCGCCTCGGCAGCCTGAGAAGATGCTGTCGCGGAGGCCGCCAAGTCTTGGGTTGGCGCGCTTGTTTCTCCGGTTGGCTGCCCTTCCTTTTGTTGGCTCCGCCTTCTCAATCCGGTCGTTTTTGGCTGACGTTTTTGGGTTTCCATTGTTTCTCCTCAAAGGATAGACTCAACAATACGCCAACGTGCCGTCTTCTTCCACGTTTCGATCGTTGAGCCTGGGCTGTAAAAAACTGCTGCTCTCCTACAACTTTTAGGTAAGCGTCATGCTAATACGGCTTCATCTTTACCTTCGAGCTCCGAGGCAGCCGCAGCATGACCTTGTCCCGCGACATACCCGCTTTGCTTGAGTTCGAGCTCCAAACGATGTCTGCGTTCGGCCTCCAGTTGAGCCACCTTACGCATCGGCCAAACGCCATTGGCAAGAGCACCGATCGCGGCAACGTTATTGGTCAATACCGAGGCTCCGATCCCGAAGCCCATCGTGAATACCCCTGCCACGCAAAGAATGTTCGGAATCAAGATCATGGTCCAGCTATTGCGAACGTTCCTGTCCATCGAGTGGGCGATATCGCGCAATTCGCACAACTTGCTTAGACCCTGCTCCATGAAGACGATTTGCGCGGTATCGGTGGCAATCGACGTCGCTCCGCGCAGGGAAATCGAAACATTGGCTTGTTTGAGCGCAATCGAATCGTTGATGCCGTCGCCGACAAAACAAACTTTGCGGCCTTCCTGCTGCAGCTTCTCGACGTACTCGGCCTTATCCGCCGGCAATACCTCCGCAAAATAGCGATCCATGCCCAATTCCTCGGCGAGTTTACGGGTAGGCGCTTCGTGATCGCCCGAGATAATCGCAAGATGTTTGATGCCTCTGGCACGTAAGCCGGCGACGATTTCTTTTACTTCGGGACGTACCGCAGCCTGCAGTTCCAATGCACCGCCTAACTGATCATCGACACCGACCATGATCAAGGTGTTGCCGTCCAAATGGGCCTCGTCCAATGCCGACTGAATTTCCGGCGTCAGTTTAATTCCTTCCATTTCAAAATAGCGGTTACTGCCGACACGAATGGTATGGCCTTCGATTCCGACGCTAATGCCATAGCCGACTTTGTATTGCGTCTCATCGGTGCTCGCCAGCTCTATTGCCAGTTCCTCGGCCTTATGTAAGATAGCGAGCGCGATTGGATGATGGAATTTATGTTCGGCAGTGGCGGCATATCTTAGAATTTCGTTTTCTTTGAATCCGTTTGCAGTAATGACACGACTGACTTCCGGCCTTTCCCGTGTCAAGGTACCGGTTTTGTCGAACAGCACCGTATCGATCTCGTTCATCAATTCCAATGCCCGGCCGTCCTTAACCAAAATCCCTTTTTGCGCACATAAGGCAAGTGAAGAAAGAACGGCCAAAGGTGCCGCCATCCGGATACCGGTGCCCAAGTCGCTGTTCAATACCGCCACGCCGCCTTGCGGCCCCATCGCCGCGTATGCGAGCGCTCCCACCGCTAAAGTGGGAACTACCGCCGTATCGGCCAAGCGCTCCCCTTTATTCTGCGATGTCAATTTGTATCCTGCGGTGTCGTTCAAAATTTGACTGATCTTGGCCGATGCGGTTTCGCTTCCGGCTTTTTCAACGGATACGTAAACTTTGCCCGCGACCAAAATGGTCGATGCGAACACGCGATCGCCGACACCTTTTTCGGCTGGTGTAGATTCACCGGTCAGCGCATGCTGATCGATCATCGCCATACCGTCAACGATATGCCCATCAACCGGCACCATATCGCCGGTATGCACTACCACAATGTCGCCAGCCTTAATTTTGTCCAAGGAAATTTCCGTCTCAACGCCGTTTTGACAAAGCCAAACAAATCGTGGCTGTTTACCGAACGCGCTGAGCAGCATCCTTTTCGAATTGTCTTCGGTTTTTTTGACCAGCATACGCCCGAAGGACAGGCACCAAGCCAATACCGCGCCGGGGAAAACCTGCAATGTGCCAAGGCAGCCCAAAACGACAATGGAATCCAACACGTCGACGCCTAGCCGCTTTTCCTTAAATAAAACGTCATAGGCACCTTGAAAGCTCGGAATCGTAGTATACGCAAACAAGGCAGCGGCTACCGGAAGCAAAGCCGGAGCGGCAAACTGGGCGACACCCGCTAGCGCGAGCGATCCGGTGCAGATGGCCAAATCCAGATCCAGTTTATCTAATTCGGCTTGATGCTCGGCGGCGGCCAACGCGCCATCCAGGATTTCGATAATCTGAATTCTGGTAAGGCGTCTAGGATCGTACTCCACTGTTACCGAACATTGGAGCGAGTGAGTCTTATACCGGTCAATTCCTAGCACCGCCATCAATTCCCGCTCGATAGCCTGGCACAGCCCGGACTTACGGTACAGCACCGGATTTTTGACTTTCATGAATCCGGCACGTTCCGCTACGACTTGGAAACCGGTAACGACGTGTCCATAACGATGGTAATGAATGACCCCATGCCGGTCGCGCGCGGTGATGGACGGAGCGACCGATGGGACCATCGAACTACCTTGTTCCGATTTTGTGCCGGCCGTGGAACTTCCTTCGCCCGATAGACATTGTGCCAAACCATCCAAAACGTCGCGTAACGCATGTCGGCCGGCATCGAAATGAAACTCGGCCGTCGGTATCGAAACGCCGTTCAATTTAGCGCCATTAAGCGTCTTTGTTGCGAATGCGCGTTCAAGAAAACGCCGGCATTGCTCACCCTCAGGCTCGGCAAACAAAGCGTGGCTTTGGAAACGTATCAACCCCGAGGAAGGAAACGAAATTGATATATCGACAGGGACCGATGCATCGACTTTTGAACCAGATTCAAAGCGGCTATCGCTATACATAAATTTAATACTCCCGAATGGAGCGGACTATCTTTTCGGATTGTTCGATAGCCCGCCGGTTCCTTCATACACGATTAAAACAAGTTACCGTGCGCTCGCTGCCTATTTTTATTGCGACGGCCTAAGCCGGCGCTACTGAACCGATCGACTCGATGCTCAAGCCTTTCGCTTCGTTGACGGCTTCGACCGCGGCACGCGCACCATCGACGAAACCTTCTACAATCGGATTATCTTGCGGCACCGATTTAGCCACGAAGACTGTTGCGTAGACTACACCGTAGGAAAGCATGTAAGAAGTCGTGTAGGCAAAACGGGAAACTGAACTACCGACACCGGCGCTCACGCCCATGAGCTTTTCTTTCGCTCTCGTCGCATCTTCCGTTGCCGAATGAGCGGCATCCTTCACCGCGTCGGCGACTGATTTCAATGGATCGGCTTGTTCATTTACACCTGCTTTTGAGGCCATTTCATTTACTCCTGTTTTCTGTAAGAAAGAGATCCGAACACATGTACGACCCAACATGCTGTCTTTTCTGCAGCAGTTGAAAAATACTCCATCCCGTTATTGATGTCACTACCGGTCAAAATAAGCGCACCATCGCAAAGGTCTATTTGCCATACACCTTTATTGACGGGCAGTTCGGCGCGTACGGTCCAAGATTCTAATCGTGCGGACAGTACATTGTAAACACCAGAATGGATCTAATCGACAGTACATTTTTTGAATAATCTGAGGCGTTTTTCTAAACGCTTGTAAAAAAAAAAAAATCCAAGTTATCCGCAGCTAAATTTTATGCGCTGTTGCCCGGCTTCGTTTGACCGGCCTCATTTATATTCAACTTATGTTGCAGCACTATTACCAAATGATTTGACGACTAAGGTAGCGCACTATCGATATTTTACTAGTTGCTGATAAAAACATTTGCCGGAATACTCGTCCCATAAAGCCATCACAGCTCTGGCTAAAAGGAATATAAATCGGTTTTTTCGGTCAAAAAATGAAACGCCAAAGTACATCGAAGCGCTTTCAAAATTCACGACTATCGCCGAATAATAACCGTCAGACACCATCCAAAGCTCGATCACAGAGCACCCACTCTCTTTTTTCAGCCATCCCGGCATCGTACATCAAATTCCCTCACCTGCATCATCATTTTTTGTTTTAAAAAAAGAAACAATAAATGCGCAAGACAACCAATTGTTAATTGAAAAACAATGAACTACAGTTAAACCAACTTCGAAACCGACCGGCCCCACAAGATAAGGAGCTTGCGATGAACAACAAAATTACGGCAAACAAGCTAATCAGCTGTTCATTTTTTACGTCAGGCCTTTTAGCCTTAGTCTCCGGACAGTTCATATTGTCGACTGCTTTATTCGGCACGGCTTGTTTGGCTACCAACCTCTACGCCGTCAAGGCTAAACCCGCGCGAGTTTGATTTTCTGTGCCTCCTCGTTGTTAAGACAACGACACTCCACAGCCCCCAACTTTGCCCAAAGCTGGGGGCTCTTTTTGCGCGAAGGAACGCTTCTTAGGATATCGTCCAAAATAACTTCCCGATACGGCAATAGTCACTGGGGACGTACCGAGTGAGGGTGTCGGCAGCAAGGACGCTGCCGTCAAGCCCCCACGGAAGGGTTCACGGCGTTCCTCATTCGGTATGCCCCAGGGTTCGCACCGGCAAAACGGGAAATTGTTTTTGGCCAAAGCCTTATAGCATTTCCGATTCGGGCCGGCATTGCGCACGCGCTCCCGCGAAATCCCAAAGCCTTATTCCATCAACCGATGCCAAATGCTGTCGACCTGCGCCCGCAATTCAATAAATTCGGCATCGCTAGCCATCGCGCTTTCGCCTTGCAAAACCTGATGGTGGCCGTAATCGCGATACGCGCAATAGGCTTTTTTCAATATAGCCGCATCGTCCTTAGTCATAAAGCCGTGCCCGGCCAAACTCTCCAATAATCGAACATTATCGGTATAAGTCGCAAGGCTGTGATTGCGAGCGGTTTCCGCCAGCACGCCGAATTGAACCATGAATTCGATGTCGGCAATGCCGCCCTTGCTTTGTTTTAAATCGAATACATCGTCTTGTTTGCTGGCAAGACTTTCCCGCATTTTTGCACGCATGTCGCTTACTTCCCGCCTCAAGTCCGCCACATTGCGAGGCATTGCCAAGATACGGGTCCGGATCGCTTCGTATTCGGATTTCAGCTTGAGGTCACCCGCCACGAATCGCCCGCGCACCAGGGCTTGATGCTCCCAAGTCCAGGCTTGATCGCGCAGATAAGCTTCGTAGGTATCGATATGGGCGACCAATAAACCGGAGTCGCCATTCGGCCGTAAGCGTAAATCGGCTTCGTAAAGCACACCGGACAGCATTTTGGTATCGAGAATGTGACGAATCTTTTGCCCGAGACGCAAATAAAATTGGCCGGTGCTGATCGGTTTATCGCCATTTGTCATCGCGTCGGCGTCTTCGCAATCGCAAAGAAACACGAGATCCAAATCGGAAGCATATCCCAGCTCGATGCCGCCGAATTTGCCGAACGCGATAATGGCGAACCCGCCGGATTTTGTAACGCCGGTTTCGGGCGGACAGCCGTGCTTCTCGGCCAGCATCAGCCAAGCCCGTTCCATCACCTGTTCCAAGATAACCTCCGCGATCCAAGTCAGGTAGTCGCTGACCACCATGACCGGAATCGCGCCGACAATATCGGCGGCTGCCACCTTCAACACATTTTGATGCTTAAACTGACGCAGAGTAATCATCAATTGTTCGCTGTCGCCAGGGTCGACCTTATCGAGCTCGCGCTGCAAATCCCCGATCAGATCGGCTTTTTTCAAGGGTTCGAACAACCTGACGGGGTCCAGCAACTCATCGAACAAGATGGGGTAC
Organism: Methylomonas sp. MgM2; assembly: GCF_054172045.1. Taxonomy (NCBI): domain Bacteria; kingdom Pseudomonadati; phylum Pseudomonadota; class Gammaproteobacteria; order Methylococcales; family Methylococcaceae; genus Methylomonas; species Methylomonas sp. MgM2. The sequence goes on along the minus strand of NZ_JBSYXO010000014.1, from coordinate 88,219 downwards.
ATCGCCAAATAATCGCAAATCCACGGACTGGCCGACGCCAGCCTGATCAACTGGGTCAACGCATCCAGATTTTCCACTAACAGCGACAAATACACGTTCCGGCCGGCTACGGCCTCGAACAAATCCAATAGCCGGCCTAATGTGATATCCGGGTTATCGACACAAGGCACGCGTTCGATCAACAACGGCATCAGCCTGTCCAATACACCGGCGCCCTTGCGCGTCATCCGCTTGATTGGATAAGAGATCTTGAAATCGACAATCGCCCGGTATACGACTTGAGGATCGGCGTAACCGCAAACCACCAGCGTTTCCCATGCTTGTTCTTCGTCGGCACCTATCCAGACCAAGCGGGTAGCCTGTTGCTGTATCTCCTTTTCGCTAAGCTTGAACACCTGGTCGAAAATGGCATGTACACTGCTTCTAACCTCGTCCAGCTCCCGTTTGAAGCTATGCCAGTCGCCGAAGTCCAGCGAATAGGCCAGAATCTGCTGCGCCAACGCCTGCTTAGGCAAATCATGGGCTTGCTTGTCTTGATATTCTTGAATGTGATTTTCTACCCGCCGAAGAAATCGATAGGCGAATTTCAGCGTGGCGACATCGTCGGCCGTCATCAGCCCGAACTCATCGAGCACTTCCAGAACGACCTGAATTTCACGCTGTTGTAGCGCTTTTTCTTGTCCGCCGCGTATCAGTTGAAACGCTTGCCCGATAAACTCAACCTCGCGTATTCCGCCAGGGCCCAATTTGACGTTGTCCATTCGGTCTTTGCGCATCAATTCCTGGCTAATCTGGAATTTCAACGACCGCAGCTCTTCGAAGGCGCCGTAATCCAGATAACGCCGATACACGAAAGGCTTTATCATCGCCGTCAATTGCTTGCCGGTGTTGATGTCGCCCGCTACCTGGCGGGCCTTGATCATCGCATAGCGTTCCCATTCGCGGGCTTGGGTCAAATAATAGTTTTCCATGCCGTCGAAGCTCATGATCAGAGGACCGCTATCGCCAAACGGCCTTAAACGCACGTCGGTCCGAAACACAAATCCATCTTTTGTGGTTTCGTCCAAGGCTTTTACTAGCGAACGGCAGATGCGGGCAAAGAACTCGTTATAGGAAATATCTTTTTTCTCCGACAAAACCCCATCTTCGGCATAGGCGAAAATCAAATCGATATCGGAGGAATAATTCAGTTCCCATGCCCCAAGCTTACCCATTCCGAGCACGACCATGTTGAAAGGCGTTCCATTAGCAAGCGTCGGCGTGCCCCAGCGCCGGCAAGCTTGCCGATAGAAAAAATCCAGCGCGGTTTGAATACAGGCCTCGGCTAAGGCCGTCAAATCGGCGAGCGTTTCGTCCAGATCGGACCATCCGGCCAGATCGCGCCAGGCAATTCGGACCATTTCTCGGCGCCTGAATAAGCGCAGTTGACTGGCAAGGTCGGCTTCGGCATCGACCGGATTTTCCCGCAACGCACTTGAATACACTTCTCGACGAGAAGCGCAAAACAAATCGCCGGAATCGACTAAATCGACTATTAAATTCGGATCGCGCAACCAGCTTTCGCTGACGAACCGGCTACAACAAGCCACTTTCAGGGCCGAACGGCTAAACGCTTCGTTGTCGAATATGCGCAATGCATCCCGCGTCAGTTTCTCTTCGAGCTGGCGGCCGAAAGCCATGGCTACGCTTTGCAATGCTTCCGGTAAATGCACGGCATGTTGAGCAAGCAATGTTTGGACGGTCATAGGCAAGTTCCGAAATTAAGGCTAAACCACTAATGATAACCAAACAATTAAAATAGACCCTAATTGCGCCAACCGGTTCGAATAAAAGGATGGTCTGAATTGAGCGGATCTTTGCGGCCGGCAACGCAGGCCGGCTTATCGGCCATCAATCGCAGCATCGTATCTGAGTTGCCTTCGCCGGTACTTGCCTTATGAGTAGCGCTTCGCCATTTGGCTTAATGGAACCGCTTTAATCTTACCGGCGTGGCCGGCACTGCCGAATGCCTGGTAACGAGCCTGGCAAAGCGTTTGCATCGCGTCTCTGGCTGCTTTGTAGGTTTTGCGGGCGTCCAACTCGGCGGCATTTTCCGGTTGGGCTATAAAGCGGCGAATCGCGCCGGTGGAAGCCATGCGCAGGTCGGTATCGATATTGATTTTACGGACGCCGTATTTAATCCCTTCGACAATTTCCTCAACCGGCACACCGTAAGTTTCTGGAATATCGCCGCCGTAGTCGTTGATAACTTTCAGCCACTCCTGCGGAACGGAACTGGAACCGTGCATGACAAAATGCATATTCGGCAAGCGTTGCTGCAATTCTTTCAAGCGGCTGATGACCAGCACTTCGCCGCTCGGGGGCTTGCTGAATTTATAAGCGCCATGGCTGGTGCCGATTGCCACGGCCAAGGCATCGACTCGGGTTTGCCGGACAAACTCAAGCGCCTCATCCGGATCGGTCAGCAAACGAGCGCGGTCCGATAAGTCTTCCGCGTTATTTTTGTTTTCCAACGAACCCAGACAGCCGATTTCACCCTCAACCGATACGCCGCATGCATGTGCCATGCTAACCACCTTGCGGGTGACGGCTACGTTATATTCAAAAGACGAAGGTGTCTTCATGTCTTCCAGTAAGGAACCGTCCATCATCACCGAGCTAAAGCCCGACCGAATGGCTTGAGCGCAGATATCCGGCGACGGCGCGTGGTCTCTATGCATGGCGACCGGTATCTGCGGATATTGCTCAACCGCAGCCAGGATCAAATGACGTAAAAACACCTCGCCGGCATAGCTATTCGCGCCGGCCGAACCTTGCATGATGACCGGGCTATCGCAGGCATCTGCCGCTTGCATGATGGCTTGAACCTGCTCCATGTTACTGACATTAAAAGCCGGTATGCCGAAACCCCGTTCCGCCGCATAATCCAAAAGCTGCCGCAATGATACTAAAGCCATGATCGGCTCTCCTTAGCGTTGTTATCGTAATGAGCTTATTATAAGCCGGAGAATTAGGCGCTTTTTAGCGCGCTACTTGAATTTAAGATTGTAGTAACTGTTCAGCGATATCCGTAGGAGCGGCGCATAGTCGTGAATTAAGCAGATCCGTATAACGAGGCGGAGAATTTTTACGCGTTTGCAGATCTCGTTTGAGCATTTCAAACTTGGCACGGTATACCGAGAATAAGTAAAGCAACTGTTAGCGCCTCACCGGAAAATTCCTAACATAGCCAATCGATCGAAGGATCGAACCGTAGGAACGGTAGGCCGAAAATAGACGGGATGGCCGGATGCGGAATACCCTGACTTGCCGAACCTCGGACAGCAATAAGCAGGCCGATGCTAGGCCGGTTGAGCATCAAAGCCTATATTTAATTTTTCCCAGTCCGCGGATATTTGCCACGTCCGCGGTACACACGACAGTAGCCGTTGTACGTTTATTCCAGTTCGTTTTTAACTTAAAGTTTAATTCCTGCTTGGCCTTTACATTCGAAAATACGACTTTAGTGCCGGCGGTCGACGTAACGACAATATTAAACGTGGCATCGGGCTCTTCGATCCAAGCGGTACAATCGACGCTCACCCCGCCGGTAAAAGTCGGTTTTGTCGTCGCTATACTTTGACCGTTACCGTCCAAAAAAAACTCAAAACTCTCCATTCATTAGCCCTTCAACTTATAACTATTTTTATTTTAACCGAAGCAAAACCCGTATGCTAATCCGGCGAAACGATTCAATATCGTGAAGAATCGTCCCACAATTCCTTATTTTCACTGCCTGTTGATTCAACCTTATTGGCCGGAAGAATAGATCGCCGGCCGCCATGCATCCGTAATGCCAATCAAGATACGCTGGTTTGTGCGTTTTCCTCAGCCTGCTCTTTGTTCACGTTCTTCTTCTCGTTCACGGCTTCGACTGCAGCACGCGCGCCATCGATAAAACCTTCCACAATCGGATTGTCTTGCGGTAACGATTTAGCTGCAAAAACCGTTGCGTAAACGACGCCATATGAGAGTAAGTATGAACCCGTATAGGCAAATCGCGACAGCGAATCATCGCCGCCCGCACCTAGTTCCAAAAGTTTTTCTTTGGCTTGGGAAGCATCTTCTTTTGCCGAATTAGCGGCATCTCTGACGGCATCCGCCACAGACTTTAATGGATCGCCTTTTTCGTTTGCACCCGTCTTTGTAGTCACTTCGCTCGCTCCTTTTTTAGGAGAGGTCCGATAACATATACCAAACAGCGTCCTGAAACATAACGCCCCATTGGAAATGGACATGACCCCCTAAACCATTAAAATACCGCTAAACTCAGCATCTAATTTCTCGGCATGAGCGGAACATTTTACGAGCAAAAGCCCAGCACTGTAAACTCCAGCTTTCCCGGTCGAAGCGAACTCCGGACAAAAAACTCGCCTTAAAGTACGGCTCTTTTCGATGAATGCAAACCTAGGCTACTGGCACGTTAACATCGGCCTGTATGTTTCGGCACCAAATTAAAACGACTGTTGAATTTCGAGTGATCATTAGATGAAATGTGATTAAAGCCTTCCAAATTTGCGCTAGTAGTAATCCTACGCGGATGTTATATTCATCCGAGCCGGACTGCTTGAGTCAGTCAAGACCGCGGCTTAACCAAGATACCGCAGAATTGCAATGTATCCTGAGATGAAAAAACCTCATAAGGTTCCGGACAGCGCAGGCGGTAAATCGCTAGCCATCGCATTTTGCCACTGAACTTGAAATATCGGACTTTGCGCGCCGAAAATACGTGTTAACCACGGTAACGATGAACCGAACGCTCATGTCATTAATTTTGGAGTCACTGAATGACCACGCCCTCGTCAATTGAGCCGCTAATTAAAAAACACTATCCGAATGCCACGACCGAGAGCGAATTTATCGAAAAACTATGGGGCGTGCTAAAGCAGCATGAACGGATCGACTTATCCAAAGTGCTGTTGGCTAATTCCGTGTGTGCGGACGACATCATCCCTTTGCACGAGTCGGATATCCCCTCGATTAAGTCGGAGAAAAAACTTAAAAAGCATTTTCTGGGGCCTTTTTCGATGGGGGGATTGGCCGGCCTCCCCTATTCCGGCATTACCGGGCTGCTGACTGTCGCCCATCATGTGCCGGAGGGCGGCTCGGTATTATTCGCTTTTGGACCCCACATCGGCATTTCGGACCGCGGAGAACTGGGAAAGTTATTCCGTCCCGGACAACATAAGGAATCGGCCGCATGCGGCGCCCTGTCGCTCGCCTTAAAACATTTTCAGTCTTCGCCTGATTATATTCCTCCGCACAACGACGACGATACGGAACAAATGACCTTGGAGCGGCGACTCCTTCCGTTCCGGACGCAAATTCTAACGGCGGAAAATCCCTTACGGGCTGCCACCGAAATTACCTATTCGATTATTAACGACTTTATGAATCGTTATATACGCGCCCAGAAAAGCCAATTCGAGTGCGAATATATAACCTTGGCCGGCGGCATCATCATCAATACCAGCCCATACTTTGAAGACTACATCGATCTACGACAGTTGAGCGTTCTGCGTGTTTCCGAAATTTAACGAGCACCACCTGTCATCAAAAAACCGGAATTCATGGAACATCATTTACGAAGATTCATTCGAGCGAATTGATGACGCATCGCAAATTCAATATTTAAGACAACGAAAATTACCTTCTCAGGAGATGAACAATGGCGACATTCGATAAGCAAACGTCAGCTGGCAACGGAAACGGCGCAGCCTTATCTTCTATTTCCATTCGTACTTGGCTATTGCTGGCGATCCCCATCGCGCTCCTGCTGCGCTGGTTCGATGCGAATCCGACTCTGGTATTTGCCGTATCTCTAGTCGCCATCTATCCGCTCGCGGAACTAATGGGTGAAGCGACCGAGTCCCTGGCGGTCTATTTGGGGCCGACCATCGGCGGTTTGCTTAACGCAACGCTTAATAACGCGCCCGAAATCATTATCGCGATGTTCGCCTTAAACAAAGGACTGGGGGATGTGGTCAAGGCATCCATTACCGGATCTATCTTAGTCGAACTCCTGTTCGGTCTCGGTCTGGCCATGTTTTTAGGCGGCATTAAACACGGCACCCAGAGGTTTAATGAAGAAGCCATACAGATCAATGCCGGGCTGCTTACGCTATGCGCGTTCGGCTTGGTGATCCCCGCGCTGTTTCATATCTCGTCCCCCAGAGTCGAACAAGAATTAAGCTGGGAGATTTCCGGCATTCTTCTGATTCTGTACGTAGCCAATCTTGGGCGCGCTTTGTTTCAAAAATCCGCAACGCCTGTCGGCGCAGTGCAAAACAAAGCAGCCGAACAGCACACGCAAGCCGCCGAGCATTCGGCTGAATGGTCGTTGAACAAATCGATCTGGGTGCTAACGTTATCCACGCTGGTTTTAGCCGTAATGAGCGAGGTGGTAACCGACGCGTTGGAGCCTACCAGCGAACAGCTCGGCTTGACGCCCATATTCAGCGGTATCATTCTTCTCGCCGGAGCCGGTGGCGTGGGCGAAGTGATCAGCGCCACTCGATTTGCCCGCAATAACAAGATGGATCTCGCTATAGAAGCCTCGATTGGATCCAGCATTCAAATGATCTTGTTTGCGGTTCCGTTCCTGATCTTCAGCGCGCCACTGTTAGGCGAGCATATGGATCTTCTGTTCACTTCATTTGAAGTCGTTTCGATGGTGTTGACCGTGGTTGTAATAAGAAATCTGACCGCGGACGGCCGCTCCACTTGGATCGAAGGCATGATGTTGCTCGCCGTCTATCTGATGTTGGCGGTGGGTTTTTTCTATTTGCCTGTCGACCCGGCATCGGCTGGATAAATAATATATCGAAACCGGTTTGTCGACGACGTACCCTAAAATTATGGCTAATCAGTTACGGATTATTGCTCAATCCAAGAAAGGCATGAGCGACATCGTCAGGGTGGCGATTTTTTTGTTTTTGGCTGCGCTAGCCGGCCCGATCGAAGCACGGGAACCGACCCAAGACGACATGACCGCGCTTACGGCGCGCTTCAACAAAGAACGGCGCCGGATCATCGCGGAGAATCTGCAATTATCGGATACGGAAGCGAAAAGCTTTTGGCCGATCTACGATCAACTGGAGCACGAAATTGCGGCCGCTCGGAATCATCGAACCCGCATCATTAGCGAATTTGGCGAGAATTACGACCAAATGACCGATGCCGAGGCCAAAAAGCTTCTGCTTGAGTATATCAACCTCGAAGAACAGCGCGGTCGACTATGGAAAATTTATTTCGAGAAATTCGAAAAAGTTTTGCCGATCAAAAAGCTGGCGCGCTATTACCAGATCGAGAATAATATTCACGCGTTCGTTGAAGCCGGAATTGCCGAAGAAATTCCACTGATCAAATAAGCCTGAAACCCTATTCCGCGAATTTGAGCATGTCCTCCAACCATCCCGTTCCGACGACTATCGCTGCACAACGCGCGGCATGCGCCATCCAAATCGGCCTTGCCGTGCTGATTTTATTATGCATGAGCGGATGCGCAATATCAGCCAAGCCGAAATCACCGACAAAAAACGTTTCATCGGACATCGACGCCGAAACGCCATCGAGCCCAAAACCGGATGCCCCAAACCTATACAAATTACCCCCTCAGGAATCATACGCACCGTTCCGCGCCTACGGCCGCCTGCTCGGCCGGGCTATCCTGAATGCGGCTAAAAACAAAGACGCTTCGGTGCAACTGCCTTCGGCCATGGATTTTCCGGAAAGTAAGGAATTTGATACCTATGGAAAAGAGATGGGCGAACTCGAAATGGAGGAGTTTTTTAAAGGACGTTTTAACCGCTCTCGGGCTCGACTGCCGGAGAATATTGAACGCTGGCGCAAAAGCCCCAACGCCGCCAACCCAGGAGCGGATTCGGCAAATTTCCCCAACAGCCCGTTTACGCTACCGGAGGGGCGCGCCTATGTGGAAGTTTCTCCCTACACATATTCCGGTAAAGCCCAAGGCACTCCCGGACAATATAATACCGAATACCTGTTACGCTACGGGGTCACTGACGACATTGAGTTGCGCTTATTCGGCAACGGTCTTAGTTGGTCGGAAGGCGGAAACTCTTCAGTGCAGTTAGCGCCGATCGGCTTCGACACGAAAATTTTATTGTGGCCGGAGCAGCAAGATTATTATCTGCCCGCCGTTGGCTTTGAGGCCAGCGTACAAACTGAACTGCTTGGAAGCTCCTCGCTCAACGCCGGAACACAACCGTCACTGACCCTCAATTTCGACCAGTCCCTGCCTTATGATATAGACTTCGGATATAGCGTCAGCGGCACCAGGTTTCAGGGCTCTAACGATAATAATCTTTGGGCTTTTCTGTTCGAGTGGGCCTTCCAGCGCGACCTTTTCAACAAAGATTTCGCGGTATTCGTACATGGCTACTACCAACCCACTACCGTCATCCAAAATGCCGTCGGAGGCGGATTTGTCTGGACACCCCATCACCGTTTCGGGTTTTACGGACAGGTCAGCGCCGGCACCACAAAGGCGACACCATCCGTGATCAGCAATGTCGGATTTGTGGTCGCTTTTTAAGCCGCTGAACAAAGCACGGTAATCCGATTCCGGCTTCGGGCGGCGCGATTTGGCTATGCGTGACAACGGGGCGCGACATGAGAATGCAGAATGATCGAGCCCCCCGCCTAACCGAATGCTTGATTTTTCGATGCACGCTTTTTAGCAATCAACTCGATAAAGTCTTCGGCCGGCACCGGCCTGGAAAAAAAATAGCCTTGCCCGTAATCGCAGCCGATTTCATGCAACAAATTTCTCTGACCCTCCGTTTCCACGCCTTCCGCGATGACGCTCAATCCTAACTTGTGCGCCATGACGATCATGGCTTCGCATAACACGAAATCGTTGGAGTCCTTACTTAGATTACGAACAAACGATTGATCGATTTTAATGTAATCGATATCGAATTTTTTCAGGTAGGCTAACGAAGAATAGCCTGTACCGAAATCATCGAGCGCCACTTGCATCCCATGATCCCTGAGCATAAAAAGAAGGAGGCTAGTGTCTTCCTTGGCCTCCATCAACAGGCCTTCGGTAATCTCGACGACTATGCTATGGCCGCTTAAGCCCTGCTTATGCAAATATTCCACCCATTGGGCACAGCCGTTCGGATTGGATTTGAATTGGATAGGCGATTTGTTAACGCTAATCTGGAATTCCGGATCGAATCCGGTTTGGAGCATGGCCGTCTGTGCGGCGGCTTGCCGAAACACCCAATCGCCGATCTCGGAGATCAGACCCGTTTCTTCCGCCACGGGAATAAATGCCGCCGGACTAACCATGCCGAGAGTTGGATGCTGCCAGCGCAGCAGGGCTTCCGCCTTACTAATGTTACCGCTCGCTAAATGTACTATCGGTTGATAATACACGGACAGTTGCTGTGCCGGCAGGGCGGAGCGCAAATCGATCGCCAACCGCATTCGATCATCGACCGCTTTTTGCATGACCGGCGAATAATAGCTCATACGGTTTCTGCCCTGGCGCTTGGCCGCATACATCGCCTGGTCGGCACGTTTGAGCATGGTGTCGACGTCCGTGGCATCCTTCGGATATTCGGTAATTCCTATACTGGCCGAAGCATAGACGATCTCATCGTCGATCTGATATAGGCGCTCCAGCTTTCCTAAAATTCGATTGGCGACGGTCTCGATGTCGCCCATGTCGGCCATCATGTCGGACACGACCACGAATTCATCGCCCCCTAAACGTCCGACTTTATAGGATTCCGGCACACACTGGCAGATTCTCATCGCGATTTCCCGCAGCAGTTGGTCGCCAAAAGCATGGTTGTGAGTTTCGTTGATTGCCTTAAAGTCATCGAGATCGATCAGAATTATCGCCAATTTCCCGCCTTGGATTTCGCATCTTTTGAGCGCGATGTCCAGCTCGCCGGTGATCCGCCAGCGATTAGGCAGCTCGGTTAATGCATCGAAATTTGCCTGCTTCCAGATCAATTCCTCGTTTTTCTTGCGCTCGGATATGTCGCTGAATAAGCCGACTCTGTATTTTAATGTGCCGTCCGAATTATAAACGCTGTTGATATTGAGCAATTCCGTGTACGCTTCGCCGTTCTTGCGCCGATTGCGAATCTCGCCGCGCCAACACCCGGTTTTGTTGACCGATTCCCACATGGTTTGAAAAAAAGCCTTGCCATGGGTATTCGAAGCGAGGATTTTCGGATTTTTTCCAACGACGTCTTCAGGCCTGTATCCCGTTATTTCGGTAAACGCGGGATTAACGCTGATGATTCGATTAAGGTCGTCGGTAACCATCATGGCTTCGCCGCTGTTTTGATAAACCAAAGATGATAATTTCATGTCGGCTTGAGATTGCCTCAACTCGTTAATCACGAGTGCCAACAGCAGCCCTACGATGGAGATCAGCATTAAGGCAAACTGCAGATTAATCAAGCCGGATTCGCGTATGTCGTTGCCGAAAAAACCGACCTCAAGCGCAGCCCCGACCATGGCTTGAACAGCCGTCAAGAGCAGGTACAACACCATGCCGTGAACGCCGAAACGAACCGCCCCCCAAAAAATGAAAATCAAAACCCAATAACCGCGCGCGATATGACCGACCCATTGATGTAACCAACCCAAAAAAATGATCTGGCCGAACAAAACGGCTAAACCCATAAATAAGATTGTTTCGATGGCCCTGCCTCTATCGAACCAGCCCTTAGGCAACATTCTCCAAATCAGCATGAATGGCGAAAGACAGACTATTCCCGTCAAATTCGTGATCCATATGCGGAGCATGTTTACGAGCAAGGTATTGGGTTTCAGTTCGCCGGAAAAAAACAGCCCCATTGAAATGACAAGGCCACTGATAATCACCGCAATCACCGCTGCCGCCCCGATCCGCCGGTAATCACCGGGCCGGCACATGTTTGCAATTTGGTCGACGCTGCAATCTTTACATTGCCGGTTCAGTAAGTAGATGGCGATCAGAGGCTCCAGCGTATCCCCAAATACGAAGGAAATCGTTGCCCAGAAGGGTTTGCCGATGAGGTAGTTCGACAAAAAGGCGCCTGCCGTAATGCCGGGCCAAAGACGCATGCCGCCGATAAGCAAAGATGCCAAAGCGAGTCCGGCCGGCGGCCAAATTGGCGCGACTAGCTCGTTGGAACGAAAACCGCTCATGACGATATGAGCCGTCAACAGATACGCTATGCCTAGCGCAGTCATGTTGACGATGTCTCTCCAACTATAAATTGATTCGATTTTCATGGCGGGGACTGTAATTGGAGAAACAATTTAATCTTTGCGACGGAGATCATTGATTCGTTCATCCGATCAAAAGGCGATCAATCTCGAACCGCCGCCTTGGAGTTGAATGACAAATTATTATGCTGGCTGTGCGTGATTGCCGATAACAAGGCTTCGCGCCGCGCCTTCAATTGTTGAAAATCTTGGGCTATTGAATCAATTCGCGCTTGCAAGGTTTTTTCGTCGTCCGCCATCGCCGCCAGCGTTTCCGCAGTCGATTCCAGTAAAAGATCGCTTTGCCCTTGATAAGGCCGTTTAAACCGGCTTTCAAAAGCCTGACTCAACGATTCCAGCAAGTTCTGGAAATCCTCCTCGCTGAAGTCGTCTTTGCGAATGCCGTCCAACAGTTCTTGCCTGACATCGAAGACGTCCTTCCTGAATGCTTGCCGATATGCCGAACGTAGCTGATCGACCAGTTCGCGCATCTGGGTGTCCGAATTCTGACACTGAACGACCAGGCGAGCCACACTATTTTCCAGGCTCTGCATGGGCTGTTGATGCTTAGCGATATACAGCGCTTCCATGGTGGCGACCAGTTCTTGCAACCTGGGCGCCGCATAGTTTTCCGACTCCAGCCACCGAAACATCAACTTCCGAAACACCTGAGGAAAGTTACCGAATTGCTCGATAAAAGCGTCCATGAAATCGGTAGTAAACGTTTCGAGTGCGACTCGTTCGGGCGCCTGGTTTTTTACAGCCGTCAATAATTGATGAACGAGCTGATCAAGCGATTGCTCGCATTTAGTCACAGGCGGCCTTTGGTTGATTTCGGCTTCCATAGGGTTCGTTGTTAGCTCATCTGCCGGCATTAATTCAGCCCCGGCTTCGAGACCGGCCTCGGCGTCGTCGACTAGAAAATTCTTCCAATAGTCCGCCAGCCCCGCTTCGCTATGTTCGGCACCGATATGTTTCAATACATTATCCGCAATGGCCCATAAACAGCGGCTTGCCGGCGCATTAGCGGCCAATTCGACGATAGGGCCTTGTCGCACGACCGATTTGGGAAAGGCCTCGTCACGCGCGACAAAACCGCCGTACTCGACCTTTAATGCCAGATATTTATCGACGGCAGCGGCAAAACGCCGATAGGTTTCCGTTGCGTGCGGATAATCCTTTGCCAAGTTGACGATCACACGTAAACAACCCGCGTATTTTCGGCTATCCAGAAGCTTCAACAGCGAAAACGCGTCGGTCAATGAAGTGGGCTCCGGTGTGATTATCACAAAGGTGGACGGCGCGGAGTCTATAAATTGCAGTACGCCTTCGGCCACGCCGGCGGCGGTATCGATCAAAAAATAATCGTATTCGGCTTCCAGTTCGGCCAATGCGTCGCACAAGCGTCTAACCTTACCGGTATCCATATTGGCCAATTCCGCCACCCCCGAAGCGCCTGGCACGACGGCGACACCCTGATCGGTCTTGATCACAATATCGTGTACGGACTTTTCTCCGTTCAGCAGATGTTCCAACGTATAGTTCGGCCTCAAGTCCAACAGGATATTGATATTTGCCAAACCGGTATCCGCGTCGAATATGCACACCTTAGCGCCTTTTTTTGCCATGGCGGTTGCGACATTGGCGCTTATGCAAGTCTTACCGACTCCGCCTTTACCGCTGGTAAACGCCATCACATGTGCCGTTCTTTTCTCAAATGTTCCGGATTGCCCGTTATCGCTTGGTGCGTGCATAGCCTCATTATAATTATTGGATTATGATGCCGCAGAATGTTAATGCAATTCTCGACCGAACCGATCCGATTATGCCTGGAATCAGGTCGGGCCATATTCCTGTTCGCCGATTGCTGCGTCGGCTCAGGTATAATGCTCGGCCCTTATGCTCAACCTTGAAAAAACATGAAGCCACCGCGACTGGCTTGGGCCATTACAGGCTCCGGCCATTATATCGAAGAATGCGTTGAATTCCTGCTTACGCTCGGCGATGTCGATTTATACCTCAGCCAAGCCGGCGAGGAGGTCTTGAAAATGTACGGCATTCCGCTGACGGAAATTAGAGGTAGACTGCCGATTTACCGCGACAAAGCGGCTTCCGCACCTCCGGTTGGCAAGTTTTACATGGGCCACTACCATACCTTCGTGATGGCGCCGGCCACGTCCAACACCATAGCCAAATGCGTACTCGGCATCGCCGACTCGCTGGTTACCAACCTCTACTCGCAAGCCGGAAAGTGCCGCGTACCCAGCATCGTTTATCCGTGCGATATCGCTCCCGAGATCGAGACCACCGCCCCCGGCAACAAGAAAGTCATGGTTTATCCGCGTCCGATTGATTTGGAAGCAACCGATAAAATCCGCGCCTTCCCGTACACCCAAGTCGTGGAAAGTGTAGAACAACTTAAAGAGGCGGTGACTCGCCGTCTAAAATCGTTAAGATGAACACCGAACCCGAGCGCATTCTGTTTTTGACCGGCAAATTGGCCGAGAAGCAATTACGCCAAATTCTGGCCGGCATGGAGCCTGACTTCTATTACAAAGTCAAGGAAATGGGCGTCAAAGTGGCCGCATTGATGACCACCGACATGATCGCCCGCCGCCTGAAAGATACGGAAGGCGCTACTCGTATTCTGATTCCGGGCCGATGCCGGGGCGACATCGAGGCCCTGTCGCAACATCTGGGTGTGCCGGTCGAACGCGGCCCGGAAGAGGTCAAGGACTTACCGCTCTATTTCGGCCAGGCCGCTCATCATTACGATCTTAGCCGGTATCAAATCAAAATTTTTGCCGAAATCGTAGACGCGCCTAATATCGATGTCGATGAAGTCGTGCGACGAGCCTATTATTATAAAAGCAATGGCGCCGATGTCATCGATATCGGCTGCCTGCCCGGCACGCCGTTCCCGCATCTTGCGGATTGTATCCGCAGCCTGAAACAGGAAGGCTTTACCGTCAGCATCGATTCCCTGGAAGATAAGGATTTACTGGCCGGCGGCAAGGCCGGGGCCGATTATATGTTGAGTCTGACCGAAAAAAGCCTGTGGATAGCCGACGAAGTCGAGACCACGCCGATCTTGATTCCGCAAGCGCACGGCGACCTGAGCACCTTGGACGCGGCCATAGACATTTTGCAACGGAAAAACAAGGATTTCATTGTCGACCCCATCCTCGACCCGATTCATTTCGGCTTTACCGAATCCATCGTGCGCAACTATCAGTTCCGCCGGCGTTATCCGGATATCGAGATGATGATGGGGGTCGGCAATCTGACCGAATTGACGCATGCGGACACTTGCGGCATGAATGCCTTGCTGTTGGGCATTTGTTCCGAACTGAACGTCAACCATATCTTGGCGACCGAAGTCAGCGGACATGCTTGCCGCGCGATCAAAGAAGCCGACCGCGCCCGCCGCATCATGCATGCCGCTAAAGAATCCAACTGTCTTCCCAAACATATTTCGGCCGATTTAATGACGGTGCACGATACGGTGCCCTTCCCTTACCGCTTGGAGGAAATCCAAGCCATCGCAGCCGAAATCAAGGATCCCAGCTATCGGATTCAAACCAGCCGCGAGGGATTGCATATATTCAACCGAGACGGCTTTCATTCCGCTCAAGATCCGTTCGACCTGTATCCGAAATTGGGGGTTGAAACCGACGGCGGCCATGCTTTTTATCTGGGTGTGGAACTGGGCCGAGCGCAAATAGCGTGGCAATTGGGCAAACGCTTTACGCAGGATCAACAGCTCACTTGGGGCTGCGCGGCCCAAGGCATGGAAGCGGAAGCCGACTTGC
This sequence comes from Methylomonas sp. MgM2, assembly GCF_054172045.1. Taxonomy (NCBI): domain Bacteria; kingdom Pseudomonadati; phylum Pseudomonadota; class Gammaproteobacteria; order Methylococcales; family Methylococcaceae; genus Methylomonas; species Methylomonas sp. MgM2. The sequence goes on along the minus strand of NZ_JBSYXO010000014.1, from coordinate 73,130 downwards.
ACGCCTTCAAACCGGCGGGGACCACCTTGAAAAAACGTCACGAGTAAAATCCGGACCTGCGCCAAAGCTGTAAATTGAGAAAAAACGAATCCGTCAAAGTAAAGCGGCATATCCGGTTCGGTAACCGAGAGATTGGAGGCCGAATTGGTCACATGGATAACGTTATCGCGTTATTATCCACGTAGAGATTTGGCCAAAAACAACTTCCCGTTTTGCCGGCGCGAACCCTGGGGCATACCGAATGAGGAACGCCGTGAACCCTTCCATGGGAGCTTGACGGCAGCGTCCTTGCTGCCGACATCCTCACTCGGTACGTCCCCAGTGGCTATTGCCATATCGGGAAGTTTTTTTGGACGATATCCTAAATAAAAATTTTCCGTTCAGAGGCCGCCGCTGCAATTTTGCGGGGTCCGACATTGCTGAGGGATGTGTTGAAACGGTTTGAATTCATTCGTTCGATAGGAGAGACCCAATGCCTACTTTCATTTCACATACCGCGGTTCCCATTGCTATCGCCAACGTGGCCGGAAAACGAAAAGTTCCAAACAGGCTCTTGAAGGCCGCAGTAGCGGCTTCGGTCATTCCCGATTTGGATATCGTCGGCGCGGCTTTCGGGATACCCTTCGAACATGCCATGGGCCATCGCGGTTTCCTGCATTCGCCGGTCTTTGGCTTGGCGCTTGCCTTGACTTCGCTGGGTGTCTGGCGCAAGTTGGGACCTTCCAAATCGATGGTTTTTGGCGTCATATCGCTTTCGGCCATGTCGCATGGCCTGCTTGATGCGGCCACTCATGGCGGCATCGGCGTCGCTTTTTTAAGCCCGTTCAGCAACGAACGATTCTTGCTTCCCTGGCGCCCCATACCAGCGGTGCCCACCGAGCTGACTCAGATGATCGGCCTGGAAGGTTTGGCGGTAGTTGCGGCGGAAATCATGTGGATATGGATTCCATGCCTGATCATTATCATGTGTTTCCGCTTGCTGCGGCGCAAGGCGGCACTGAACCAAACGCACACGGGAAAAACCAAGACCCGATTTTTCAATCCGGCGTCGGCCTGGCGGATACGGGAGGCCAAGCGCGCTAAACCGGCATGAATAAAGGCCGAACTACGGCAGTCGATTCGCCGTGACGATTGATTTCGGCCGGCGAAATCGCCCGGTATCGGTATCTTGCCGGCGGAAACCGCCGAGCATTCTTTTCGCCTTTCAATGCCCTATCGCCTCCAGAGCGGTCTCCAGATTTTTCAGCGTCCGCTCAATATCCTGCACTTTATCCAGGCCGAACAAGCCCAAGCGGAATGTTTTGAAATCTTCACCTTCATCGCATTGCAAGGGAACGCCGGCGGCGATTTGCAGGCCTTGTTCCAGAAACTTCTTGCCATTGTGGATTTCAGGATCGTCCGTAAAACAAACGATGACGCCCGGCGCTTCGAAACCCTCGGCGGCCACGCTTTTAAAGCCCTTGTCGGCCAGCAGCGCGCGTATTTTTTCGCCTAAAACGACTTGTTCGTCCCGGATGCGTTCGAAGCCATAGGCTTCGGTTTCTTGCATCGCTTGATGGAATTTCGCCAATGCGTCGGTCGGCATCGTCGCATGATAGGCGTGGCCGCCGTTTTCATAAGCTTGCATGATGTTGAGCCATTTTTTTAAGTCCGCGGCGAAACTAGTGCCGGTGCTTGCTTCCACCCTTGCTTTCGCCGTTGCGTTCATCATCACCAATGCACTACAGGGCGACGCGCTCCAGCCTTTTTGCGGCGCGCTGATCAGTACGTCCACGCCGCAGGCTTTCATATCCACCCAAATCGCGCCGGATGCGATGCAATCCAAGACCATTAAACCGCCGACTTCGTGCACGGCGCCGGCCAGGCTTCTGATGTATTGATCCGGCAGCATCATGCCCGAGGAGGTTTCCACATGCGGTGCAAACACCAGCGCCGGTTTTTCCGTAAGGATCGTGGAAACCGCTTCGTCGACGGGTACAGGCATGTAGGCTTGCTGATAACCGCCAGCGACCGGACGCGCCTTCAAGACGATGCTATCGGTGGCGATATGCCCCATTTCCAAAATTTGGGTCCACCGGTAGCTGAACCAGCCGTTGCGGATGATCAGACATTTCCGATCATTGGCCAATTGCCGCGCCACGGCTTCCATGCCGAAGGTGCCGCCGCCCGGGACGATGGCGACGGCTTCGGCTCGATAAACTTTTTTCAGCGTCGAAGAAATATCCCGCATGATATTCTGAAAGCTTCGCGACATATGATTCAAGGAACGATCGGTGAATACGACCGAATATTCAAGTAAGCCGTCGGGGTCTATGTCGGGTAGCAACGCTGCCATAAATTTTCCTAGTGTTTTGTTTCAATAAAAATTTCGGTTATTCGATATATTTGGCTTATTAAAATTTGCAAATCTAAAAGCAAGACGCATACCAAACGCTAAGCTAATGATTTTATTCGATATGATCGAATGATTGTGGCGTTTCCGACAAGATTATGCGTTTGATTTTCATCAGGCCGAGCTTGTTCGCATAAAACAGGCAATTGCCGAATCGATAGACGCCAATGGTGTTTTGAAGTGGCTGCAATCGGCCGATTCATCGGATTCAAACCGGTCAGGGCGGTGGGACGGCGGCGCCGTTCTTGGTACTATGGCGCTCATGACGAGTTTAGTATTCCGAGGAAATCAGAAATATGGATACGCATGTTATAACTGAAACCTTGATTTGGAACACGCCGATGGCGGTTTCCGCGGTTATTCTGATCGTGACGTTCATAGGCATTTTCACTGAAGGCGTGCACGGTTTTCACCGTACCAAGTTTGCTATGGGCGGAGCCGGTCTAATGGTGATCTTCGGCCAATATTACGGCTTTTACAGTCCGAAATTGGCAGTGGAAGCCATAGACTGGAACGTGGTGTTTTTGCTCGGCGGCATGATGACGATAGTCGCGATCATGATTCCGACAGGCGGCTTTCAAGCCTTGGCCTATCGCATTGCGGACCTTAGCCGCGGCCGGCTGTTTCTGTTGCTGGCGATGTTGGGAACGGCGGTGACCGTCATTTCCCTGTTATTGGACAACGTGACCACGGTGGTGATCTTCGGGCCTTTAATCGTGCTGATTTGCCAAGCGCTCAAGGTTAGCCCTGTGCCCTATCTTTTGGCGGCGGCCTTGTTGTCCGATACGGGCGGCGTGGCCACGCTGGTAGGCGATCCGCCCAACTTAATGATAGGGTCGGCCGCTCGAATCGATTTCAACACCTTTTTGATACATATGGGCGGCATCGTATTGGTCGCCTGGTCGGTGATCCTAGTCGCGCAAAAATGGTTGTTTAGCGAGGAACTGGCGGTGACGCCCGAACGTTCGGATTTCTCCGGGCAAGGCGAGATAATCGATCCGCAGACTTGGTATGCCGCAGTGGCGGTGCTGGCAGTCATGGTCGTTTTATTTGTTTTTCACCACGCACTCGATTGGGATCCTTGGTTCGTCGCCGCCACAGGCGTGACGGTGTTGGTCTTCATTGGACGTCAAGTCGATATGGATAAGTCTTTCGAGGACGTGGAGATGACCTTATTGATGTTCTTTGTTTCGCTATTCGTAGTGGTCGGCGGCGTGGAGCAGAGTCATTTCCTGGAGTACCTGGGACAATATATCCGCCCGTTCGTGGAATCGGATCTATTGCTCGCTTCCATCGTTCTGATGTGGATGGCGGCCATACTTTCGGCCATGATAGACAACATACCTTTCACCGCGGCGATGGTGCCTATCATCTTGGGTATGGAGCAGCAAGGAATCAATGTCACGCCCTTATGGTGGTCGTTAGCGATAGGCGTGGGCATGGGAGGCAACGGTACTCACTTGGGATCGACGGCCAATGTATTCATCGTAACCCTTTCGGAACGACTGGCAAAGGATACCGGCGACGAAAGTCTGCGCATCACACCGGGGCTTTGGTTTCGTAAGGGTACGCCGGCAATGCTGCTTAGCCTGCTGACCTCGTCCGCCGTCATGTGGATGTTTTTCGGTTTCTTCAGTACGCCTTTTTTAAACGAATAGCCAACGGCGGTTATTCCTCGCAATTCGACCGCCGATAGGGCGGTTATAGCGCTTGATGCGGAATCTGAAGCGGGTTCGGGCCGGTAAGCTAATATTAAAACGGCGAAACAAGCAATTTCCGAGAGAGGTGCGCTATGGAATCGAAAGAAGATAAAGGTTATGCCGGCACACTACCTATCGCTCTGGTGTTAACCCTATTGGCCGGCTTCGTCTTTACCTATTCCTTACCTTATCGAGATCAAAGGCCGGCGGTTGGCCAACCGTTGAAGATTGCTTACGACGCTGTTCAGGACGTCGATGCAAGGCTGTGGCAGGATCCGTTTGTCGCGATAAGCCATCTCGGCGACAGCCCTCGGACGGAAACGACCTTCCATGCAATCGGCGAAAAGGGTGATTCATTTAGGCTTGAGCTTGTCGATTCCGGCTCCGCCGCTAAGCGGCAAGGCGCGGCAAAACTGTACAAAGGCGATTTCGTCGCCGCGGGAGACCCGGTCAGCATTATTGTCGTGACCTTATCCGGCAGCCCTTACCAGGATGCCGCCGAGCAGCGGATGAGATGGCGGTATGCGATTCTTTCCGCTCTTGCCAATCAGGATATCGTTCCCATGGACGAGCAGCATATCGGCTATTTCGAACCCATGTCCGCTACGTTCCCGCAAAAAAGAGTGCCCTTTGAATGGTGGAAACGATCGCAGGGCCGTCAGAAGGCCCTGCTGTTATGGGTGGATGAGGCGGGTTTGTCGGGCAGGCCCGCTTTAAAATTAAATGCCTTGTTGAGTGAAGTTTATGAAGCCGGAACGGCACAATTAAATCCGAAGCCGGCGTTTCAATACACCGTTATCGGGCCGAACAGTTCGACTTTGCTCAGGGAAATGATCAAGGAATCGGCGGCGGAACTGGCCTCCGCCGGCCGCATTAATAATGAGACCATTCAATATTTTTCGGCCGCCGCCACCGCGTCTGATCAGGCATTATTAAATGGAGATAAGGACTGTCGGAGTGTTTCGGAATGTTTAAGCCGAAAAGGCGTGAACCTGCTGAGGACAACCGTAACGGACGATAAAATGATGGCATTATTGGTTGAGGAATTGGCCAACCGAGGGGTCGATTCCCAATCCGCTCCCGATCAAGCCCCCCATATCGCCATTTTGTCGGAATGGGACACGTTTTACGGACGAACCATGCGTAGCGCATTTAAGGCGGCATGGGGAGATCGCGAAACCGTACACGGCTATAGTTACATGCGCGGTTTGGATGGGGTATTGCCGGGGCAGGAGCCGTCAAACGGAAACGGCGACAACAATAAGGGAAAAAGCGCAAAAACGGAGAATAACGGCTCGTCGATCGAATACCCTGAGGGGCGGAATCAAAAGGATTATTTACGGCGCCTGGCCGGTAAAATTGCCGGATTGGACCGTTCGCTCAAAGACAGCGGGCACAAAAGAGGCGTTGCCGCGATCGGCGTCTTAGGCTCGGACGTACATGACAAGCTGTTAATTCTTGAGGCATTGCGCCAATATTTTCCGCACAAGTTGTTTTTTACGACCGATTTGGATGCGATCTACAGTCATCCGGCCAAATGGAGGCAAACTCATAACATGTTAGTGGCCTCGTCTTTTGATTTGGCTCTGCGCGACGAGCTACAAGGAAGCATTCCGCCCTTTCGAGACGTTTACCAGACGGCAATGTTTTTCACTGCTCAATTGGCATTGACGGAGCTTGCGCAAAATACATCGCAACTGCTACGTCCGCAGATGTTTGAAATCGGCCGGGGTCGGGCGATTCCCTTGTCGATGTCGGGCGACCGGAAAAAATCGGGATCCGACGGAACATGCGGCTGGGACAATTTTGCGAATTGTGAGGATCAGATCCAGCCTTTGACTACCGCATCCGCCGGCGACTCTTTTAATTGGAAGGATATTTGCGTAATAGCGGCGGGCGCATTATTAGTGCCGCTGATAAGTTGGGGAGTCCGTTCCAAACTGTTTGCGTTTGCAAGCTACGCGCGGGCATATCCGCTGAAAGTGTCGGGTGCCGGAATTATTTTAGGTTTGGCGGCAGGCTTAATTTATGGCGGTTGGACCCGCTACTTGACCCACTGCAATCCCGAGCCTAACGAATGGTTTGAAGGCGTCAGTATTTGGCCCAGCCAATGGCTGCGTCTGGCCGCCTTTGGATTTGCGATTGCTTTTTATTTTTGGGGAAGCGCGCGGATAGCTAAGATGGAACGGCTGTTGCAGGCACGGAGGGAAAGCGAATCCGATGGCCACACCATTTTCGCGTTGCCCGAATACGCTACCGACGTGGACTTGCTCAAGGAAAAACCGTGCAATGTGCTTTTTGTCGGGAGCTGGACTCAGGATATTAGCTGCCGGAAAGATTACCTCGATCCCAACGTCTTGTGGCAAACCTATCTCAGTTACCGAAACAAGAAAAAACTGCGTCTCAAAGGATCCCGTGTACGGGTTGTGGTCCACAGCCTGGCTTTTTTAATCTTTGCCATGGTGCTATTTCTTTGGAGCGATCGCCCCAACACGCCGGCGCGCGGCGAGTTTGCGTTCATCGTTAACGGACTTGTTCTTCTTTTGTCGGTACCGGTTACGATAGGGTTAACCATGTGGGTCGTGCAAAACGCGCGTTTGTGCGAACGCTTTATACATTGCTTAACGGAAAAGCCCAGCCGCTGGAATGAAACAGCCAAAGAATTTGCCGTCAACAATAAGAATATTGCCGGGGATTGCGTTGAAGAATGGCTGGACATACGATTAGTGGTTCTATTGACAAAATCCATGCAACCGCTGATCTGGGGGCCTATCGTCTGCACGGCCTTCTTGATGTTGGCGCGAAGCCCGGCAATCGACGACTGGGATACCCCTTGGGGTCTGGTTGTGGTCTTCATCACGATGTTGACTTATGCGTTTTCAACCGAAATGTATCTACAGCAAGGCGCCAAAGCAATGCGCCGGAAGGTCATCGAGCAATGGAACAGCAGCATAAGAGCCAGGCGTAATCAAAGTAACCCGGATCCGGCATCCATAGAACGCATCCAAATCGAAATCGACAATGTCAGGTCTTTGCGCGAAGGCGCGTTCAGGCCATGGTATGAATGGCCGTTGTTGCAATCGTTCGGCGGATTCGGCTCAATTGTGTTGATGTTGCAATATCTTATGGAATTATTGGGTGGCAACTGAAATCGCCTTTGACAAGAGTGATTTGCATCCCCGATATCGAAACCCAAGGTTCCAATATCGAGATGCACGGTTTCTGATTAAGACTTAATCGAGCTCAGGTGCTTTGAATCACGATATTAGGAAACTTGCCGCTGTAGTCTTTTGCTCGCATGGCGAGTTTGGCGGCCATTTTACGGGCGATTGCTTTATACATTTCCGCCGGACGGCCACTCGGATCCGATGCAACGGTCGGACGGCCGCTGTCCGCCATTTCGCGAATGTTGATATCCAGAGGCAGCGAACCAAGTAGTTCGACCTTATTTTTCTTGGCGATTGCCAGACCGCCGCCCTGCCCGAAGATGGCTTCCTCATGTCCGCAATTGCTGCAAATATGGATACTCATATTCTCGATCAAACCGAGTATCGGTACATTAACCTTTTCGAACATGCTGATGCCTCGCTGGGCGTCGATTAAGGCGATATCTTGCGGCGTGGTGACGATGACGGCTCCGCTGACCGGAATTTGTTGAGCGAGTGTCAATTGAATATCGCCGGTACCGGGCGGCAAATCGATGATCAAGTAATCCAGATTAGACCATTGAGTTTGAGTCAATAATTGCTGTAAAGCCCCGGTAACCATCGGCCCGCGCCAGATCATGGCTTGATCGGGATCGACCAAATAACCTATCGAAATGGTCTGGATGCCGAACGAGACCTTAGGCACCATAAACTTGCCGTCTAAGACCTCGGGTTGGCCGGAAAGGCCTAGCATGGTCGGAATACTTGGGCCGTAAATGTCGGCGTCCAAGATACCGACCTGTGCGCCCTCAGCGGCAAGCGCCAATGCCAGATTGACCGATGTCGTGGATTTGCCGACACCGCCCTTGCCCGAAGCAACCGCAACGATGTTTTTGACGCCGGGCAACGGTTTTAAGGTTTGCTGTACCGAATGCGCCACGACGTTGACACTGATATCCAGCGTAATTTTGCCGATTCCGTTTAATACCGCTAGTTTTTGTTCCAGGTCTTGTTTCAAGTCCGGTAAAAAGCTTTTGGCCGGATAACCCAATTCGATCTTGATGTTGACATCGTTGCCGTCTACCGCAATGTTTTTAACAAACTTCGCCGAGACAAGATCGGTGGCGACGTTGGGATCGATATACGATTTGAGTAGATTTTCGACAGCAGTCTTGTCGATGCTGGTCATATGTAAACTCCATTGAAATAAGTAGCGAAAATTCCCGAGCCGGATGCTAGGAATAGCGTATCACTTTCGCCAAACGTAATGAAGTCGAAACCCGCTAAACTATCGAAGTTGAAACTTTTTGACTAACGACCGGATCAATTAACCGTTCCGGCGGCGCTTGATTGAAACAATTGATGTCGACAAAAATGAGGGTTTCGTTAAAAACGAGTTTTTTTAAATCAAAACAGGTATTTTTTTAATTATTTATACGTATTTTGTTTTGCCATGTTTGTTTTTGCGCCCGATCACTATTTCTTTAGTAGAAATCGCTCGTCCGTGTGCCGGCTTATAGTAGCTATGATATTGTTGCAAGGCTGTCAGACATTGCCACGATACCAGGCCGAGCATTTTTCCGTAACGACAGGTAGAGCCGAGTTTATCGAAAGCCACGATTACGGCCTTGTCGGCAATCAAGGATTGATAGGGACTCTGGCAACGGTCGAAAGCCAGTCGGGGGATACCCTACCTGATTTCGCTCGACATTTCGGCCTGGGTTTTACCGATATTACCAATGCCAATCCGCTGCTCGACCCTTGGGTTTTACGCGATCATCAAGACGTGTTATTGCCGTTACAATTTATATTGCCGGACGCCCCGCACAACGGCATTGTGCTAAACCTGGCCAATATGCGGATGTTCTATTACCCGAAAAATCAGAACATGGTGCATACCTATCCGATCGGTATTGGCCGTGACGGGTGGAATACGCCGTTGGGGAGCACCAAAATTATCGCCAAGAAAACTAAGCCGGCGTGGACGGTACCGGCATCGATTCAGAGAGAACACCTACAAATGGGCGATCCTTTACCTAGTGTCATTAGGGCCGGTCCGGATAATCCCTTAGGCGAATATGCGATGCCTTTAGGCTTTAAGGGTTATCTGATCCACGGCACCAATAAACCTTATGGGATCGGCATGCAGGTCAGCCATGGTTGCGTACAGATGTATCCCGAAGATGTGGAGACCTTATTTAACCGGGTCGATATAGGCATGCCGGTGCGCATTGTACATCAACCTTATCTTGCGACTTGGGATCAAGCCATGCTGTATCTGGAAGCTCACAAACCGATAAGCAAATGGGCCAAGCAGGACAAAAAATTACAAAAAGCCGTCCGGAATAAACTGGAAGCATTAGCCGCTGAAACAAGAGCGAATATCGACTGGCAACGGGTTGACGAGGTGTTGGAGCGGGCCGATGGCATTCCCACGCCGGTTTTGCTTGATAACCCCGGCTTGACTCAACTGAAAGCCGATGCGATTAAAGTAGCGCGGCCGGAACTGCTTTACGGACAGCCGACGGTTGCCGAATTGACTGAGCAGGACTGGTCGGTCTTGATGCCCGAGATTACCGATGAAGTTGAAGCGGAAAAGCTGGCTGCCATGTTGAATCACTTAGGACCGCAGATTCCCGCTCGGAAAATAGAAAAGGATGGGGTGTATCAGGTTGTCGCCGGGCCTTTTAAAAATAAAAAAGAAACCAAATCGATTGCCCGGCGGATCAAAAGGAGTTTCGACCTCGAGGTTAAAACCGTTAAGCCACTGGCGAAACGCGAATAGCATATGGAATGCGAGTGACGGCTAGTACCGAGTGGAATCCGAGTCGACAACCGCGGTCGTATCGGAAGACTACACATAAAAAAGGCGGATGCTATCGATTAGCATCCGCCTTTTGCTGTTTGTTGCCGGCCAGATTAAGCCATCGCGCGCAGTCTGCTGTTCAATCTGCTTTTGCTGCGAGCAGCTTTATTTTTATGGATCAAGCCTTTATTGACAGCCGAATCGATAACCGGGACGGCGGCTTTAAATGCGGATTGGGCTTGTTCTTTATCTCCCGCGTTGACGGCAGCGATTACTTTTTTGATAAAAGTGCGAAGGTTGCTGCGCTGTCCGGCGTTGCGAATACGGCTTTTCTCTGCCTGGCGCGCTCTTTTTCTAGCTTGTGGTGAATTAGCCATAATAGAGTATTTGTTCTTTCATGTGGATTATAAACCGCTCATTATCTTTTCGGACGCCATAATTGTCAACTTTTTAAGTCGAATCATTAAGACCGAGCATGGTTCGATCTTGATAGGGATAGATGCCGGACACATCATTATGCTAACGCCGCCCGCTTTGTCGAGCTTGAGTATAACAGCCGAATCGGCTGTTATACCCCGCTTCTCGATTTCGTTGCTCGCCGGCAGCGCTTGTTTGTCCATTTTCTGCCAATTGGAGACCGGGATAAGCCGCTCGGTCCGACATTAACGAACACTTGAGATTTAATACAGCGCCTCCATAGTCATGTAGAATGGGTCGACTTCATTTTTGATCTTTGGGTTTAAAAATTAATTAATAAGTTATATGAACACACGAACAATCGGATTTATTGGTGGTGGCAACATGGCCACCAGCTTAATGAGCGGACTGATTGCCAGCGGACATTCGCCGCAACAGATCTGGGTTTCGGATACGTCGGCCACTGTTTTACAGGCGCATCGCGATAACCTCAAAGTCAATGTATCGACCGATAATATCAAGGTTGTGCAAGAAGTGGATGTAGTCGTGCTGGCCGTCAAACCGCAGGTTTTGCGGGAGGTCGCTTCGCAAATCGCCCCGTCGATACAACAGAAAAAATCTTTGGCTGTTTCGATCGCGGCTGGCATTTCGCAAACCAGTTTAGCTTTATGGCTAGGCAGCGATGTCGCCATCGTGCGCTGCATGCCGAATACGCCGGCATTAGTGCTGACCGGGGCGACCGCATTGCATGCAAACGCCAACGTCAGCGAGGATCAAAAGGACTTGGCCGAAAATATTTTGCGGGCGGTGGGATTGTCGCTGTGGGTTGACGATGAGAGTCAGCTCGACGCGGTAACCGCGGTCTCCGGAAGCGGGCCGGCTTATTTCTTCCTAATGATGGAAGCAATGGAACAGGCGGCCGTCGAGTTGGGCCTGAATGAACATACCGCACGCTTGCTGGTCCAACAAACCGCATTGGGAGCCGCTAAAATCGCACTTGAATCCGCCGAATCGCCCGCACAATTGAGGGAGCGCGTGACTTCTCCCGGCGGCACGACGCAGAAAGCAATAGAAACCTTTCAACAAAACGGTTTCGTCGAGTTAGTATCCAAGGCGGTGTTTGCAGCGAGAGACCGCTCTATTGAAATGTCCAAACAACTGGGAGCCGATTGATGGGTTCTAATTACATGACCGACCCGTTGGTGTTTCTAATCGACACTGTGTTTTCTTTGTACATATTGGCCGTCATGTTGCGGTTTTTACTGCAATGGACGCAGGCCGATTTTTACAATCCAATATCGCAATTTTTGGTCAGAATAACGCATCCGCCGTTAAAAATTATGCGTCGCTTCGTTCCGGCGGTTGGCCGTATCGACTCTTCTTCACTGATACTCGCCTTGGTTTTACAAATTGTGGCTAACTTTGCAATTCTGGCAATCAAAGGCGTGACTATCGGTGTCGTCGCTCTGACGGTGCTATCTTTTACCGATCTGCTGAAAATGGCGATGGATATATTCATTTATGCAATTTTTGCCGGTGCTATATTGAGTTGGTTTGCACCGGGTAGTTATAGCGGGGCATCATCGTTGCTATACAGTTTGACAGACCCCGTGCTGAATGTTTGTCGCCGGTTGGTACCCGATTTGGGAGGCATCGATTTGTCGCCATTGGTTGCCTTGGTTTTTTTGCAGCTGGCGAAGATGATGATTCTGCCTCCGCTGCATCAGTTGGCGAGCTTGCTAAGTTAACAAGTTGTTTTATGCGCACAAAGTTCTACTCATTAGCCTTAATTTCTTCGTTGCTTCTGGTTTTAGCGAACGATAGCTACGCTAAAAAGAGGTTGTACCGCTGGGTAGATGATGAAGGCAATGTTACGGTTTCCGACCAAGTTCCGCCCGATCAGGTGCAACACAAACGAGAAACCTTAAATGAAAAAGCACAAGTGCTGGATGTCGTTGAAAGAGCCAAATCCCCCGAGGAGTTGGCTCGAGAAATACGATTGGAAGAACTGCGGAAGGAACAGGAAAAGATCATCGCCAAACAGGCTGCAACCGACAAACTGTTGCTTGCCACTTATCGCAACCTCGACGACATGAACAAGGCTTTAGAGAACAAGCTGGCTTTACTTGACAATCAAAAACGCATAATCGAAGGCAACAAAAGCCGGTTGGAACAGCAATTGTTTCAGCAACAACATCAGGCCGCCAATCTCGAACGAAACGGACAAAATATACCGGAAAAACTTTTAATCGACATTGCTGCAACCCGACAGCAGATTGAACTGACCGCGAAGGACTTGCAGCGGCACGAATTTGAGCGGCAAGCGATTGAGCGCGAATTCAGGGGCGATATTGCCCGCTTCGAATTTTTGACGCGCGATTATAACGACATATCCAACACTCAGAGGAGTTTAGCTGCGAGTAATGCCAATAACGAACTGGGTTTGTTTGTTTGCCAGGATGCCGGCCAGTGCGAGCGAGCCTGGAAATTTGCGGCTGAGTTTGTAGCCAAATTCGCCACTACCGGCGGAGACATAGAAACGGATAAGCTGATCATGACGGCCGCCCCGGTCAATGACACCGATTTCAGCCTGTCCGCATCTAAATTGGAACGGAATGGGACGCAACAGATCTTTTTAGACATCCATTGCAAGGCGTCCAATATCGGTCGAGAGTTATGCGCCGGTGAAAAAGCTCAGGCCATACGCCGGAGCTTTTCTCCTTATATTCAGTTACACCTATCTTCTTCTATGCAGTAGCGTACCGATACCGTCATCGGTAAACAATTCCAACAACACGGAATGCTCGATACGGCCGTCGATGATGTGCACACTATTAACGCCGCCTTTTAACGCATCAGTGGCACAGCGCGTCTTCGGAATCATGCCTCCGGAGATCGTACCGTCGCCAATCAAATTGTCGATATCGGTTAACGTCAATCCGGTCAGTAGCTTACCTTCTTTGTCCAAAATGCCCGGTATATTGGTCAACAGCATCAACTTTTCGGCTTTCAATATTTCCGCCAATTTACCCGCGACCAAATCGGCATTAATGTTGTAGGAGTGGCCATCCTTACCGACCCCTATAGGCGCAATGACCGGGATGAAATCGCTATTACCGAGCATATCGACCACCGAAGGATCTATGCTGCTGACTTCGCCGACATGTCCTAAATCGATGATCTCCGGCGCCTCGTCCAGGCTTGCGCCGGCTTTGGTTAAGTTAATTTTGCGGGCATGAATGAAGTTGCCGTCCTTCCCGGTCAGGCCGACCGCCTTACCGCCGTGAACGTTAATCAGATTGACGATTTCTTTGTTAACCAATCCGCCTAATACCATTTCCACTACGTCCATGGTTTCGCTATCGGTCACGCGCATGCCATCGATAAACTCCGATGTTTTGCCCAGGCGTCTCAACAAATCACCGATCTGCGGACCGCCGCCATGTACCACTATTGGGTTGATACCGACCAATTTCATCAGCACGATGTCGCGCGCAAACCCATGCTTGAGCTTTTCGTCTGTCATCGCATTGCCGCCGTATTTGATCACGACGGTTTTACCTTTGAATTTTTGTATGTAAGGCAAGGCCTCGGTCAATACATGGGCAATCTGGTGAGCAGTTTTTTCTTTCATCGCAATCTAAAGTTAAAAAGGAAGAGTTATGTCGGGTTTGATTTTTAGCATCAATGTCTTGAATTGCGCCTGAATGCGTATCAATGCATCGCGATCATCCGCTTCAAAGCGTAACGTGATAGACGGTGGGGTATCCGTCGATCTAATCAATCCCCATCCGTCCGAAAACTCCACCCGCATGCCGTCGGTGTCGGTGATATAAGCGTCATTGAATTCCGCTCGTTTGGCCATCTCTTCGATGAAGGCGGTGCTTTCCCCGGTCGGCAACGGAACACGTATCTCCGGTGTGCTAACGCTATCCGGCAACTCATCGAACAATTCGCTGCTGGAGGAAAGCAAGTCTGCGGACAATATTTCTATCATCCGTACGGCCGCATACAGTGCGTCGGCAAAGCCGAACCAGCGGTCATGAAATAGAAAATGCCCACTAATGTCGCCGGCCATCGGGGCGCCGGTTTCCCGCATGCGGAGTTGTAAGTTTGTTCGGCCATTTTTCCAGGGTACCGGATAACCACCGCGCTTTTTTATTTGTTCGGGCAGGTGTTTGCTGCAGGCGGCATCAAATACGATTTCCGAACCGGGCTTCGACGCAAGCAATTCGCGCGCGAATAACATCATTTGCCGATCCGGCCATATGATTTTGCCGCCGGAATCGACTAAGCCCATACGGTCGCCGTCCCCGTCAAAGGCAATACCGACATCGGCGTTGTTGAGCTTGACGGCTTGAATCAACGCTTCCAGATTGTCCGGATTGCTTGGGTCCGGTAGATGATTGGGGAATTTTCCGTCGATTTCGCAGTTTATTTCGATGACATCGCATCCGATGGTCTTTAGCAAGACCGGCCCCAGATTCCCTGTAGCGCCGTTGCCGCAATCCAAAGCCACGGTCATCGGTCGGGCGATATGGATTTCCTCGGATAGAATGCCGAGATATTCGTCACTGAATAAGGTATTTTGTTCGACGGAACCGGGCTCTGACTCAAGGAAGTCGTTGTTCTCTATACGGTTTTTTATCGCTTCGATTTGCTGTTCGGATATCGGTTCGTCGTGTAATACCGCTTTCAGGCCATTGTACTCGGCAGGCAAGTTGCTGCCGGTGACCATAATGCCGGTTCGCCCGTCGGTATGGTGAGCGACAAAGCATAACAACGGCGTCGGGATTAGACCGAGATCCAGAACATCGCAACCGGTCGAAACGATGCCTTTAATTAATGCTTGCGCCAAAGCCGCGCTGGATAGGCGGCCGTCTCGGGCCACAACGATGGTCTTGGTGTCGAGTTGCTTGGCTTCGCTGGCGAATGCCCGGCCGATTTTTTCGAATGTGTTCTCATCGATACCATTACCAACGAGCCCGCTTATTTCGTGTTCATGGAAAATAGTAACGCTAGCCGCCGATTTTGATTGAATAACAGCTGCCGTTTCAGAGGAGGCCTTGGGTGTGGCGGCTTTGACCTCCATATCCCAACTGTCGGGTGTATAAGCGATTTGATCCGTTTCTTTATCTGAAACGAAATCTTGTTCTTCGTCGACATGGGCGCGTGCTGAAGCGGTCGCTACGCTGTCGGAAACGCTAATCGGTGCCGTGTCTTCGAGAAAGTCGAGATCAAACGATTCGTCGAAAAAGTCGTCTTTTTCCTCGGCTTCGTCTTTAATAGACGGTATATGCTCCTGACTAATGACGCGTTTAAATTGGGCCATTGCGGCGATGATAGGCTGCAACTCTTCCAATTTCATCGGATAATTGCCAAGATTTTTCCCTTGGATCATGTCCTTGGCCGCCTTCAAAATGCTGCTTTGATCCTGGTGGAAAAATTCGGCCAGTTTGCGGTAAGCGATAAAATACGCTAAACAGCTTAGCAAGATGGGAAGCGCAAATATGGTTGCCAGTATTGTGGTTTCGCCCAGACTAACCCCGGTGCTGGACCAGCTAGCGATTTTCCAGCGCGTGTTTGTTATCGGAATGATGGTAGGGTCTCCATCTTTAGCCGCGGCGTTGCCCGCATTCGACAGCAGCAAATTATCTTGCTTCAGTTCGATAAAGCCATCGGCCAATTGGACTTTTGACAATATTTGCTTGGGAAAGTCGGCATCCAGACTGGCTAAGACCACACCGACGACTTTTTCGCCTTTTCTGACCGCACTGGTGATGGCCAGATGGCGGTCTTCGGTATCGCCCTGAATAACCGGTGCGGGTTTGCCGGTTAAGGTAGCGCGCACCATCTCGATATCGCCGAAGCCCATGTGCGGTGTCTGCGATTCGTCGAGATCATCAACGTCAGGTGCTAATAAACGCAGGCGCAGATTATAGGGAATTGCCGTTTGCAGATTCGCGGCGGCCGCTTTAATCATGTCGGGATCATTGCTGCTTAACGCATTCACGACGTCGGGCGATCGCGCCAAGCCGTCCACCGCTTTTTGTAAGATGTCGGTCTGCTGAGATAGATTAATCGCCGCGTTATTAACAATCGAATTGACCGCTTCACGTTTGGCGGCGTCGGCGTTTGTCGACGATAACCAATATATACCGCCTCCAACCGAGAGCATCATTACGACTGAAATCATCGCAACGATACTGAAAATACGACCCATATTATTATCTCCCTCAATTACGTTTAATGACGGCCGCTGTGCCCAAATCCGCCACTACCGCGTAGGGTCTCGTGAAATTCAGTCACGCATTCGAACTCTGCCTGCACCACGGGCACAAAAACCAGTTGCGCGATACGCTCGCCAACTTCTATGGTGAACGTGCTGTTCCCTCTATTCCAACAAGATACAAAAATCTGACCCTGATAGTCGGAATCGATCAGTCCGACCAAATTGCCCAATACGATGCCGTGTTTATGCCCCAGGCCGGAACGCGGCAGTATCACGGCGGCCAGATGCGGATCGGCGATATGGATTGCCAATCCGGTCGGAATCAGTGTTGATTCTCCCGGTGTAAGTTTGACCGGTTCATCCAAGCAGGCACGCAGATCTAAACCTGCCGAGCCATGTGTGGCATAGCTTGGCAACGCAATTTGATCGCCTAATCTCGAATCAAGGATTTTGAGTTGAATTTTTTTCATTGAATCTCTCAGTAATCACGCAGAGCAGTTGTTCCGCCAGAAGATATTTGTCGGTCATCGGCAAGTATCGATTTCCGCCAGTCCAATACACATGTAACGCGTTACGGTCACTGTCAAACCCGCCTTCGGTCTGTCCAACCCGGTTAGCCGCGATCATGTCGAGATTTTTTGCGCGTAGTTTGCCGATCGCGTAATTCTCCAAATCATCGGTTTCCGCTGCGAAGCCAACGACGAACGGTCTGTTAGGCAAACCGGCGACAGCAGCGACAATATCCGGGTTTTTTTCCAAGGCAATCACCTTATGGTCGTGCCGTTTCTTGATTTTGCGCGATTCCATTTGAGCCGGGCGATAATCCGCCACGGCGGCCGCACCGATATAGATGTCGCAGTCATCGATGCAATCGAAAACGGCGTCATACATTTCCTGCGCGGTTTCGATTCTGACCAGCCTTATTCCGCCCGGCACGGGTAAATTGGCCGGCCCGCTGATCAACGTAACGTCCGCGCCGGCCTGAACGGCGGACTTGGCTAAAGCGTAACCCATCTTGCCGGAGCTGCGATTGCTGATATAGCGTACCGGATCCAGCGGTTCTCGTGTCGGACCCGCAGTAATCACCAACTTGAGCCCGCTAAGCGCTTGCTGCCCGAAGCCGCCAAGAATTTCATTACAAATTTCCGCGGGTTCGCTCATTCGGCCGAAACCTTGCTCTCCGCAAGCTTGCTCACCGCTGGCCGGCCCGATCACACGTACGCCGTGTTGCTTCAGACGGACGATATTGTCTTGCGTCACCGCTTTATTCCACATCGCTTGATTCATGGCCGGCGCAACAAATACAGGACAATCGGCGGCCAAATAAAGTGTCGACAGCAAGTCGTCGGCAATGCCATGGCCCATTTTAGCCAGCATGTTGGCGCTGGCCGGGGCCACCAGCAGCAAATCCGCCCAACGTGTCAAATGAATATGACCCATGACTTGTTCCTGTTGCGCGTCGAATAACTCGGTTTGGACGGGATTTCCCGTTAAAGCTTGGAAGGTCAACGGCGTGACGAATTCTTGGGCGGAGCGGGTCATTACGACCCGAACCTGGCAATTCTGCCTCCGCAAAAGACGTGCGATTTCAGCGGATTTGTAAGCGGCGATGCCGCCACAGACCCCTAACAAGACTCGAATGTTTATGATGTTAACCCTTAATATCCAAATAAATAGATTATGGCAAACTCACTCCGATTCTTCTACGCTTAAAACTCGATTTTACGGATCGGAGCAGCAAATGAGCATCAGGGATTGGCCTGCAGATGAACGGCCGCGCGAGAAACTGTTGCAACGCGGCGCTAAAGCGTTGACCGACGCCGAACTGTTAGGCATTTTTTTGCGTACCGGCACAACCGGCAAATCGGCGGTAGACATGGCCAGAGAATTGCTGGCGGAATACGGCTCGCTGCAAGCGCTGCTATCGGCCGATAGGGAGCGTTTCTGCGCCAGCAAAGGGTTGGGCGATGCCAAATATACCCAATTGCAAGCCGTACTGGAAATGGCGCGCCGCCACTTTGCCGAAATCTTGCAGCGCGGCAACGCCCTGACCAGTCCCGACGTCACCCGGGCTTATCTGAGCGCGCAATTGCGCGGCTACAGCTATGAGATATTTGCCTGTTTGTTCTTGGACAATCAGCATCGGGTGATCCAATGGGAAGAACTGTTTCGCGGCACCATAGACGGCGCTAGCGTTTATCCACGGGAAGTGGCCAAGCGCGCGTTGTTTCATCACGCCGCGGCCGTGATCTTCGCGCATAATCATCCGTCCGGCATCAACGAACCCAGCCAGGCCGACCGTCAAATCACCGACAAGTTGAGACAAGCACTAGCCTTATTCGATATCCGCGTACTCGATCATTTTATCGTTGGCGACGGCGAACCGTTTTCGTTCGCCGAACACGGCTTGATTTAACGTTTATTGGCTTTCGTGACCGGGATGGTAGTGGCTCAGCACTTGTTCCGCCAACCGGGAAAACGGCATGCTCTGTATCCACACCGAACCGGTGCCTTTCAAGGTCGCCAAAAATAAACCCTCGCCGCCGAACAACATGCTCTTTAATCCGCCGCTCATCTTGATATCGTAATCAATATTAGCAGTGAATGCGACCAGGCAGCCTGTATCCAGACGCACAGTTTCGTCCCGCAGATCTTTGCGGAGGACGGTGCCGCCGGCATGAATGAAGGCCAGGCCGTCACCGCGCAGACGTTGCAGGACGAAACCTTCGCCGCCGAAGAAGCCGCTGCCTAAGCGCTTGTTGAACGCAATATCGACCTTTGTACCAAGCGCAGCAGCCAAAAAAGCCGTGCGTTGACATATGATTTCTTCTCCGAGTTCGGCCAGATTCAGCGGTATCACCGAACCCGGAAACGGCGCCGAAAATGCCGCTTTGCGCTTTTGTTTGCCTTTGTTGGTGAAATGGGTCAGAAATACCGACTCGCCGGTCAGCATGCGTTTGCCGATGCCGAACAATTTGTCCACGACGCCGCCGGAACCGTCCCCCATTTTGGCCTCGAAATCGATGTCCTGTTCCAGATAGGTCATCGCGCCGGCCTCGGCGATCACGGTTTCGTTCGGGTCCAGTTCTATTTCGACCATTTGAATGTCATGGCCGATGATTTGGTAATCGACTTCATGGCAGCGCATGTTGAAGGTCTCCCCGGTTATACCAGTAGATTGATCAATATTTGTTCATAAACCTGGCTGAGCGTTTCCAGATCGGCCAGGTCGATATGCTCGTTGACTTTGTGAATGCTGGCGTTGACCGGCCCCAATTCCACGACCTGAGCGCCGGTCGGAGCGACGAAGCGGCCGTCCGAGGTGCCGCCGCCGGTGTCGTCTTTCGGGGTGACGCCGCAAACGCTTTCGATGGCCGCGTGTGTAGCGGCTATCAATTCGCCTCGCGACGTCAAAAAAGGGTTGCCGGACAAGCGCCATTGAATATCGTACTTTAAGCCATGCTTATCGAGAATCGCATGGGTCCTGGCTTTGATAGCGGCTTCGTTCAATTCGGTGCTGAATCGGAGATTGAACACCACTTGCACCTGGCCGGGGATGATATTCTCGGCGCCGGTACCGCCGTTGATGTTGGAAACCTGCAAGCGGGTTGGCGGGAAATAGGCGTTGCCTTCGTCCCAGACTTCCTCGGTCAGCTCCTTCAATGCCGGCGCCAAGGTATGAATCGGGTTTTCCGCCAGTTCGGGATAGGCCACATGGCCCTGGATGCCGTACACGGTCAATTTGGCATTCAAGGAGCCGCGCCGCCCTACCCTAATCACATCGCCGAGTTTCCGGTTGCTGGAAGGTTCGCCGACCAAACACCAATCAATTTTCTCCTGCCTGTTTTCCAATACGTCTACGACTTTGACCACGCCATTGGTAGCGATGCCTTCTTCATCGCTGGTCAACAAAATCGCGATCGAACCATGGTGTTCGGGGTACTGCGCGACGAAGCGTTCGACGGCGGTGATGAAAGCGGCGATGCTCCCTTTCATGTCGGCGGCACCGCGGCCGTAAAGCTTGCCGTCGCGTATGCTCGGCTGGAACGGCGGCGAGTCCCACGAATCAAGCGGGCCGGTCGGCACCACGTCGGTGTGGCCGAGGAACACAAACAACGGCGCTTCATGGCCGCGCCGCAACCATTGGTTTTGGGTATCTGCGAAATCCAGGCGCTCGTCTTTGAAGCCGAACTCGACCAATCTGTGCGCTATGATCTCCTGGCAGCCGGCGTCGTCGGGGGTGACGGACTCGCGCGTAATCAATTGTTTTAGTAAAGATAGGGTGTCAGTCATAGGATTGTTGAGTAAAGATCGGGATCGAAGCCGACGTAAAATCGATCGTCTATCGAAACGATGGGGCGCTTGATCAAGGTGGGAACTTCCAACAGCAGTTGCAGGGCCTTTTCGGGGGTCAGATCGGATTTTTGCTCGTCGTTCAACTGGCGCCAACTGGTGCTGCGCTGGTTTAATACGTTGTCTAGACCCAGTTGATCGATGAATGTTTGTAGGAGGACGGTATCGAGTCCTTCTACCCGATAGTCGTGGAATCGATAGTCGATCTGCCGCGCCTCCAGCCACGCCCTGGCTTTTTTGACGCTGTCGCAGTTTTTGATGCCGTAAATGGTAATATCGGAAGTTAGCATGATTGTGATGATTTGGACTTGAATCTAACGAGGATGCGGTCACGGTGCATTATAACGCGAGTTCTTCACCTCAAGCCTATAAGCTACCGGGTTAAAATTGATTGCTTAAGGACTTTGCTTTAATGGCATAAAAGCGGTATTTACCAAGACTGACGTTCTTGAAACATACCCGTCATGGACAACGAGCAATAGCTAAAGTGGACACCAATCGACAAAAGCCGGGTACTGCGACTCGTCTTATTAGGCGTTGCAGTGCGATTCGGCTAGACTTATCGCTTCAAACATTTTTTTGATATTTTTGTACTTATCGGCCTAATGACGTGACTTCAAAAAAACAGCTCAGTGTCGTTCTTCCGGCGAAAAATGAAGCCGCTAATCTACGGAATCTTCTGGAACAGATAAAAACCGTTGTGCCCGACGCGGATATTCTCGTTGTCGACGACGGCTCCACCGACGAAACCGCTCAACTAGCAAAAGACTCTGGTGTCCGCGTCATCAGTCATCCATATAACCAAGGCAACGGCGCTTCAATCAAAACCGGGGCCAGAAACGCCAAAGGCGATATATTGATTTTCATGGACGCCGACGGCCAACATGATCCAGGAGACATTCCGGCGCTGTTGACTAAGTTAGAGCAAGGTTACGATATGATCGTCGGCGCTAGGCACGTGAGTACGCAAGCCTCCTGGTTTAGAAAAATAGGCAATAATTTCTACAATCGATTGGCATCTTTAATGACTGGCCATCGCATCGAAGATTTGACCTGTGGATACCGGGTAGTCAGGGCGGACAAATTTCGCAAGTTTCTTTATTTGCTGCCGAACGGTTTTTCGTATCCGACCACCAGCACCATGGCCTTTTTTCGATCGGGATTTCCCGTCGCATATGTGCCGATTCACGCGGGAAAGCGCGTGGGCAAAAGCCATGTGAGGTTGTTTAGAGACGGTGTACGCTTCTTTATCATTATTCTGCGGATAGGCTCGTTATTTTCACCGATGCGTTTATTCCTGCCGATCAGCGCAATGGTTTTTCTTTCGGGTATTTCTTATTACGTTTATACCTTTACGACCAGCGGGCGATTCACCAATATGAGTGCTGTGCTGATTTTGGCTTCCTTGATCATTTTTTTAATCGGCATTCTTTCCGAACAAATTTCATCTTTACACTATCGATCAGCCGAGGATGATAGGCGGCAGTAATGAAGAAAATACTGCTGTTGACCCGGAACTTTCCCCCTTTATCGGGCGGTATGGAACGCTTAAACCACCATCTTTATCTGGAATTAAAAAAAAACTATGACGTTTTGGTCGCGGGACCCTACGGCAGTCATTCTTATCTTGATACCGATACCCAATATTGCGAATTTCCTTACAAGCCGTTATACGTTTTCTTGTGGTTTTCGTTGTGGAAGACGCTAAAATTTTGTAATCAACATAAACCGAATTTGATCATAGCAGGTAGTGGTGCAACGGCATTGTCGGCTAGATTGATAGGCTATGTATTTAATGTTCCGGTCGTAACATTTGCGCACGGTTTAGATTTAGTACTGCCTAATCCGGTCTATCAAATTTCATTTTTGCCGGCAATTCGAGCTTCGGATGCGGTTTGGGTTAATAGTCGCAATACAGAGAATTTAGCGATCAGCAAAGGAATAGCCTCTGAAAAAATCGAAATCGTTTATCCCGGCGTGACAATTCCTGACCTTTCCATAACGCCGTGTTCATTGAACGGATTTAAAAATAAATTAAGGCTCCCAGCCGACTGCCGGATTTTGCTTAGCGTTGGACGATTAACCGAGCGTAAGGGTTTGCCGGAGTTTATTCGTTATTGCCTTCCGGACATCATCAAAAATTGTCCCGGTTGTGTGTTGGTTATCATAGGGAGCGAGCCGGATAATGCTTTGCATCATAAAATCGGCGTAAGAGCAAAAATCGAAAATGTGATACAGGAATTAGGATTAACGGAACATGTGCGACTGCTCGGCCATGTTGACGAAACGAAACTGGTCGAGGCTTATCAAGGTAGTTATTTACATATTTTTCCAGGGCTCGATTTACCAGGCGACGTGGAAGGTTTCGGCATGGTAGCGATAGAGGCTGCAACCTACGGACTTCCTACCGTTGCCTTTGCAGTGGGGGGAGTGGCGGAGGCCGTTGATCATAATCAATCCGGTTGGCTGATTGACGCTGGCGATTACGACGGCATGACTCAAACGATACTGAACGGCCTCTTGCATGACGATGATGCCTCAAAATCAGTGAATATAGAGAGTTGTCGAATTCACGCTGCAAAGTTCTCCTGGGAGTTGTTCGGAAACCGGGTAAGGCGGCTTTGCGAAAAAGTAATAATGGACTAATGGATTTTTAGATGATTGAAAACGATTACGCCATAGGGCACTTACAATAAGCATCACACCGACATAATGAGATAAATACCGTGTATTGCCTGCGGGAGTCGCGCCGAAGGGAAGTTACTGTAACCTCCATCGTCAAAAAAGCCGTTTTAATAATCAATAGCGCTGGCACTGCCCCACTTTTTACATTATCTTTAGTCATGCGTCTCTTCGCTTCAAATGCGCTACGCACCAGATTAAGTCATAACTCCCTCACGTCGAATAACCTAATGACTTTGCCCAATATAAACATAGCTTGTGTGATTATTACTTTTAATCCATTAGAAAAATATATAGATCAACTTTTATGTAGACTTTTAAAGTCACCTGTTTCAATTTACATTGTTGATAATTGGCATTCTAATTATTCAAGAAAATATATTAAGAACCTGACATTAAAATTCAAAGAACGAGTAATTTTAATTGAGCTTGAAAAAAATTATGGAATTGCTAAAGCTTTAAATATAGGCATTGATTATGCACGTAAGGAACACCATCAGTTTGTTATTTTATTTGATCAAGATAGCCTGCCACAGGAAGGCTTAATAGGTGAAATGAAAGCAATCGCCGAACAACTAGTCTTGTCTGACAAACAGGTCACGGCAATTGGTCCTCGCTTGTACGACCCAAGATCTAACGTATTCTTTAAATTTGCATCGCTAAAATGGGGTATATGGAAAAAAAAAGGATGCAATGTTGGTGATGGTAGATTAATCACGTGCGAATTTATTAATTCTTCTGGGAGTATGATTTTTTTAGATCATTGGGAGTCTATTGGGCCATTCCGGGAAGACTTTTTTATTGATCATGTCGAGACGGATTGGTATATGCGTGCACGACATTTGGGGTATAAATGTTACGGCGTTTGCACTAAGTCCTATCTCCTGCATCATATGGGGGATAGTGTATGCAGATATTGGCTTATGGGTTGGCGGTTTATGCCGCATAGATCACCCGAGCGGCACTATACTATCGTAAGAAATGCCATTTGGCTAAGTAAGATGAGCTATACGCCTTATTCCTGGGCTGTAAACGTTACCGCGAAAGTGATTTTTACATTCTTATACTTTTCCCTTTTTGATAAAAATGGAAAAGACCAAGCTAAAAATATATTAAAGGGCATTCGGGATGGGATATCAATATCTCCAAGTCGGAGTACGACTCGTTAAGGCTAAATTCAATGACAGAAATTACTCAGTTAAAATGCCATATAAAATGCAAAGTTTGTCCATTATAATGTTTGCTGTGTCACTGAATATACGACGAACCGGCGGTGAAAATTGCGCTCCGGAAGTTCTTTTTTGTTTTATCATATCTAAAAATACTGCGGAGTAATCAGCGCCGGCCGATTTTATTGAGTAATTTTCAAGGACTTGGTTTTGCGCGTTCCTTGCTATCGCGCTCGTTTTCTCTGGACTAACAATCAGTTCTTCAATACAGCAAAACCAGGCTTCTGGATCGTTGTCAACTAATAACCCGGTGTCGTTATGTTTAACGCATGAGTTGTAAGGCGGGAGATTGCTATAAATTCCCGGAATTCCTGCAGATGAATATTCCAGCCATTTGATATTGCTCTTGCAACGATTGAACGCCGTGTCTTCTAAAGGGGTTAAAGCGAAATCTGCATTCAAATTACGTAGCTGTGCAGCGTAGTCGACATAATTCCGTTCGAAATTAACTTTAGTAATTAACGGGTTGTTCAGAAAAAACTTCGGTGGAGTTCCAAGAAAAGTGATATTAACCCCGTCTTTATATTTTTTTAATATTTCGTTGATTGGCTCGATAATTATTCGCCAATCATGCTTATGGGATGGGGTGCCGGATACTAATATATTAACTGTACCCGTTCTTTGGCGTGGAGGAACGTATAGTAACTCATGATTTATTAGGTTGCGGTTAACGATGATAGGCTTGTTGGTATGAGTTTCTATCTTTTCTTTTAACTCGGACGTGGAGACGGTGATGATGTCCGATTCCTGAATAATCCACTGTATATATGGTTTAACTGTTTTAAAATAAAAATATCGTTGATGCTTTATTTGGTTATCAATAATATAATCGTCTACATCGTACAGAATAGGAATTCTTAGCGAAGTCAAATATGACAATATATTCGCTGTTTTTCTGCAAGGAAAGTCTCTTTGAATAATAATTAAATCGACTTTCTCTATGTTATTGGTGTCGAAATTAGTTCCAGCACAATCATCCCTTTTTTTCCAAATAATGTTCCAGTTACAAGCCGATATTGGGTCAAATAAGCGTATAGCCGAACATGCGGCCTTAGGACTTTCCTTGGAATAAATGGCAACTGTTGGCAGTTTGTTTGAGATGGTTTCCATTCTTTATTAAAATTAAAATTGTTTAATATACTTCTAATAATTTTTCAGTTTAATATTACTTGTATAAGTAAGTTTCAGATTATTGAGCATATTTTGTAAAATCCATCGCATACTACCTCGTTTTATAATTCTTTCCAGTTGATTTATTTCGTCACCGATGTTAACCAGAAAACCTAGCCCTACAGTGTTATTTTCTAGATCTTTTCGCAGTAATTCGTTT
The DNA here is from genome assembly GCF_054172045.1 of Methylomonas sp. MgM2. Classification (NCBI taxonomy): domain Bacteria; kingdom Pseudomonadati; phylum Pseudomonadota; class Gammaproteobacteria; order Methylococcales; family Methylococcaceae; genus Methylomonas; species Methylomonas sp. MgM2. The sequence continues at coordinate 46,843 of NZ_JBSYXO010000014.1, read as the reverse complement.
TTTATTTTTGTATAAGTAGCTATATGAATATGGTCAATATCGCTTTGCGTATAGGAATCTTTTTTTGATTTTTTTCTTTGATGATAATTGGCTAAATATTCCGGAATGAATCCTATGTCGAACTTAGTTAAAAACCGCAAGTTGAACTCCCAGTCGCCTAAAACAGGTAAATCTTCGCGATACAATCCAATTTCTTCTAGTGCGTCTCGGCGATAAACAAAAGACAAATTTGGAAATGACTTGAATTTGGCAACTCTGAAAAGAGTTATTGCCGACAGATTAGCGTCAAATGGGTAAGTCTTGTTGGTGAGTATTTCTTTGTCGGTAATTTCTTCTTCTACAACTAATGTATTAGTAACCACTCCTTTGTAAGAGCTATTTATTGGGTTTTCTAAAAATCTGATGCATTTTGTTAAAAATTCAGGATGCCAAGTGTCATCGTCATCCAGGAGTACAATATATTTGCTTTTTGACTGTTTTATTCCTGTATTGCTTGCGGCCTTTCTTCCAAATGAGGTTTTGTTGTGAATGGCGGAAGCTTCGATTCCGGACGCTAATGCCTCTATAAGAATTTGGTCGACGGTTTGCGTTTGACCACCATCGTTTACAATAACCCATTTTAAATCTTTAAATTCTTGATTAACTATGCTTAGCATTGTTCTACGCAAAGTTAATGGTCTATTGATGGTTCGAGTTATTATTGCAATGCTTTTCATATTAAATTATTTAAATCGGTTTTAAGCGGCCTGAATTTGTTTTTGTAAAACCGCCAGAGCATTCGTGTTAATTGATAAGTATTGTTTAAAAGCCCAGCGGACTTTCTACCTTTTAAATATGCCGATACTGAAAATGGGTATTTATAAGAGGTTTGTAAGCATAAGTTTAACCAACGCTTTTCCAGTTCGTGTTCTAAATGGGGACGTGAAAAGACATTATGCTCATTATTAGCTATTTCAATCTTATTGAGCCAAGCGTGACAATCATCGAAATTAGGTCGAAATGTTGTCGAAGTTGGCGTAGACAGCATTTCATGACAAATTAGGTCGTATTCATTTGGGTTTAGTTTTAGCCTTTCAAGTTGCCTTAATCGAATCATGTTGGTTAGATTCTGTTGGCCTAATTTGTAGGTCGCTCGGTTCCAAGTCGGATGAGTGCGGTAGCTCAATAATACTTCTGATAAATTAGCAAAGCGAACTAGTGGCGATTCACTTAGTCTCTGCCATAAATCGTAGTCCTCCGCTCCGTTGAATGCACTTTGATATCCATGAAATTCACCAAAAATTATTTCTTTTTTGAAAAAAATGGTTGGGTGACAAAGACTATTTTCAAATAGCATGGCTGCTACTATTTCTTGGTGCGTATTAGGTGGGTGAACAGCGACTTTAGGAGATTCAACGACTTGTATTGCGGTTCCGCAGAGACTAATTTGCGGATTAGCACGCATAAATTCATACTGACGATCTAATCTGTTAGGGTGTGCAATATCATCCGCATCCATGCGTGCAACAAAAGGCGCGCACGAAAGCTGCATTCCGATATTGAGCGTCTCTGCTAAACCGCGATTAGTGGAGTTACGATAAAAGCGAATACGGGAGTCCTTATTTACGTATTGTTGAATAATCGAGCTAGTGCTGTCAGTTGATCCATCATCGATGATTACAAGTTCAAAGTGAGGAAAGTGTTGTGACAGGATGCTTTCAATAGCTTCGGATAAATGTTTTTGACCGTTGTAAACGGGCATCACAACCGAAACTAACGGCGTACTCATATTCGTATCCAGGATTCTGGTATCAAATCGTCTGTACTAATGGCTGTATCTCTGAACCACCGTTTAGGAGCTATTACGATTTTGCCTGGGTTTTGATTGAGCCAAGCTCCCCACCAGCTAAATGAGCTGTTAGCAATAATGTTATGTTTACATTGACTCATTAAGAACATTTCATCGCAATCACGGTCTTCATGTTTGAGTTCAATAAATGTGACAGGCGAATCTATTACTAAATTTTCTTTTGCCCAACGAAGGTCGTCACTAAAAATAAAAAGAAATGGATTTTCGATTCTTGGGCTTATGAAAGAAATAGCGTCGCCATAGTAAGCGAGACTGCATGTTCCATGTATATTGTTAGTTTTTGTGTTATATACATAGTCGCCACGTCGAATATGTAAACTAATAGATTCACAAGAAGATATATTATCAAAATACAATTTTGTCTTGTGATTAATCGGGCGTGATAGCGTGAATTGATGCAACAAATTGTTTCTGTATTTGCAAAAATATTGTTCGCTTTGCCAATAACCGTTAAAATAAATATCACCTGTTCGCTTTAAAGCACCTTTATCAAACTCAAAACAACGTTCTTGGTAATAAGTACTAGAAAAGGGTCTGGGAAGTCTTTTTATATTTCTTATTGTCCTTTGTAGCGTGCTTTCTAGCTCATATTTAAGTAAACTGATTTCAGCAGGTGATGCTATTTGGCTATTGATGTTGTACTTATTTAACATATATTTTCGTAACTCCTCATTTTGAAATGAGGTGGTGTCCAGCTTTAATGTTGTATTGCGATTTTGGCTTTGTGCATAAGCGAAGGCATATTGAAACATTTGATTTCCTAGGCCACCAATAATATTCTGTATAATCATTTTTTTATTCGTCAATAGTATTAGTTTTTTGTCTCCAATTTTCCCATACAAAAGGGTATTTGTAAGTGCATAAATGCGTCTGAGAGAGTCTTTCTTGAATTGATTCTAATCTTTCTTTAGCATCAGATATAAAATCGTGAAATTGAATTTGGAAGTTAATAACTTTTTTTGTTAAACCTAAGTCAATCATTTGTTCTAGCAATTCATACTCCCCCCCCTCTATATTAATTTTCATTATTGCGACAGACTCGATCTTATTCTCAGTGAAAAAATTTTCAACGTCAACAAGTTGAATTTTTGTGCATGAACTACTGGTCTTATACAAAGAAGATTTATTTTGATCTAGAGAAATAAAGTCAGTTCTATTCTCGTTAGACAAGGCTATTGTAAATACACAGATATCAGAGTTGCGATCAAAACGCTTTCTTATTATCTCAGCAAACTGTTGAACAGGTTCTATTACGTATATTTTGCACTGGTACATCGCATATATATCACTTGCCCACTGTCCTTTGTAACCGCCGACATCTAATACTAAAGAGCTTTGATCAATGTTGTCGTATTGCAAACGATAGGTTTCGTCTCCATGATATTGATTCCATAGTGCAACATTTTTTTCAAGCTCACTTTGATAACATTTATCTCCCAATTTTAAAAGCTTAGCCGCGACAAACCTGAGACCCTTTCTAAAAAATAATCTGGATTTAATTAAAGTATTATTTAGCATTGTCAATAATAAATTTTTTGGCAATATATTTAATCCTGACAACTTTTCTGAAGCTTTCAGGAAAAATGGTGTTTTTGGATTTTTTGGTTTGTGTGTTGATTTTTTTTAGCCTATTTGTAAGCATTGAAAACAAATTATATTTATAGAGAGTCATATTTCTCGATATTTCTATATAATTTTTTGAGTTTTCGTATATGTTGCTATTTATGATCTTAGCAACTTTTAAAAACTCAGTCATATTAATTCTAGAAAACGACTCTTCTGGAAAATATTTTTCTAAATTAGGGCACCCCCAATAAATTGGATATGCTCTTCCTAGATATGTATCTGTTAGTTTTTCTGTGAAGTAGTCATCAACGAAACTGTTCTCCATGACCAAATGATACTTATATGGCGCGATTGCGTCCCATTTATCGGCTATCTCATTGAACCCGCGGCCAAAGATATCTACGGTATCGCCGAGCTCTTTTATTAATTTTTCGACAAAAACTAATCGCTGCCTATGTCCTTGAGTAAGTTTCTTGTTTGAAACAACCACCGATAAAAGTTTATTTTTGACTACCTTACTATTTTGGTAAGAAATCAATTTATCATAATCATACAGCGTCTCGTATTGCCCTTGTTTCTGTTTCACTCCTAGCATCCATGGTAATGATTGTTGCATAAGATGATTATTAGGATGTTTAATGGCTTTATTACAGGAAATAACTAATGAAAATTGGTGTAGAAATTGTGAAGCGTAAGTTTTAATGTCGGGGGGTTCTGATGCAATAAATATTATATTATCTTTCGGACAGGTTACAGTTTCGGGCTTTAACAATCCATCATATACAACCCAATAATCACAATCGGTGACCGTGTCATCATCTACGTAGAACTTGTAGTCATTCCATTCTCCTCTCCATTTTGGTGTCTGTCGCAAAATAGGCCAAGCTGGAAATGATGTTGTTAGTTTTACTTTGATCATTTTGAAGCAACTACATTTAGAGAAATCGGTATTTCGCCAATCCGTGCAAAAGATGCATCAACTGGCGGAAAATCTTCCATCTTTGCTCGTTCAAATCTTTCGACATTCGAAAAACCAGCATCTTTCAAGTATCGTCGTAACGTTTGAAATGAGTATCCATAAAAATGAAAATCGAATCGATTGACCTGACCACCAAAAATTACATCACATGCGAGATCAGCTACTAATTGCGAGTTTTTCTCCTTGTCATAACCTGACAGATTTTCTAGATAGATTTTGCTTAATATTTCGAGATCAGGAACACAGATATATGCCTTGCCTCCTTGAGATAGTACTCGACTCCATTCATTAAGGACTGAAAGAGTTTTTTCTCGTGGGATATGTTCAAAAATATGTGATGCATAAATATAATCAACAGCGCCATCTCGAAGGTGTATCTTCTCCAGCCCTGCAACTACGTCACAATAGGTAAAGGGATTTCCATCGATATTGAGATAATTCGGAATAATAGTACCACCTGACCCGAGATTGAGACCTTTAAACTTTTTGCCAGATAGCTTATATAGCCAGAAATTATAGGCGATCGAATTAATGAACTTTTTGAACGGGGAGATTAATCCTATCCAACGAAGCCATGGAAAAACGTAGATAATTTTTCTCTTTATTTTTTTTAAAATATTCATAATTTATTTATAAGCCATTGTTGTGGCATTAATATGAATGAATGAAACGTTTCGTTGATGTGGCCTTGATTGAATTTATGTGGTTGCAATATGCTAATTTCTTTATGTATATTGTTTTTATCCAAATAATCTTTAATTCCGTATCTGCTTGCATGCAAAATCACTTTATAGTTGCCAGGGAAGAGTAATTTTGGTGGCACTGTGAGTTTTACTTCGTATTTACCTAAGTCAATAAATTCATTTTTTGGTTCCCAATCAGCCAAAAAAGATCGAAAAATGGTCTCTCCCGTTACTAGTTTTAAATAAACTCCAATTCTGAATGCAGTTAGAGGCTCTAATAATTCAAAAACGATGTTTATATTAAATGATTTGTCGCCATCAACATGATCAACCGGGGCTCCTCCTTGATTTATATCAAACTCATGAATAATTAATTCTTCCTTCTGTGCGGGCAACGCCATTTTATTACAATTGTCGCTCTTCAAATATTCCAGAGTCACGTGAGATACGTTACCCATAGCGATTGCACATCCATTATGAAGCAATAGAGCTTTGCTACATAAATTGCTAATGGCCGCCATATTGTGGCTCACGAATAAAACCGTTCTTCCGATTTTACTTACCTCATTCATCTTTCCTAAGCATTTTGCCTGAAACTCAATGTCGCCTACCGCCAGTACTTCATCTACAACTAATATTTCTGGATCCAGATGCGCAGCCACTGCGAAAGCCAATCGCACATACATCCCACTGGAATAGCGTTTGACCGGAGTGTCCAGAAACTTTTCGATTTCGGCAAATTCGACGATTTCATCGAATTTTCTTTTTATTTCGGCTTTTCGCATGCCGAGGATTGCGCCGTTTAAATAAATATTTTCACGGCCGGATAATTCGGGATGAAAGCCGGTACCGACTTCCAGCAGGCTGGCGACGCGGCCTTTTAGAGTGACTTTGCCGGTGGTCGGTGCGGTGATGCGGCTGAGTATTTTTAATAACGTGGATTTACCGGCGCCATTGCGGCCTATGATGCCGACCTTGTCGCCTTGTTGAATTTCGAAGTTTATGTCTTTTAACGCCCAGAATTCCTCTAAGTCAGTTTCCTCGGTATTGGGTTGCAATGGGTGCATCAGGCGGTTAGCCATGGATTTAACGCCATGGCTTAAACTATCGCGCAACGTTTCGTAGCGCGCCTCTTTCTCGTGACCAATCAGGTATTTTTTGCCTAGGTTTTCGACTTTGATGACGGTTGTCATAGTTGGTTATACTGGAATTTTAGCCGCGCGTTTATTTGCGCCGAGGATAATGGCGTCAACATAAATATGCTATTGCTCGTTTAAAATAGTGTGAAGTTCGGCGCAGTTGTAGGAGGCATCGTCTATTCATTCATATTTGGACTAATTTGATGTAAGTGACTTCGTCGATACTTTTGAAGAAAGCTGTTTTGCAATAGAGTTCATATGTCTTGTAACGCGATTAAGCCTTTAGCAGCAAACTTAAGCAATCCGGTATATGCTGCATTTTTTATTAACGCTCTAATTATTTCCGGCTCGATATTGAGATAATCGTGTACTAGAGCATTTCTCATGCCGATAATTTTACGCCATTCTATATCATTGATTCCCTCAATCCCCTGCTGGGATAGTTTTTCGAAAGCTGAATAGGCATCGGCGGGTGCCGTTTTATATAAAGTATAGTTCCAGTGTTTGGCAATGCTAATACACGCTTCGATTAATATTTGCAACGTTCGTTCTGCAGCCCGATATTCATATCGATTTAAATCTCGCTGGCTAATTATATCGGTTAAACCTTCTAACTCGCTTTGTAATTCACCGAGATGCTCGCGCATCGATAAAATATAAGGATTATCCATTAATAGCGTACCGATTTTGGTAATGGTATAAGTAATCTATTTCCCATTTCGACATGATGCGTTGCTGCTCTTGCAATTGCCTGGCTGGATTTTTACTGAGTAGTAATTCGCCATGTTGCAGTACGGACATGGCTATTGGTATAGGGGCAGTAGCTATGTCCAAAATACTTAATTGGTTTTCATGCAGGTCTAGTTTATTCTGCCACTCTAAAGCGAGTAACTCGGGCCTTAATCGGCGTTCAATAATATCCTGTTCCCAGGTTTTAAAGGCAACGGCTAAATCAATATCGCTTTTTTCATGCGCAATTCCTTTGGCATGCGATCCATAGAGCCAGAGCAATTCTATATTGTCGTTTGCTTTTGTTAACTGAATTAACCGGATTTTGATTTTTTTGAAATTCATAAATTAAAGTAACGATAAACCGAACAAAATATATTCATAGGTAATTGGACTTTTTCTTTTCCGGGTTTACGGAAGCGTAAACTAAAACAGAAGTATCTTCCACCAATACAATTATTTTGGCGTGTCTGTTTACAAGTTTTTCGTAATTTTTTAATTCGATATATTTATTTTTTATGTCTGTTCCAAATTCTATGGCGTACATCGTTTTGTCTCCCTATGAGTGGTAAGCCGTTCAATCTCCTGTCGTTCCCAGGTTACGGCGTTCCAGGCCGGAAAGACGTGGCTTTTAGGTTTTGATCTGAAGTTTTTTTGAACGCAGTCCTTTGGCTTATTAACTCAATGCCGCCAGTAATGCACCGCAAAAAACATAGACAAGCCAATATTGTGGCGTTTTGTGTGCTTCCGGTCTTCGATCGGAGCTGCATCTGTTGGTCTTTGGCTCATTCCAATAAAGATTCTATGGTGTCCGCTAAGAAAATGCGTTCGGCCCAGTGTTCCAGTTGTTCGGTATCGGCTTGCTGTAGTTTGAGTTCAGCCCAGTTTGGTAGTTCGCTGTATTTCAAGCGGATCTGTTTGGTCAGCAAGCGAACCGCTTCTTGCTTTTGGCCTTCTTTACGACCTTCTTCCAGGCCTTCTTTACGACCTTCGTTTAGGCCTTCGATTTTCCACTGCAGGGTCCAATCTGTCATGCGTTCGGCTAACATGGCGTCTACCTCGTTAAGTTCTTGATATTCGGGGATGCTTTGCTGTTTGAATCTTACGCGCAATAAACGGCTTAGCCAAATGGCAAATCCGCGGCGGATTTGTTGGTATTGCGGCGATTTGAGTAGTTGGTGCAAACATTGAATGCGTTCACGCATTTCATCCGGGGTGTTGCAAAATTCCAGTGCGATCAAATGACCGACCAAATTATCCGGATGCCGTTGACTATAGTCTTTCGGCGTGGTTTTTTCCTGTAGCAGAAAGTAACTCAATCGCGGCGTGAATGCGCCGAGGGCCGGATGAACCGGATCGATCAGCATTTCAATTGCAACCGGTCCGCTCCAATCGGATGAGCCGTTGTAAATGACGATAGGCAGCACGGGAGGCAGTTTGTCACCTTTTTTCAGTGATTGCGAGCGAACGATATCCTGATATAGCAGCCCCATATAGACCATGACACGGTTGGCCATAAAATAATCATCACTGGATTGAAACTCCAGCAACAAGTAAAGATACAGCCAAGTGTCCTTAAATTTTAGCCGCCAAATGCAGTCGTCGTGACGTTGGCGTAAATCGTCGGTCGTAAAACCGGCTTTGTACGGCTCTAAAGTGCCGAAGTCGATGCTGTCCAGCCATTCGGGTTGTACGAACCCGGTGATTAAATCTTGTACTAAGCGCGGATGGCTGAACAATAGTTTGTAGCCCGTGTCGTGAGGCATTGCGGGTTCGGCGGTCATGCTGCTAGTAAACGATGTCGTCAAATGGTGTCGGCAAACTGTTTTTCGGTTTTTGAATAATAGTTCAGTCCTAGCAAAAACAACAGAAGCGACACGCCGATAGACAAATAGAATCCTTGCAAATGAAGCGCCGATGCGTCGCCGGAGACCATCCAACGAAATCCGTCGATGACGCCGACCATGGGGTTCATCGAATAGAGCAAGCGCCATTGGTCCGGGATGATTTGGCTGCTGAATCCGACCGGCGATATATAGAGCCCCATTTGCACGATAAACGGAACGATAAAACGGAAATCCCGGTATTTCACGTTAAGCGCGGCGATTAGATAGCCGAGCCCTAGTGCGGCCATTCCTGCTTGAATCAAGAACAAAGGCATCAGTGCCAGATATAAGCTGGGTACAAACCGGTAATAGATCATCAAACCCATCAAAATGACGAACGAGATGATGAAGTCGATTAGATTAACGAAGACGGGCGCGGTGGGAATGATGATGCGCGGAAAATAGACTTTGCTGATCATCGCCGAATTGTTGACAACGGCGTTAGCGCTTTCGCTTAAAGTCGTGGCAAAAAAGTACCACGGTAACATTGCAGTAAACACCATGATTGAATAGGGTGCTTCGCCTTCCGTCGGGAGTTTGGCGAGTTTCCCGAAGACGACGGTAAAGACGGCCATGGTCAGTAATGGTCTTATTACGGCCCAAGCGGCACCGATGGCGGTTTGTTTGTATCGGACTTTGAAATCCCGCCAGGCCATGAAATAAAATAAGTCGCGGTATTCCCACAGTTCTCGGCCGGATTCGCCAAGGGTTTTATGCGGGGTGATGATGATTTCTCGTTGAATGGTCATTCTGATATTGGATCAAAGATTTTCGGTGGCTGCGTTGGTTTTCCGTGAGAAACAATACCGGTGTCTCCGGGAACGGTATTTTACAGCGCGAAGGAATCCGCTATTCCGGCTCAAACTCCATCAAATAACCGCAATGGTCGGAAACCTGTCCGTAATCCCAATCGGTGAAAAGAACTTTTGCCGACTTAACCTTTAGCTCGGCGGTTTTATTCAGAAAAATATAGTCGATGCGGTAGTCATCCGCCAATAATTTGCCCCAGTGAGGATCGTTAACGCGGAATATTTTTTCAAACAGACCTTGATGATTGGCGGCCAAATATTGATCTTCGTATTGGTTACCGTTGACGACTTGTTGGTAACCAATGGAACCGGCGGCAATGTTGAAGTCGCCGCACAGCATCGTAGCCTTGGTATCTTCGGTTGACTGACTCTCGGCCCAATCGGACAAATGCTGAAATTGATGTTGAAATCCGTCCTCCCACCAGCTCAGATGCGCGGAAAATACGTTGATCGCCCCCATGTAGGGCACTTCTATTTGAGCCATGACGACTTTACGGGAGCTGATGCTGTATGGATCTTGACTATCCGATACATAGCGGGATTGGGTATTTTGCAGCGGATAACGGCTTAAGATCGCAACGCCTTCGCGGTACTTGTCGAAGCCCAAATGCGACCAGTCGGTATAAAGATTCATCGGCCGCTTTAGTTTTTGATTGATGATATTGGCCGCATTGGAGGGCCAATCGCCGTTACCGTCATTCCAATGTTCCGCGACTTCCTGAAAGCAAACCACATCTACGGCTTGCTCGTTAATGGCCTTGGCTATTTGCGAGAATTTGTAGTCCTGTTGCTGTTCCTGATAACAATGCAGGTTTAATATCATTACCCGTAACGGTTCACGGCTGATGCGGTAGTTTTTCCCTAAATTATTGTCCCAAAGCTCCTGAAATGGCGTTTTACAATGAATGCCGTACTCAAGCGCAAACACTTCGCCGACTTTTAGGCGAGCAGCCCAGATCTGCGCCCCTTGTTGCTTTTGTCGCTTATTGCGATGACATTTGGTTTGTTGACTCGTTCGCCAGTTATCGTTAGTCCAATGCAGCTCGACATTGTCTGCGCGATAGGCCGGATTTATAGCAATCTTAATTTGTACGAATTGCTGTTTATCGTCTATATGCTGTTTGAAGCTCAGATTTTGCAGCGGCAAATCGCCGATTAGCGTTAAACCGCTACCCTGCCGGCAATGGTGATTCCAGCCATCGTTGTTATCCCAGGCTTCGTCGGTATCGGAACGCAATCGCAGAGCAAAGCAAACATCGCCCGGCAACTTTTTACCTGATTTGGCGCTTATCGTAACGCGCGCCTGCCAATATTCTTGATGTTCGCCGCGAGGCCCCTGATAATCGGCCGCCAAGGTATGCCAGATACCATCATGGCCGCTCCAGATAACATCGACCTGTTTGTGGTAATCGGGACTTTCGACCGCTATCAGAAACTGCAAGACTTGTTGATGACCATTTTTTTTTCGGGTCAGAGTGTTTTCGACCGCCAGCAATTCAATTTTAGCCATTGCCTACCCCTTGCGTTCCGAAACGCTGTATTCACGAAAATCAATGTCGGGAAAGATGTCGTCCATAATTTCCAGTGCCGCTAGATAACGCTCGTCTATCCTGTTTTTGCGTATGCAATCGTGTAGATAATTGAAACGTGCCAAGTGATCGGTCAGACGTTTTCTCGCATACTCCGCCGTAGTGCCGGATTTCAGAATAAAAGGCCAGTCCGAGGCCTGCGCCAATAATAACGAGCGTGCGGCCTGGTTAAGTGCGCGTTGTTGCAATTCGTTGACTTTAAAGCCTTGCAAATCGCTTGCTAACTTTTCCATTTCCTGACCGGCTTTATGCAACAAAGGATATATCCAGTCGTTGGTTTCATTCAACCAGTAATCGGAATAGCCTTGATCTCCCCATGTCGAGGCTGACGGCGTCGCTTGCTGTTGGTTTGGGAACAGTTCCAGATAATCGCCGCAGCTGACTGTCTGAAGGCGGCTGTCGCTTTGGTTGGCCAGACGTAGAACCTGCTCAAGCCAGAAGGGGCCTTCATACCACCAATGCCCGAACAATTCCGCATCGTACGGGGCCACGATGATGGGGGGGATGTCCATTTCCGGAACCAGCATTTCTGTCTGTTGCCGGCGCTTACCGATGAAATCTTCCGCATGTAACTTGGCTTTGGCCAGAGCCTTATGGGGGTCGTAAATATCTTTACGATCCACATTTCCTGTGACACGGTGATATTTGATGCCGGTATTGATGCGCGTCTTGCCGTCGAGAATATAAGGACCGATATAATCCAGTGGCAAATCGAAACCGATATCCCGGTAATACTCCCGATAATCCGCATCGCCGGGATAACCTTCCGTCGCACTCCAAACCTGTTGCGAGCAAGCCGGATCACGCCCGAATGCCATTACGCCGTTACCGCAGTCCAGCGGAGCATAGACGCCAAAGCGCGGCGGCTGGCCGGCGTCAAGAATACCGTGGCTGTCGACAAAGAAATATCGAATGCCATTGTCTTTTAGCAGCGTTTCTAAGCCAGGATAATAAGCACATTCGGGCAACCAAAATCCGTTGGGGCGAAAACCGAAACGTGCTTGGAACGTATCGAGACCGATTTTAATTTGGGTTTGAACGGCTGTTTGGCTAACATTTAATAAGGGTAAAAATCCATGGGTCGCGGCGGTTGTGATCAATTCCAAGCTACCGCTACGCTGATGCTTTTCAAAGGCGGCCAGCAAATCGCATTGATAGTGGTTTTGGTAGCAGTGCATGGCTTCCAGGCAATCGGCGTGATAGCGTTCCGAAAGCCCGCGAATCTGAGATTGATCCTTAGTGCGTGCAATTTCCTTTTCCGTCAACTCCAGTAAGCGGTTTAAATGGCGTAAATACCGATTCCGCAATAAATCATCCTGTAACATCGTGATCAATGTCGGTGATAGCGATAAAGTCAGGCGACAAGTCTGCCGATCTTGCTGCAATCGGTCCAGCATCATGATCAACGGCAAATAGCAGCCGGTAATCGCTTCGAACAGCCAATTTTCTTCAAAAAAACTATCGTGTTCCGGATGATGCACATAAGGAAGGTGGGCATGCAGAACGATACTAAGATAGCCGGTATTCATCGTTTCGGTTCTTTCCTTGGCCTGACGCACTTTTGCCGGTGGACGAAGCATGGTTTACGGACATCATCAACTGTATGACAGGACCCGATTGTTGATGGCGCGCTTGAGGCGATGGACAGGGAGCCGCCGTATTGGAATATACCAGTGGAATAAATGTACGCTCGCCTCTATTTTCGCCTATCACCGCCCGAAACTTAAAAGGAGTTGAATCGGGGACAGGTTCGGATAAATAAATATCCTGATGGCCGTCGTCATTAGTAATATCGACATCCAGCCAGCTTGCCGGCGTACTGCCGGGTACGACCTCTTCCGCATTCGTTTCAGGCTGAGTATAGATTCTCAAGGTCATCGGTTGCTGTTCAATGCGATTAAGCGCCGTGCTAAGCCGGCGCTTGGAAATACGCCAATAAGCATGTAATCGTCTTGGCGATATTGCCAGTAATACCAGCCTGGATTGCCCGCTATTTCGGGTAGGCGCGTATTCCCGGATGATTTGTCTACTGATATCCAGTAACTCCTGTGGGGAAAACTGTGTAGTCGGCGAACGCGTTGCCCGACTCGCGAAGAAGCGTGGCGAAAAATCACGACTGATAGCCTGACTGATGCCGTACATCTCTTGCCGTGACAGTGGGAGACGGGGACGAGACTTGGAAGACTTTGACGGCATTATATCAGTTTAAAAAAATCGTTTAGTTGATTCGGATTAGATCTGCCAAATGAATTAAAAATAAAATAAACGCCAGGTGCAAAATTCGCGTAAAACTCTACCTGTTGCGGATAATTTACGCAAGATAACCGCTTCTTTCGCTACGATTGCAGTAAAATCGCCTATAACCAAACGCTTTCACTTCAATTCATGCATAAAAAGTACACATTGAGACCGGGCAGTCCTTATCCGCTTGGTTTAAACGTCGGCGAGGATGGCGTCAATTTTGCGATTTCCAGCCGGCATGCTACGCATGTCGAACTATTACTGTTTAATCATGCCGATAGTCGACAACCGTTTCAAATCATACCCTTGCAAAAGGACGTCAATCATACTTTCTTCTCCTGGCACGTGTTTGTTGAACATTTGCCCATAGGCACTTGGTATGCTTGGCGGATAGACGGGCCATCGGTGACTCGCGAATCAGGCTTGCGTTTCGATCGTGACAAGCTACTGCTGGACCCTTGGGCAAGAGCGGTTAGCGACAAACTTTGGCAACGCAGCGCGGCCTGTTTGCCCGGCGATAACACGCCCTATTCCATGCGTGCCGCGGTAGTCGACAACAATCATTATGATTGGGAAGGCGACACAACGCTGGCAATCCGTAGCGAAAAAGCCATTATATACGAGTTGCACGTGGGCGGTTTTACCCGCCATTCGTCTTCCAATGTCAAACATCCCGGTACTTTTGCCGGTTTGATCGAGAAGATTCCTTATCTACAGCAACTCGGCATTACTCATGTGGAGTTGTTACCGGTGATGGCGTTCGATGAGCAAGACGTGCCTGCGCATACCGCGGAACTGGGACTCAAGAATTATTGGGGTTACAGCACCCATAGTTTTTTTAGTCCGCATCCGGGCTATTGTGTGACGCCGGAACAAGCCACACATATCGGAGAATTTCGTAATTTAGTCAAAGCCTTGCACCAAGCCGGTATCGGCGTGATTATGGATGTGGTTTTTAATCATACCTCCGAAGCCGGTTCCGAAGGGCCGGTCATTAACTTTAAAGGCATCAACGGCAATAGCTTCTATTTGACCGACAAATACGACAAACGCATTTTCCACGATTACACCGGCTGCGGTAACACCGTTAACGCCAATCACCCGTTGGTCAGTCATTTTATTATCAGTTGTTTGGAATACTGGGTTAAGGAAATGCATGTCGACGGCTTTCGTTTTGATTTGGCCAGTGCGTTGGCGCGGGGCGAGGAAGGCCATGTCATGCAGGACCCACCTGTGCTATGGGGCATAGAACTATCCCAACAATTGGCTAAAACCAAGCTGATCGCCGAAGCCTGGGATGCATCGGGTTTATATCAAGTCGGGAGTTTTCCGGGATATCGCTGGGGCGAGTGGAACGGCATGTACCGCGATGCGATACGTCGATTCCTGCGCGGCGATGCGGGTGTCGCCAACGAGGTGGCTACCCGGCTTTGCGGCAGCAGCGATTTATATGAACGCCAAGGACGTCTTCCCATCAGCGGCATCAATTTCGTTACCTGCCATGACGGTTTTACCTTGAACGATTTGTTTAGCTATAACGAAAAACACAATCAGGCTAACGGTGAAAACAATCGGGACGGATGCAATCACAATTTAAGTTTTAATTGCGGCGCCGAAGGTCCTACCCAAGACATATCCGTATTGGCCCTGCGCCGTAAACAAGTAAAAAACGCATTTGCTATCCTGCTATTGAGCCATGGCGTGCCCATGTTGTTGGCTGGCGACGAGTTTTTACATAGCCAAAAAGGTAATAATAACTGCTATTGTCAGGACAATGAACTTAGCTGGCTAGATTGGGAAGACAGCAAGCGCAATGCGGACATATTGCATTTTGTGCAACGAATGATACAGCTTAGAAAACGCCACCCGTCTCTGATGCGCCGTAATTTTCTCACCGGCGCTATTATAGAAGACAGAGGCATTGCCGATATTACCTGGCATGGCTTGGAACCGGGCCAACCGCCCGAATGGAACAACCCTGAAAACCGGATTCTGATTTTCACGTTGGCCGGTATGGGTCCGGACGACGCCGATCTGCATGTCGTCATGAATATGTCCGACAGTCAGCAATATGTACATTTACCCGCGATAGACAATAGGTCCTGGTGTTTGGCAGTCGATACTTCCCTGGGAGCGCCGGATGATATCGTCGTTCCGGAAAAGCAAAAGCCGATCGGTAAAACTAGCTACCTGGTCGATGCGCATTCGGTAGTGGTATTCGAAAACACCAGGACTCATTCGGTATCCGCTAATAAAGGCATCGGTTTTTTCTCACTTTGAAACAGGTCCTATCGCCGAACCTGAAGCCGCATTTATTAGGAGCGTAGTCGAGGAGAAATCTGCGGATTTCACCAGCGACCGATAGCGCGCTATCCGGCATCAGCTTCCGATGTAAGCGAGCATGTCTTTCAACCGTTCTAGCGGGCCTCGCATGCCTTCGCCGTCGCCGGTTTCAATATGATGGCTGAGGGTATAAATCAAATCGACAATGTCTTCCTTATCCTCGGCCGACACCTTATCGAGCGATAGTCTGGCCTTGGCTATGACTCTCCTGGCTTCGTCCCCCAGAGCCGTTTCCGCAGCCGCCACTGATTCGCCGAACAAGCCTTCGATGCGTTGCTTGGCATCGGCGAGCACCTCCGGCGCGAAACGGGATATCGCATTGTTGATCGTAATGGATTTTTCATTACCGGTGGCTTTTTCCTGCGCAGAAACGTGCAAGATGCCGTCCAAGTCAAGCTCTAAGGTCACGGTTATGACGTTGCCGGCCGCTACGTTTTGCAAACCCTCGATCTTGAATTCGCCGATTTCTATATTATTTAACGCGTCCGGGTCTTCGCCTTGAAAAATCCTGACATCGACCATGCGCTGGCCGTCCTTATGCGTCATGAAGGCTTCGGATTTGCGCACCGGCAGCACGCTGTTCTTGTGGATGATGGGAAAGAACTGGTATGGATAAGGCATGCCGTCCAGATAACCCATCGCGCTGGTGCCGTAGGTATACGGCGTCACGTCGACCAGCACCGCGTCAACGGCATGACCGGCGATCATGGCCGCTTGCATGGCCGCCCCCATCGCCACACATAAATCCGGATCGACCTCGCCGTGCGGCTCGAAACCGAACTCGTCGGACAAACGTTCACGTATGCAAGGCGTGCGGGTCGAGCCGCCGACCAGGATGATTTCGTCGATATCCGATATTGCCAGCTTCGCCTCTTTCAAAGCGATCCGCACCGATTCCATAGTCTTATCGACGTAGGCGCCGATCATGTCTTCGTAGGCCGAACGCGCCAGCTCCAGGTTCAGGTGTATGGGTATGCCTTTGTGCTCCAGCAGATATTCCTCCGCGATCTGAGCATAGGGTTCATCGGACATCTGTAATTTGGCCTGTTCGGCGGTGCGCGCGATGCGGGCCAGGGCTTTGCTGTGAGGTTCGACATCCAGGCCGTGCGTTTGGCGCAGATGCTTCAAGATATGCTCGACGATCAGCTGGTCGAAATCGTCGCCGCCCAGGTGATTATCGCCATGGGTGGACAACACTTCGACTACGCCGTCCTGCACATCGACCACCGATACGTCGAAAGTGCCTCCGCCCAAGTCGTAAACCAACAGACGCTTGGCTTCCGCATTGAGGCCCCGGTACACCAAGGCTGCCGCGGTCGGCTCGTTGATCATGCGCACGACTTCCAGGCCCGCGATTTCGCCTGCTTCGCGCGTGGCACGGCGTTGGGCGTCCGAAAAATAAGCCGGTACGGTAATGACGGCTTTATGAACCGGTTTACCCAAATAGCTTTCGGCGATCGTTTTAAGCCGCTTCAAAATAATCGCCGATATTTCCTGAGGAGTGTAGTTGTGGCCGGCCATGGCAACCCGTATATCCTGCCCCATCAAACGCTTGATCGATTTAACGGTGCGTTCCGGATACAGCAAATACTGGTTGCGGGCGGCTTCGCCGACCAATATCTCGCCGCTATCGCCCACGCCGACGAAAGACGGCAGGATTTTGTTGCCGCCATCGGCGATGACGGTCACCTTAGCGTTTTCCACGATCGCCACTTCCGAATTCGTGGTTCCCAGATCGATACCGATGATGATGTCATTCATAGCAATCCTTTAAGATTCGAGTTTGTTGACTTTGACTTCGGCCAAGCGCAGTACGCGATCTTCGAGCATGAAACCCTTACGTAGTTCCTCCAACACGATACCCTGGCCGAATTTCGGATCGCTGCCGATGGCAATGGTATTCATGGTTTGCGGGTCGAAGGGCTTGCCGACGCAAGCCATCGGATAGACCTTGCGGCGTTTAAGCATGAGTTCGAAACGCTGCAATGTGAGTCGTTGGCCTTGAAGCAGACTTTCGATGAAGCGCACGTCGCGTTTTTTCGAATGGTTGAACAGCGAATCGACCGGCCGGTAGTTTTGCAACGCCATATATCCGTCGGCGAGCCTGTCGTATACATCCAACCATTCCATCAACATGGCCCGTTGCGTTTCGAATGTTTGCCGGCCTAAGCGCTCGCCGACCAAGGTCAGTTCGTTTGTCAAAGCCAGATTATCGGTTCTAAGCGTATCCACGGCTCCGCTCAAGGTATCGAGTGCAGCCTTGAATTGGAGCGACTCGGACTTGACTTCGGCTTTTAGCTCGGCCAAATCGCTGAACAACGCCGCCAAGTCCGGCTGATCGACGGCAAAGGATTGAGCGAACTCGCTCTCCTCTACATATTGCCGCAAGGCTTTGAGCAAAAGGGCTTGAAGGTCTTCGTCGGCCATAATGGTTAACGCCCTGATTTCGCAAGTGCGCTATTGACGGATTCTTCGGCGAACAGCTGCATAAAGTCTCCCGGCGCCATGGCTTGAGCCGGTGTTTCACGCCTGAACGCATCATCGAGCAATAGTTCGAACTCGATGTCGGGCAAATCAAACAATGCGTAATGCAAACGGCTTTCTTCGTCCTTGATCAATTCATACGCTTGCCGGATGCGCCTGAACTGCAATTGATCGCAATCCGGCGGATGGCGTTTGGCCAATTGCAGATAAGCCTGTTTGATTTCGGCATCGGCCGCATCTTCTCCGACGCCAATGATTTGGTAGGGCGTGTGCTTAAGCATGGTCAAGATAAAGTGTGCGTAAAACGGGCCACGACGTCCTTCATAGCGACGCCGATGTCGATCTGCAATTGTTCAGCCGCCTCTAATAAAGCGGCCGACGCAAAAAAATCGGGATCGTCAAACAATAATCTTAAAGTCTGTATATCGTTGGATGCGGCATATCGGCGCATGGCTTGTTCCGCGAATTGCACGGGGTCGGTTTCCAGCATGATGTCCCGAACTTTTCGCTCGAGTTTTTCCATCGCTTCGGCCGGTATATGCCCGAACAAGGCTTCGTAGAGGTCTTCGCTCTGCGAATGGCTGTCGACCGCCGAAACCTCCTGCTTGAAGACAAATGGATCGGAAGCGATTTGACTCCGCTCTATCAAACGGCCAATCAGCAAAACCGCCTTGGAATCGTTTTCAGCGCGCGCCTCTGCCATCGCGTTTTGTAACTGAAACAGCGTGATATGATCCAAGCGGCTGACGTCGCCGTGACAGCCGGCAAGGGTTTTGTAATATAGCCAAATCGGTTTTTTGTCCGGCTCGCCTGCCAGCGCCACGCAATGCCTCAACAGATCGAAATGGCCCACGCGTTCCAACACGCCGCACCAGGACAGCATTAGCGCCTCATTCTTTGCCAACCTTGCGATGCTATGTTTGACTGGTTTCCCAATCTGATTCAAAGCCTCCGCCAAGCAATTACCACCTATGCTCTGTTCATCATAATATTCGATTAAGGCAATCAGGTGTTTTAGTTGCCGGCTAGTCAATTCCGCATCTTCAACAGGCAACGAAACCGGACAGGGTCGGTTCAACAATGCCGATTCCATTAAGAGCTGAAACTGCTTGCTAACCGGATCGTCACCGAGTTTTTCCAAGGCATCGATGGTCTGTTTGTCGAATTGCCCGCGTTCTTGCACCGGCCGGCAATAAACGCCTCGCAGCAAATCGAGTTGAGCCCGCTGCTCTTTCTCGACTATACACTGCTCCGCGCTTTGTAGCCGTTCTTCGGCCGCCGCATAATTTTCGCTGCTGATTAAACGGCGGGCCTGTGCGACGTAATCGCCGAACAACTGCTGTTTTGCCGTTTTATTGGCCGGATCGATGTTCAATAAAGCCCGCGCATATTCGCGGATTTGTCCGATTGATTTGCGTTTGGCGGCCGACTTAACGGCGTTGACTAGAATGTCGACATCATGCGGAAAACCTTTCAGGCTTCGTTCCAACCAATGTTCGTATTGCGCCGAATCGGGCTGCTCCAGACCGTAAAACGTTAAGATCCCGAGATAGCTTTCTTTATGCGCCGCATCGTAGTCCAAGCTTTCGACCAATAAATCGACCGCCTCTTCGCGCGGGACAAGCGCAGCCATATGCCGCAGTATCATGGCTATTTTCCGATTTTCAGTTGTGCCATTCCCTTGCAAGATTTCGATGCATCGGCGCCAGTATCGCTGAGCATCATGGCTATTCTTTGCCTTTTCGCACAGCAAAGCATGGATCCGGTTTTCTTCGAAAGCGTTCGCAGTGCCGAAATAGTTTAGATAGTCTTGAAAGCCGTCCGGGTAATGCGCCAACCGGCCCAAACAAAAAGCCTGAGCCGCTTCTGGCCCGAATAAACTCCTATATTGCAAAGCCAGATAGAATCGTACCTTATCCGTCAGCCAGCCACTCTCCCCGCTCACGGTTTCGACGAGTTGTATTTGATTGGCCGACAAGCCGCAGGCAATCGCAACGACGCGGCGGTGATGGGGTTCGAGCTTCGCCAGACTGGCGACCAATTCAGCGCCGGCTTGTAGAGAAGCAATGGCCGCATCGGCCGCGGATCGATAGGGCGAGGACTCGGGGATTTTCGACAATTGCGCTTCAGCCGGGTCGGGACAAAGTTGCGCCCTAAGGAGAATGCGAAAATCGCGGAAGGCGGATCGATAGGGCAAGCTTTTTAAGGCCTGCTTGCAAGCCTCGAAACGACCATCGCGATACGCGGCGAGCGCGGCTTTCACGAATTGCCAATGGCGGAATAATGCGGAATCCGGCGGCAAATGCGAGGCCAGCGCCGTGTTGCCGGATACCAACAAAAAGCCCAACAAGACCGCCAACTCGGGAAATTGGTGATCCAATTGCGCGGCGCCCAGCTTTTCCAAAGCCGGATAGGCTTTCGAAAATTCTCGTTCCGCCAATAGCCAGCTTATGTATTTATCTTGGGCGACCAGCGGCGTTTGGGCATAAGCGGCATAGGCTTCCCACAATGGCCCGGCCTGCTTGAGCCTGCCTTGACCGGCCGTATTCAATGCCCATTGCAAATAACATTGGGCTAATTGATCGCGATAGTCGGAATTATCCGATCGATTGAGTAATTCTTTGAATAATTCAGCTGCTTGCGGATAGCGTCCCGCTGCAAAAAGCTTACGCGCCTTTTGCAGTAAGTCGGATTCCTCGGCGGACAGACCGGAAACGGATTCGTTCATTGCGGCACTGTTTTCCCTATTGGTTCAAGGGCATTAAAAGCGATACGATGCCAAATAGGCTTGGCTTACAGTAGCACCATGTTGTCACGATGGATAAGCTCGGCCTCATCGGCATAGCCTAGAAGCTTTTCAAACGCGCCGCTGGGTTTACCGGCTATCTTTGCAGCTTCATCGGCGCTGTAATTAATCAAGCCGCGCGCAATTTCACGTCCTTGCAAGTCGCGGCACGAGACTAAGTCACCGCGTTGAAAACGCCCCTGCACCGACTTGACGCCGACGGCCAGCAAACTTTTTCCGGCCGTTTTCAGGCTGAGCACAGCCCCGTCGTCCAGCGTAACGCTGCCTTTGACCTGCAGCCGGCCGGCCAGCCATTGTTTTCGCGCGGCCAAGGGTTCCAGCGTCGGAAGCAAATACGTGCCTAATTCCTCGGCTTCAAACACCCGTTTGATAACATCGTCCAACTTGCCGGAAACAATGACCGTTGCCGCGCCGGAGCGAGCGGCCAAACGGGCGGCTCTTACCTTTGTGTACATGCCGCCGCGCCCTAAGCCGCTGATGCTGCCGCCCGCCACTTCATCCAGCAGGCTTTCGTTAACGCAAATCTCGGAAATCAGTTTGGCGTCCGGATTCAGGCTAGGATTGGCGTCAAACAGACCCAGTTGATCGGTCAGTATGATCAGCAGTTCGGCTTCGACTAGATTCGCGACCAATGCGCCCAGCGTGTCGTTGTCGCCGAACCGGATTTCTTCGGTCGCCACGGCGTCGTTTTCGTTGATGACCGGTACGACGCCGAATTTCAGCAAGGTCAACAAGGTACTGCGCGCATTCAGATAGCGCTGCCGGTCGGACAAATCGTCGTGAGTCAGCAAGACCTGCGCAGCCAATAAACCGTGACCGCCGAATTCATTCTCGAAACACCTGACCAAGCCCATTTGGCCTACCGATGCGGCGGCCTGTAATTCATGCAGGGTCTTGGGACGCGCCTTCAGCTTCAAACGACTGACGCCTTCCGCGACCGAACCCGACGACACCAGCACCACATCGACGCCTTGTTGCCTAAGTGCCGCCATTTGTTCGACCCAGGCCCGGATGGCGACTTTATTTAAGCCTTTCCCGCCATCGGTCAATAAGGAGCTGCCGATTTTGACGACAACACGCTTGGATTTGCGAAAATCACTCCGGCTCACCGCTCAGCTCCCGCTCCTCTGCTTGTCGTTCCGCTTTGCGTTGCTCCAGGAAAGCCATAATCGCGTTCATCAGCTCCTGAGTGCCTTGGTTCTTTAATGCCGAAATCTTGAATACCGGACCTTCCCAAGCCAATTCGTCGATTATGGCCTGGCAGTGTTGATCGAGCTCGTCGTCCGGCACATTATCGATTTTGTTAAACACCAGCCAACGCGGCTTTTCCGCCAGTTCGTCGCTCCATTTTTCAACTTCATGAACAATTTTCCGGATTGCCGAAACCGGCGTTTCATCAGTCTCGTAAGGAACCACGTCCACCAAATGCAACAGCAAGCCCGTGCGGGACAAGTGCTTCAAAAACTGTAAACCTAGGCCCGCTCCATCGGCCGCGCCTTCGATGACGCCAGGAATGTCGGCGATCACGAAACTGCGCATTTCGTCGATTCGCACCACCCCCAAATTCGGGTGCAAGGTGGTGAATGGGTAATCGGCGACTTTTGGCCGGGCGGACGACACCGCTCGAATCAAACTGGATTTGCCGGCATTCGGCATGCCGAGCAGGCCGACATCGGCGATCACCATCAATTCCAGGTGCAGAACCCTGTGCTCGCCGGGCGTGCCTTTAGAAGTTTGCTGCGGCGCCCGATTAATACTGCTTTTGAACCGGGTATTGCCCAAACCATGAAAACCGCCTTTGGCCACCAGCAATTGCTGGCCAGGCTTGGTCAAGTCGCCGATTTTCTCACCGGTATTGGCTTCATAGACGATGGTACCGGGCGGAACGGCCACCATGCAATCGTCGCCTTTTTTGCCGGTACAGTTACGGCTGCCGCCGTTTTCGCCACGCTGAGCCCTATATACTGAATGGTAACGAAAATCCACCAAGGTATTGACGTTTTCAGTGGCAACCAGATAAACGCTACCGCCGTCCCCGCCGTCCCCGCCGTCCGGCCCGCCTAAAGGAATATATTTTTCACGGCGAAACGAGGCCTTGCCGTTACCGCCGTCACCTGCTTCCACGCGGATTTCCGCTTCATCAACAAATTTCATATTTACCGGTAGTTAGCGATTTCCCGGGAACGATCAACCAAACTGTTCGAATACTATTGGCTTATCAGTCGCCCAAACAAAAAAGCCCCGCTAAAAACGAGGCTTTTCCTGTCGCTTGTGCCATCAGCACAGCTAACAATTTTATGCGGATGCGATGCTGATGAATTTACGATTTTTCGGGCCTTTTTCTTCAAAAACCACCTTACCGTCAATCAACGCGAATAATGTGTGGTCTTTGCCGACACCTACGTTATCGCCGGCATGAAATTTGGTGCCGCGTTGACGAACCAAAATATTGCCTGCTTTAACCACTTGACCACCGAACCGTTTCACACCCAATCGCTGGGCATTAGAATCGCGACCGTTGCGAGTACTGCCGCCTGCCTTCTTATGAGCCATTTTCTAAACCTCGTGTGTTATGCAGAAATACCAGTGATTTGGACTTCCGTGTAATATTGACGGTGCCCCATTTGCTTCATATGGTGCTTACGTCTTCTGAATTTAATGATTCTGACTTTTTTGTGTCTGCCTTGAGAGACTACCGTCGCAGTGACTTTGCTGCCAGGGACAAAAGGTTGACCGACTTTTACAGCGTCACCTGATTGAACCATAAGCACTTTGTCGAACTCTACACTGTCGCCGGCGCCCAACTCAAGTTTTTCGATTTTTAAGGTAGTACCCTCTGCGACACGATACTGTTTACCACCTGTTTGAATTACCGCATACATCGCGCAAGCTCCATCAAGCATAATCTGTTAAAAGTGAACATCGGATTATATTTTTAAACGCATTGACAGTCAAACCAATTTTGCAGCCGACCGGGTTATTTGAATCGGATTCCGTGGTACTATTGACACCAAACAACATTATACATAGCATGGCCGCCACTTTATCCCCAGCCTTGCGCTTTCTAATGAATTTTTAATACACCTCATGACAGCAACTCAATCAACTGCCGATTCGGTAACCATCGATTTCGATTCGATCAAAAATTTGACCGCAGCCGAAACCAAGGCTGTCGATCAATTGATACTTAACGAGCTGAGCTCGGACGTGGTATTGATCAACCAAATCGGTCACTACATCATCAGCAACGGCGGCAAACGCTTACGACCCATGCTGCTACTGCTAGCCGCGAAAGCTTTGGGCAACTTTGACGACCACCACTTAACCCTGGCAGCCGTGATTGAGTTTATTCATACAGCTACGTTATTGCACGATGACGTTGTGGACGAATCCGAGTTGCGCCGCGGCAAAGAGTCCGCTAACGCGGTTTGGGGCAATGCGGCCAGCGTCCTGGTCGGCGACTATTTGTATTCCAGCGCTTTCGAAATGATGGTCCGCACCAACAACATGCGAGTGATGGACATCATGTCCAAGACCACCACCGCTATTGCGGAAGGCGAAGTGCTCCAACTTTTAAATTGCAATAATCCGGATACCACCGAAGAGAAATATCTGGAAGTCATCGCTCGCAAAACAGCGATTTTATTCAGCACCGCGACCCGGTTAGCCGGGGTAATTTCGGGCGCCGCCCCGGACGTCGAAGAGTCGCTAGCGATTTACGGCCAACAACTAGGCGTCGCTTTTCAATTAATCGATGACGCCCTGGATTACAAAGCGAGTAAAGAAGAGCTGGGTAAAAATCTAGGTGACGATTTGGCGGAAGGCAAACCGACGCTGCCGCTAATATATGCGATTGAGCATAGCACCCCGAAACAAGCTCAAATCGTCATAGACGCCATACGCCAAGGCTCTCGTGAGGCATTTAACGAGGTTTATGCCGTAGTCAAGACCAGCAATGCGATTGAATACACCGAACGATGTGCAGACCAAGCCGCCGAGAGGGCCATCGCCGCGTTGGATTGCCTACCGGATTCGAAATACAAAACCGCGCTTGAACAGTTAGCCCGTTTTTCGGTACAACGCGGCCATTAGCCGAGCTTTCGCCAACACCTCAGCCAATCGCCGGATATTATCGATCGCATCCAAATGGTATTTTTAATTTGTCCGGCATTTGCTCAGAAAACGCTCGCTGCGCGCTTTCCTCCCGACAATTCGACTAAAAAGCGCGCGCATGCAGCAAGCAAGTCTCTATCGAACAGTAATTTAACCCGCTTTACCGGCTTCGCCGACACCTTCCTTGCAATAGTTAGCCGCTATCAGCAGTCTTGGAAATCATCAACACCAACGTTCCAACTTTCCCGCACCGCCGAAACCGCAATAATCCCTGAAGCGATCACACATCACCCAAAAACCATTGATTTTCAAGGCTTTTAATCGCCCGGATATTGGATTAAGCTTGCAATTGGCCCAATTATCATTTACCGTACGCAATCACCATAAGGCTAGGGGTGCTTTCGTGCTGGGGGATTTTGCACAAAGCTGAGAAAAACCCTTCGAACCTGAACCGGTTAATGCCGGCGTAGGAAAGCCAAACCTTCCCTGCGCTCGCGATTTATTGATATTTTTGGAGATAAGCATGAGCGCTGTCCGCAATGAAATTACTACCGATACCGGCAGTAGCGTAAGAATCGATTCCTACCCCGCGTCCGAGAAAGTCTATATTCCAGGCAGTCGTCCCGACATTCGAGTGCCGATGCGCAAAATCAATCTGTCGGACACTCCGGCCCATTTCGGAGCGGAGAAAAACCCGCCGATTTTCGTTTACGACACCTCCGGCCCTTATACCGACCCCAATATCGATATCAATCTCCATGCCGGCTTGGGTTCCGTACGTAGCGCATGGATCGAGGAACGCGGCGATACCGAATTGCTGAAAGGCCCGAGCTCTGAATTCGGCTTGGAGCGCCAAAACGACCCTAATACCGCTCATTTGCGTTTCGATCACATCCGCAAGCCTCGCAAAGCCAAGGCCGGGCAGAACGTCACCCAGATGCACTACGCCCGTCAAGGCATCGTCACGCCGGAGATGGAATTTATCGCGATCCGCGAGAACCAGAATCTGGAAGCGATGCGCGACCGTTACCAAGGCCAGCACCCCGGATTTTCCTACGGCGCGAACATCCAATCCTTCATTACGCCGGAATTCGTCCGTGACGAAGTCGCCAGAGGCCGCGCGATCATCCCGGCCAACATCAATCACCCGGAACTGGAGCCGATGATCATAGGCCGCAACTTCCTGGTCAAGATCAACGGCAACCTGGGCAATTCGGCGATCACCTCTTCGATCGAGGAAGAAGTCGAAAAAATGCTGTGGGGCATACGCTGGGGCGCGGACACCATCATGGACTTATCCACCGGCAAAAACATCCACGAAACCCGCGAATGGATTTTGCGCAACTCGCCGGTACCTATCGGCACCGTGCCGATTTACCAAGCCCTGGAAAAAGTCGACGGCAAGGCCGAGGAACTAACCTGGGAAATCTTCCGCGACACACTAATCGAACAAGCCGAGCAAGGCGTGGATTATTTCACCATCCACGCCGGCGTGCGTCTGCACCACGTGCCGCTGACCGCCAAACGCCTGACCGGCATCGTCTCGCGCGGTGGCTCGATCATGGCCAAATGGTGCTTGGCTCACCACACCGAGAGCTTCCTCTACACCCACTTCGAGGAAATCTGCGAAATCATGAAAGCCTACGACGTGTCGTTCTCTTTGGGCGACGGCTTGCGTCCCGGCTCGATTTACGACGCCAACGACGAAGCCCAGTTCGGCGAGCTGGAAACCTTGGGCGAACTGACCCAAATCGCCTGGAAGCACGATGTGCAAACCATGATCGAAGGCCCAGGCCACGTA
Source organism: Methylomonas sp. MgM2 (assembly GCF_054172045.1). NCBI lineage: Bacteria > Pseudomonadati > Pseudomonadota > Gammaproteobacteria > Methylococcales > Methylococcaceae > Methylomonas > Methylomonas sp. MgM2. The sequence continues at coordinate 19,826 of NZ_JBSYXO010000014.1, read as the reverse complement.
CCGTTGCAAATGATCAAGGTCAACATGGACAAGCAACTCGGAGATTGCTTCGAAGCACCGTTCTATACCTTGGGCCCACTGACCACCGACATCGCCCCCGGCTACGACCACATCACCTCGGCGATCGGCGCCGCCAATATCGGCTGGTACGGCTGCGCGATGCTGTGCTACGTCACCCAGAAAGAACATCTGGGACTACCCAACAAGCAGGACGTGCGCGAAGGCATCGTCACCTACAAAATCGCCGCGCACGCCGCCGACTTGGCCAAAGGCCACCCCGGCGCGCAAATCCGCGACAACGCCATGTCCAAAGCCCGTTTCGAGTTCCGCTGGGAAGACCAATTCAACTTGGCGCTGGACCCGGAAAAAGCCCGCTCATTCCATGACGAAACTTTGCCGAAAGACTCCGCCAAGGTCGCTCACTTTTGCTCGATGTGCGGCCCGCATTTCTGCTCGATGAAAATCACCCAGGATGTGCGTAATTATGCCGCCGAAAAAGGTTTGGAAGACGAAGAAGCCTTGAAAAAAGGCATGGAGGAAAAATCCAAGGAATTCCTCGAAGAAGGCGCAGCCATCTATCACCAGGTTTAACCAGCAAAGAGGTCGGTTTTCACTGAAAAACCGACCTCTTTACCGCCCGTACAGCATTCCGTTACGGAACTTTAACCAAAGTCCTTCCTTCAGTAGAGAAGTGGCAGATACCCGCCACGAAATAGCCGCATCCTTCCGATTGCTCGACGGTCGCCCCGTCCTCAGTCAATTTGATATTCAAATTGCAATAACGCGCCTCACCGTCCCAGTGCTTTCTCATTAATATTTCATTTTCGGCGACATATTTCGCATCGCCGCTAATATCCGCCGAGCAGGCTTGCTGACCCTGCTCGCCGGCATTCGGTTCGAAATCGACATCTACTGTCACGTTAATATCGTCCGCTACTTGGTTAATTTTTAAATGTTGCACATGATTGCCGTCCCGCAACAAATAATGGTCAGTTGCCGCTTGCACCCCGACAGAAAGCAGCATCGCAATAGCTAGAAAACTATATTTTTTCATAAACTACCCTAATCTAAATCGTGCCAAATTTTTATTCAAACAGCCCGGCGGCTGCTTCACCACGCTATCGATCGTCGGCCCAACCGGCAATCGAGAGGTTTTTGCATGGTACGCCTTGACCTCTCGCTGTCAAGTAAGAAACCACATGCATTATCCGCCTAATTTCATCAGAGCCCGGATAAACTGCGCCTTAGCTCATGAAAGGAAACGGGTTTTATGACATAATTCGCGCCTTAATTTTTAAGCCGTTTTTGTCATGTCTAACCGAAAAATACTTGTTACCAGCGCATTACCCTACGCCAACGGCCCAATTCATCTAGGCCATCTTGTCGAATATATTCAAACCGACATTTGGGCACGGTTCCAAAAAATGCGCGGCCATGAGTGCCATTATGTTTGCGCCGACGACACCCACGGCACACCGATTATGTTGCGCGCCGACCGCGAAGGCATTACGCCTGAACAACTGATTGCCAACGTCGAGAAAGAGCACAGAGCCGATTTTGCGGAATTCGGCGTGGCCTTCGACCATTACCACAGTACACATTCGGAAGAAAATAAAACGCTGTCCGGTCTGATTTATAAACGTCTGCGCGACAGTGGCCACATCAACAGCCGCAGCATTACTCAGGCCTATGATCCGGTCAAAAACATGTTTTTACCCGACCGCTTTATCAAAGGCGATTGCCCGAAATGCGGTGCAGCCGACCAATACGGCGATAACTGTGAAGCCTGCGGCGCCACCTATTCGCCGATGGACTTGAAAAATGCCGTGTCGGCCATTTCCGGTGAAAAACCCATAGAAAAAGAATCCGTGCATTACTTTTTTAACTTGGCCGACTTTGCCGGCATGCTGAACGACTGGACCCGCGCCGGCCATTTGCAGCCGGAAGTCACCAACAAAATGGCCGAATGGCTGGATAATGGCTTACAAGAATGGGACATTTCCCGCGACGCGCCTTATTTCGGCTTTGAAATCCCCGACGCGCCCGGTAAGTACTTCTACGTCTGGCTGGACGCACCCATTGGCTACATGGCTAGCTTTAAGGCATTTTGCAATAGCAAAGGAATTGATTTCGACGAATTCTGGGCCGAAGACAGCACAGCCGAGCTGTACCACTTTATCGGCAAAGACATCGTCTATTTCCATGCGCTATTCTGGCCGGCTATGCTCTATGGCGCCGGATTCCGGACGCCTAGTGCGATTTTTGCACACGGCTTTTTAACGGTGAACGGTGAGAAAATGTCCAAATCGCGCGGTACTTTCATCAAAGCCCGCACTTATTTGGACCATTTAAATCCCGAATATCTGCGCTATTATTTCGCGGCTAAACTCGGCCCAGGCGTCGAAGATATCGATTTAAATTTCGACGACTTCACCCAACGCGTCAACTCCGATTTAGTCGGCAAAGTGGTCAATATCGGTAGCCGTTGCAGTGGTTTTATCAACAAACGCTTCGATGGCATGTTGTCGGACACGTGCACAGAACCGGACTTGTTCCAAGAGTTCGTCGACTCCGAATCCGATATCGCCAATTTCTACGAAAACCGGGAATTCGGCAAGGCCATGCGCCTGATCATGGCCTTGGCGGATAAAGCCAATTTATACATAGACGATAAAAAACCCTGGCTGATCGCCAAGGAAGAAGATAAGGACCAGGAGTTGCAAGATGTTTGTAGCGTTGCTTTAAACCTGTTCCGCATTCTCGCGGCTTATCTAAAGCCTGTTATTCCGGCCTTGGCGGCAAACGCGGAAGCATTCCTCAATATTCCTACGCAAGACTGGCCCAGCGAGGCTCAGCCTTTGTCCGCACACAAAATCAACGCATTTAAACCGTTGATGACTCGGGTTGAAGCGGACAAAATCGCCGCCGTCATAGAAGCGTCCAAGGAAAACCTGGAAAAAACGGAGTCAATACCGGCCGCCAAACGCTTCGACCCGATTGCCGAAACGGTAGAAATCGACGACTTCGCCAAAATCGATCTGCGTATCGCCAAAATCCTGAAAGCCGAACCAGTGGAAGGCGCGGATAAATTACTGCACTTGACCGTCGACATCGGCGATGAAACCCGTAGCATCTTTGCCGGCATCAAGTCGGCTTACGCGCCTGAAGACTTGGTTGGAAAACTGACCGTCGTCGTCGCCAATCTAAAACCACGCAAAATGCGCTTCGGCATGTCGGAAGGCATGGTGTTGGCGGCCGGACCCGGTGGCAAAGATTTATGGGTATTATCGCCGGATACAGGCGCTCAGCCAGGCATGCGGGTCAAATAAATCGGCATGAACGAAACGCTGGCAGAACAAATCGATGCCTTATTGCCGCAAACCCAATGCCGTAAATGCGGCTTTGCCGGCTGTATGCCTTACGCGGAAGCCATCGCCCGAGGCGAAGCCGATATCAACCGTTGCCCGCCGGGCGGTCAACACGGCATGGAAAAACTGGCCGAATTTCTCGGCGTAATCGCCAAGCCGCTTGACCCTGCTTGCGGCAAGGAAGGCCAAAGATTAGTAGCCGTCATCAACGAAGCGGACTGCATAGGTTGCACAAAGTGCATTCCGCCCTGCCCCACTGACGCGATTCTCGGCAGCTCCAAGCACATGCATACCGTCATCGCGACAGAATGCACTGGATGTGAACTCTGCGTAATGTCCTGCCCGGTCAATTGCATCGGCATGGCACCTGCCTCTGAGCTTGCCTGGACTGAAGAAGACGCTGATCGCAGCCGGCGCCGTTATCAAGCTAAAAACGTGCGTCAGGCCAAACAAGAGGCCGAAAAAGCTAATCGCTTAGTCCGCCAAAAACAAATGTTGGCAAGAATCAAAGCCCAAAATCAAGTTTAAGCAATTGAGGTCATGACGAAAACCACGTTTGGCTTTATAATGCCGTCTCTGATCATTTGCGCCCTTAGCTCAGCTGGATAGAGCGCGGCCCTCCGGAGGCCGAGGCCAGAGGTTCGAATCCTCTAGGGCGCGCCATCGTGTTTCTGTCAGTTGGACATTCGGTTACACATGAAAGGTATAATAACTTTTGCGTTATAAAACCCTTATGCGGCCGTTTACGCCAATATCGTAAACAGCGCCGGGTCGGCGATGAAAATGCCGAACAAATTGAAAGCCGCCACTGCTCCCACGATGTTGACATCTCGAACGCTCCGTTTTGCGCCATCGCATCTGACTTGTGAAAGTCTCGCTCAGTGATAAGTCGCTTCGCTCCCGAGTGTTAGAATCCTTTCACCATTATACAAGCAGGCAAGTTCAGCCCCGTTTTTCAACGAGCAGCGGAAACAGATTCGAACGCTCCACCAAATTCGCCAGACTTTTGCTGACGACGTACGTAAGCAATAATAGGCTGCCTCAGAACTGACCAGGGGCGACTCTATGCCGCTTTTTTCGACATTAGCCAAGTGGTGACGCATTTCGGGATGATTTCGACTTTAAAGCCACTACCGACAGCAATCACAATAAAGCCTTTTAGCCAATCCTTCGGATCGGTGGTTGAATGCTAAGCCTAATCAGGCCAACCGGCCACCTAGCGCGCGGATGCCAAAAGGAAGCACATTATATCGCTATCGTGATCAATCTATTTTCCCGCGAGCTCCGGCTACACGATTGACGATCATATGGGAATTTCGCAGTGCGTTAAGCCTTGCAAATACGGCTTTGGCGACGCAAACCCACCCGGTCTATTGCACCACCACTCAGGCCGTGTAGTCAGTATACCAACCGTGAATCGAGCATGTCTGGCCATGATGAAGATGGAACTGAGCATGAGTCCGCGGGTAGTTGCCGGGATAAGTCACCCGCTGAACGATTGACTCGTAGCCTCAAGCACGAACGGCTCAGCTACGAAAAATTCAAAGCTCAAGAAGCAGTAAAATTGGGTGCGCTTAATTGTTTGACTTATAACGATGGCTGCCGATCTCTATCAACGCGGATATCAATCGACCGATCAAATTCAAACGCACATTTTACTGCAAGCCTACCCGAATCGGTTTCCGGTTTTTGTTGACCATTTTACCGCTTATGGTACTAGCAACAGATCGAATGCGCCCATTACTACGTTGATAAGTAACGCATAATATGCCAGTTCTTTCTTGAACTGTGACTTAATAAGAGCTGTTACTGCCAACCCGACACCGGCTAAATTGAAAACTGTCAAGAAGTATACAATTCCAAATAGATTTCGATTTGAAGACGAACCCGATAAATTGGCCAAATTACCGGAAAGAAGCAACGCCACTAGCAAGATAATGAAAGCCGAGCTAGCCATGATTAATGAACTCGAGGAATAGCCAATACCTGAGCGCCTTCTACTTCTCCGCGAGATCGTTTTTTTAAACATTAGCCCCCTCCCCCGCACACCTTATAATATGTAAATGGGATATCTTTTACATTGCGCTTATTAAAAAATCAACAGACAAAAAATAATCATTCCTTTCGCTCTGCCCATTTGATTTTCCGACATTAGCGAACCGGCGTTAGAACCTTAACAAAATCTGCTTTTGAAGCGACTTTATGTTAACTAGCGCGGTCCCTAAAAATCCTGACATAACGGAATTTAAACGAGGCCTAAGCGTATTTTAAAAGTTGTTTTTGATTTCCGATGTGCCTCGGCATATGCACCCGCCCGTTTTGAATTCCGGGTAAAAAGATTAACTGGATATCAGGTATCAAAATCGTATTGAATAACCGGAAGTAGTCAAACAAGCGGAACTCACAAGTCTTTGGGAATGGCAACAGCATCGGATAAAAAAGCTGTCGACGGACAATTATTGAATTGCCTAGGCCGGCTGGTTTTTGTTGTCACCCACTGTGGTTATCATAACGTGTGGCTGCTGCGATTGTACTCCGTTTACGAGTACGCACACCGCCACCTCAGCTCTCAATTACCCACAGGCACCCTATTCACAACACCAAACCGCCGCTGGTGAGAGATAGCTAGGCATTATGCTCATTTATCCAGCAAATACTGGCCGGTTATGCGCTAGCTTATCCGCATTTCGGACGGCGGAAACCGACCAAAATAGCTACAATTTAGCCAAGTAAATAAAAAAGGCCTAGACCGTTAGACCTAAGCCTTTGATATTATGGAGCTGGTGATGGGACTCGAACCCGCGACCGGCTGATTACAAATCAGCTGCTCTACCAACTGAGCTACACCAGCAAATTGTTCCTTTATTCCGTTCTATCAATCAACTCGACGTATGCCATCGGTGCGTTATCGCCCGGCCTAAAACCGCATTTTATAATTCGCAGGTATCCACCGGGTCTTTCTTTATATCGCGGACCCAAATCGTTAAATAGCTTTGTAACTGCGTCTCTGTCTTGCAGTTTTGCGAATGCCTGACGCCTTTTCGCTACGGAATCTTCTTTCGATAGCGTGATCAACGGCTCCGCAATCATACGTAACTCTTTTGCTTTTGGCAATGTTGTTTTGATTAATTCGTGTTTAAACAACGAACACGCCATGTTGCTAAACAGCGCTTTTCTATGACTGCTGTTTTTGTTTAGTTGTCTTCCAGATTTACGATGTCTCATTTTCGTATGCCTTTTTTCCTAGATACCGATTTGAGATTGGTCCACTAGATTTTCTGGCGGCCAGTTTTCCAGTCTCATACCCAGCGACAAGCCCTTCATCGCTAATATGTCTTTAATCTCGGTAAGTGATTTTTTTCCTAAATTGGGTGTCCTCAACAGTTCAACTTCCGTTCGTTGGATAAGATCACCGATATAGAATATATTTTCCGCTTTTAGACAATTCGCCGACCGGACTGTTAGCTCCAGATCATCAACTGGTCTGAGTAAAATTGGATCGAATACATCCTCTTCGACCACATTCTCTTCCGGCATCTGTTCTTTTACTTTTTCGAAGTCGACGAACACCGATAGCTGATCGTGCAATATCGACGCGGCCAGCTTGATCACCCCTTCGGGATCTGCCGTTCCGTTCGTTTCCAGCTCGATTACCAGTCTATCTAAGTTGGTACGTTGCTCAACACGTGCGGTTTCGACATGATACGCCACCTTGGCAACAGGACTAAACGCCGCATCGAGCATTAGGACACCGACCGGCATGTCGTCTGACTGTGCCTTACGAACATTCGCCGGAACATAGCCGCGGCCTCGCTCGACTTTAATTTTTATGTCGAACACTTTATCCTGAGTAAGGTTAGCAATAACCAGTTCCGGATTTACGATCTCTACATTCGAGTTCGGCTCGATATCCGCCGCAGTAACGACACCAGCGCCTTTTTTGGTAAGCGATAACGTGACTTCATCTTTATTGTGAAGCGTAACAGCTAATTTTTTCAGGTTCAGCAAGATGTCAATTACATCTTCTTGGACTCCGTCGATCGTCGTGAACTCGTGCAATACGCCTGCGATAGACACTTCGGTTACAGCGCAACCGGGAATTGACGACAGCATAACGCGACGTAGTGCGTTGCCAAGTGAGTGTCCGTAACCACGCTCCAATGGTTCGATGACTATTCGCGAGTGGTTCGCGGTGTGACTTACGACCTCGACTAACTTTGGCTTTAACAAACCCGCTATAGAACTTTGCATATATCCGACCAATCGATTACTTAGAATAAAGCTCAACAACTAGCTGCTCGTTGATCTCCGAGCCCAAATCCGCCCGGTCAGGCAAAGATTTAAAGGTTCCGCTCATATCTTTCGCATTGACTTCAACCCATTGAGGAAATCCGTATTGCTCCGCAACCGTAACCGCCTCTTTTATGCGCTGTTGGTTTTTCGCTCTTTCTCGTAAGCTGATTTTATCCCCGGCGTTAACCTGAAACGAAGGTATATTAATCAACCGGTCGTTAACTAAGATCGCTTTGTGCGAAACCAGCTGTCTCGCTTCAGCGCGAGTGGATGCAAAACCCATGCGGTAGACTACGTTGTCCAGTCTTGATTCTAAAAAGTCCAGCAGGTTCTGACCCGTCGCGCCTTTTTTTAAATCCGCCGCTTTATAGTAATTTCTGAATTGTTTTTCTAACACGCCATAGATGCGTCGAATTCGTTGTTTTGCTCTCAACTGGAGCGCATAGTCTGAGTTTCTAGCGCGCTTGGCGCCGTGTTGTCCCGGACGCTGTTCTAGCTTACATTTGCTATCTAACGCTTTACCTCTGCCCTTCAAAAAGAGATCCGTGCCCTCTCTTCTACTTAACTTACAAACTGGACCTATATATCTTGCCATTTCTATTTACTCCCAAAACCTTATACGCGGCGCTTTTTAGGTGGACGACAACCGTTGTGCGGAATAGGCGTAACGTCGACGATGTTGGTAATTTTGAACCCGAGATTATTAAGCGAGCGCACAGCGGACTCACGACCGGGGCCAGGCCCTTTTATCATAACATCTAGGTTTTTCATGCCGTACTCTTGAGCAACTGAACCCGCTTTTTCCGCTGCGACTTGCGCTGCGAATGGCGTGCTTTTTCTCGACCCTCTAAAGCCAGATCCTCCGGCAGTTGCCCAAGATAAAGCGTTGCCTTTGCGATCAGTAATAGTGACGATCGTATTATTAAATGAAGCATGTACGTGCGCTATGCCGTCGGCCACTTCTTTTTTGATGCGTTTTTTTACACGGTTTTGGGTTGCCATTAACTTGCCTACTGAAAAACTTTATTTAGTAACTGGTTTTCTAGGCCCTTTACGGGTCCTTGCATTTGTTCGAGTGCGCTGCCCTCTTAAAGGGAGTCCTCTTCTGTGCCTAATTCCTCGATAGCACCCAAGATCCATCAAGCGCTTAACATTCATGGAGACCTCACGCCGCAAGTCGCCTTCAACAGTCATTGTTGATATAACTTTACGTATGGACTCCACTTGATCTTCGCTTAAATCTTTGATCTTTACGGTAGTCGGTATGCCAACCTGAGCGCAGATAAGCCTTGCAGTCTGCCGTCCAATCCCGTATATAGCAGTCAAAGCGATTTCTGCGTGCTTATGATCAGCTACGTTAATACCGGCTATACGAGCCATCCAGATACTCCTAAAGTTTAAATCTTAAGTTAATCGAAAATTATAACATTATTATTTTAAAAAACAAAATTAACCTTGGCGCTGCTTGTGACGCCCGTCTTTACAGATGACACGTACAACCCCACTTCTTTTAATAACTTTGCAATTTTTACAAATTGGTTTTACAGATGCGCGAACTTTCACGGCTATCTCCTCTCAATTAATTTAATTTCTTTTCAAATTGGCTTTCTTCATTAAGCCTTCATATTGTTGAGACATCAAATGCGTTTGCATTTGTGAAATAAAGTCCATTACGACAACAACAATAATCAGAAGCGAAGTACCACCAAATGAGAAAGGAACATTCCAATAAACGATTAAAAACTCAGGCAACAAACAAATTAGTGTGATGTAAATCGCTCCGACTAACGTTAAACGAGTCATTACCTTATCGATGTACGCCGTTGTCTGTACACCAGGCCTAATACCGGGCAAATAAGCACCCGATTTCTTCAGATTCTCGGCCGTTTCTTTCGAGTTAAATACAAGTGCAGTATAGAAAAAACAAAAGAAGATAATAGCGAGAGCATAAAACATTACATAAACGGGCTGCCCGGGAGACAACACGGTCGAAATGTCTTGAAGCCATGCGAAGCCTTCTACGTTGCCGAACCACCCGGCAATCGTTGCGGGAAACAGAATGATACTGCTAGCAAAAATGGGAGGAATAACACCTGCCATATTCAGCTTCAGCGGCAAAAATGATGACTGCCCCGCATACACTCGGTTGCCTTGCTGGCGCTTAGGGTAATTAATTGTGATCCGTCTTTGCGCCCGTTCGACAAATACTACTATCCCCGTGACAACGATAGAAATCGCAAACAGCAATACAATTAAGGCGCTATTCATTTCGCCGGTTCGGGCTAACTCGAGCGTACCTCCGATTGCCGATGGCAAGCCGGAAACGATACCTGCGAAAATAATCAAAGAAATACCGTTCCCTATGCCTCGTTCGGTAACCTGCTCTCCTAACCACATCAGAAAAATGGTCCCGGTAACCAGGGTCAACGTCGTTACAACGACAAACGATATGCCAGGATGAATGACCACAGCCAACCCGCCCGCCGTTTGATTTTGCAACGCGACCGAAATACCTATCGATTGGAACATTGCCAACAGCACGGTCGCATAACGGGTGTACTGCGTAATCTTACGACGGCCTGATTCACCCTCTTTTTTAATTTGCTCTAGCGTCGGGACGACGATAGTCATTAGCTGCATGATAATCGACGCCGAAATATAGGGCATAATGCCGAGAGCAAAGATACTGAGCCTCATCAACGCTCCACCCGAGAACATGTTAAACATGTCCAAAATGGAGCCCGATTGTTGCTCGAACATTGCTTGTAAAGCATTTGGATCGATTCCAGGCACTGGTATGTGTGCGCCGATACGATAAACGACGAATGCGCCGAACACGAATAACAACCTAGACTTTAACTCTCCAAACTGGAACTTGCCAGCGGAGACATCATACCCTTTCGTACTCACTTACGCCTCGACCTTGCCGCCAGCCGCTTCAATCGCCTGGCGCGCGCCCGGAGTTGCCGCGATGCCTTTTAACGAAACTGCTTTAGCGATAGAACCAGAATTGATCAATTTCACTTTTTTAACAAATACCGGGACAATATTGTTTGCAATGAGCGTTTGCAGATCAATAGTATCCGTATTAAGTCGATTCAGCTCGCTCAAGCGTATTTCTGCGCTAAATTTTTTTATCCGCGAATTGAATCCGACCTTAGGCAACCTTCTTTGCAACGGCATTTGACCGCCTTCGAAGCCGACTTTATGGAAACCGCCTGCTCGAGCTTTCTGGCCTTTATGCCCCCTGCCACACGTTTTCCCGTCAGTTGAGCCGATACCGCGACCAACCCTTTTCCTTTCTTTTCTCGCACCAGAAGATGCTTGAATTGTATTCAAGTACATCACACTTCCTCAACTTTTAGCATGTAGGCAATTCTGTTAATCATTCCGCGATTTTCCGGCGTGTCTATTACTTCGACGGTGTGCCGAATCTTCCGCAATCCTAACCCTTTCAAACATTCCTGATGACTTTTCAAGCGACCATTTTTACTTTTGGTCATCGTCACACTTAACTTTTTTACTGTCATGACAATTACCCTGTAATTTGTTCAACCGTTAAACCCCGCTTTGCGGCGATTTGTTTAGGATCGCGCATCGCGGTCAAACCGTTGATTGTTGCTCTCACAACATTGATCGGGTTGCTTGTACCTATGCATTTCGCTAATACATTATGAACCCCAACGACTTCAAAAACCGCGCGCATCGCCCCGCCAGCAATAATACCGGTGCCCTCTGACGCTGGCTGCATGTAAACTTTTGCGGCGCCGGTATTCGACATAACCGAATATTGCAGCGTACCGCCGCTCAGCGCGACCTTTTTCATGTTCTTCCGTGCTTGTTCCAGCGATTTTTGAATCGCAACCGGGACCTCGCGAGCTTTAGCCACGCCATAACCGACGCGACCTTCACCGTCGCCAACAACAGTAAGCGCGGCAAAGCCGAAGACTCGACCCCCTTTTACTACTTTCGCAACGCGTCTAACGTTGACCAGTTTTTCTTGCAAACCGTCTGTACTACCTTGAGCTGGTGCTGTTGCCATTCTAATTCCCCTAAAACTTCAATCCAGCTTCACGAGCCGCGTCGGCTAATGCTTTCACGCGACCATGATATTTAAAACCAGAGCGATCAAATGCCACTTCGGTAACACCGGCGGCGATAGCTTTTTCCGCTATTTTTTTACCGACTTCGCTTGCCGCGGTGATATTACTTGTGTTTTTGATGGCGGCCTTTATCTCGCCTTGAGTAGTTGAGGCCGCCGCTAGCGTTGATTTTCCATCGGTACTTAACACCTGTGCGTAAATGTGCTGCGCGGTGCGGTGGATCGTAAGCCTGTTAACCTCGGATCGCTTGATTTTGCAACGTAATTTCAGCGCTCTCTTTAATCTTGCGGATTTCTTGTCCATCTTTTTACCTATTTCTTCTTGGCTTCTTTACGAGCGACGTATTCATCTGCGAGTCTGACCCCTTTACCTTTGTATGGCTCAGGTGGACGAAACGCGCGGATTTCCGAAGCGACTTGCCCCACTTGTTGTTTATCGCTACCTTTAACTAGCAGTTCTGTCTGCGTGGGCACTTCGACAGTGATACCTTCTGGTAGAGTATATTCGACGGGGTTTGAATATCCGAGTGAAAGGGTCAATACTTTTCCGCTGACTTGCGCTCGATAACCAACACCAACCAGTTGCATTTTTTTAACGAAACCTTCAGAAACGCCTTTGACCATATTGCCGATACAAGCCCTCGCGGTTCCGGCAAACGCTTTCGCGTTTTTGACGTTATCGTCCCACTTAACCTTGATTTCGTTCTGGCTAATATCTAGTGTTACAGCATCGTGAAGACCAAAGGATAACTGGCCTAACTTTCCTTTTACGACCATCAGGTTTCCGTCGAGTGATACATCGACGCCTGCTGGCAGCGCAATAGGGGCATTTGCTACTCTTGACATGCTACCTCCTAATCTTAACAAACCGTGCAGATGACTTCGCCGCCGTGACCAATGGCACGCGCCGCACGATCTGTCATAACACCGTTAGATGTGGATACAATCGCAATACCTAATCCACCTAAGACTTTAGGTAACTCGTCTTTTGATTTATAAATTCTAAGACCCGGGCGACTAACGCGTTTTAAGCTTTCGATAACTGGAGTACCATTGTAATATTTCAAATCAATGGTCATCTCCATATGATTACCTACTTTATCGGCTTGATAATCATTAATATAACCTTCTTCTTTAAGTACTTTAGCGATCGCCAGCTTCAACTTGGAAGACGGCAGTTTTACGCTCTTTTTTCCTGCAGATTGACCATTTCTTATTCTGGTCAGCATATCTGCTATTGGATCTGTCATGCTCATCAAAATTCTCCAAAAACGTAAGTAACTGAGCTACCAACTTGCCTTGGTAACACCGGGCACATCACCACGCATAGTTGCTTCGCGTAGCTTGTTCCGGCTCAGACCGAACTTTCTGTAATAGCCATGTGGGCGACCCGTCAGGTTACAACGATTGCGTAACCTGGACTTACTAGAATCCCTAGGCAATTTTTGCAATTGGAGTTGAGCGTTTTCTTTTTCTTCGAACGAGCTATTGGGTGACCGAATAATTTCTTTTAAAGCTTCTCTTTTAGCTTGATATTTTTTTATTAAAACCGCACGCTTCGCTTCACGTGCAATCATCGATTTCTTTGCCATGATCAGCGCCCTTAGTTTTTAAATGGAAAGTTAAATTGTTTCAGCAATGCCAAGCCCTCTTCATCTGACTTAGCCGATGTTGTGATACAAATATCCATACCGCGGAGAGCGTCGATTTTGTCGTAATCGATTTCAGGAAAGATGATTTGTTCTTTTATTCCACAGCTATAATTTCCCCGGCCATCGAAACTTTTTGAGCTCATCCCTCTAAAATCCCGAATACGGGGTATCGCGATTGTGATTAACCGGTCAAAAAATTCGTACATCTTCGCACCACGCAGAGTTACTTTACAACCGATCGGCATATCGTCGCGAATTTTAAAACCGGCGATTGATTTTCTCGCTAATGTGATCACTGGTTTTTGCCCGGCGATTTTCTCCATATCAGCGACTGCGGATTGCAGTATCTTCTTGTCAGCAATTGCTTCGCCCACCCCCATGTTTAGGGTAATCTTAGTAATCTTGGGCACTTGCATAATCGATTTATAGCCGAATTGCGCTTGCATGGCAGCCACAATTTCGTTCTTATATTTAGTTTCAAGTCTTGCCATAGCTTTATAACACCTTATAGACCAACAACTTCATTGTTTGATTTAAAAAATCTGACTTTTTTTCCGTCTTCCAGAGTTCTAAATCCCACGCGATCCGCTTTTTTAGTCTTTGGATTGTATAAAGCCACGTTGGAAATATCGATGGGCATGTCCTTATCGACGATACCACCCGAGACCCCCTGATTGGGATTGCCTCTTTGGTGTTTTTTGACCGTGTTAATACCTTCGACCAAAACTTTATTGTTGTGAAGAATTTTCGAAACTTTCCCTAACTTTCCCTTATCTTTTCCTACGATGACGATTACTTCATCGCCTTGTCTAATCTTTTGCATTTTGGCACCCAATATCTAAAGAACTTCCGGAGCAAGCGAGATAATCTTCATAAACTTATCCCCCCTTAATTCTCTTGTGACTGGTCCAAATATACGAGTCCCAATAGGCTGAAGTTGGTTGTTTAAAATGACAGCCGCGTTGCCGTCAAACCGAATGACCGAACCGTCGGCTCTACGCACACCTTTTCGTGTTCTAACGACTAGTGCGTTATAGACATCCCCCTTTTTAACGCGAGTGCGAGGCATTGCTTCTTTAACGCTGACCTTAATGATGTCGCCTATACCGGCATAACGCCTATGTGAACCACCTAGTACTTTGATACACATGACCTTTTTTGCGCCACTATTGTCGGCGACGTCAAGGCTAGTTTGCATCTGAATCATTTTAAATTCCCAACTAAAATTTAATTATTTACTTATTCGAAGCTTCGAGTACTTCTACTAATTTAAACGTTTTTCGTTTAGATAACGGCCTACAGGACGTAATAGAAACGATGTCGCCTTCTTGACATTGATTATTTTCGTCGTGCACTAAAAACTTGGTAGAACGCTTAACATACTTCCCGTAAACCGGATGTTTCACCAAACGCTCAACCAGAACCGCAGCTGTTTTGTCCATCTTGTTACTGACCACGCGGCCGGTAACGGTGCGAACTTTTGTCAAATCATCGCTCATTGTTAGCCTCTTGCCATTTCAGTTAAAACGGTGTTGATACGAGCTATATCCCGTCTGACCTGTTTTACTTGGCTTGACTTAACTAGCTGACCAGTGCCTTTTTGCATACGCAAGTTGAACTGTTCGCGAGTCAGTTCCAACAGACTAGCCATCAACTCTTCTTTTGACTTGTTTCTTAATTCTGTTGCTTTCATCACATTATCGTCCGCGCAGAAAATGTTGTTTTGACGGGCAGTTTTGCTGCCGCCAGGCTAAACGCCTCACGTGCTAGTTCTTCCGGCACGCCTTCAATCTCAAACAGCATCTTGCCAGGCTTAATTTGTGCAACCCAATATTCTACACTACCTTTACCTTTTCCCATACGAACTTCTAATGGTTTTTTGGTAATCGGCTTGTCGGGGAATACACGTATCCAGATCTTTCCGCCCCGTTTTACATGACGGGTGATCGCTCGACGCGCCGCCTCGATTTGGCGGGCCGTCATTCTACCACGGCTTATCGCCTTTAATCCATACTCGCCAAAACTGACGGACGAACCTCTAAGCGCTGTGCCGTTATTCTTGCCGGTTTGTTGCTTTCTAAATTTTGTTCTTTTGGGCTGAAGCATTTTTTCTTTCCTTCAACTATTTTTTAGACTCAGTGTTTAATGAAGCATTATGCGCATCCATATCAAACACTTCACCTTTGAATATCCAGACTTTAATTCCGATTATGCCATACGTCGTTTTTGCTTCAGCAGTACCATAATCGATATCGGCACGCAATGTATGCAAAGGAACGCGGCCCTCTCTATACCATTCGGTACGAGCAATCTCTGCACCGTTCAAACGGCCGGCCACTGTGATCTTTATGCCTTCGGCGCCCAGGCGCATAGTGTTCGTCACCGCTCTTTTCATCGCGCGACGATACATGATACGCTTTTCCAATTGCTGAGCGATACTTTCAGCGACCAAATACGCATCGAGTTCAGGCTTCCGGATTTCTTCGACATTCAATTGTACGGGGACCCCCATCATTTTTGAGATGTCCTGTCTTAATACATCAATGTCTTCGCCTTTTTTACCGATTACAATACCAGGGCGCGCGGTATGGACAGTAATGTTGGCGTTATTGGCAGGCCGGTTAATTTGAACTCTGCTGACTGACGCGTGCATTAGTTTCTTTTTAATGTATTCACGAACCTTCAAGTCTTGTAACAGAAGCACCGGGTAGTTCTGGCTATTTGCATACCATCTTGAAGTCCAATCTTTAACTATCCCTAGACGAATGCCGGTGGGATGAACCTTTTGACCCATTTTAATACCTCTGTTAGCCTTCTGTTACTTTGATTGTTATGTGGCACGTTCTTTTTAGAATGTGATTAGCGCGACCTTTAGCTCGCGCCGCGATCCTCTTCAAAGTCCGACCTTCGTTTACATAAACTGTTGATACTTTAAGCTCGTCGATATCGGCACTTTCATTATGCTCCGCATTTGCTATCGCGGACTCCAACACCTTTTTAAAAATCCCGGCCGCCTTCTTAGAACTAAAAGCCAGAACGTTAAGCGCCTTTTCGACGGGCATGCCACGGATCTGATCTCCCACCAGCCTTGCTTTTTGAGCCGACAAGGGTGCGTTACTTAATTTTGCTGAAATTTCCACACTCCTCTCCTATCTTGATTTTTTATCGACGATATGGCCTTTATAAGTACGAGTCGGCGAAAACTCGCCCAACTTATGACCGACCATGTTTTCTGTGATCAAAACAGGAATGTGCTGCTTACCGTTGTGCACAGCTATGGTCAATCCCAACATTTCAGGGCTGATCATCGATCTTCTTGACCAAGTTTTAATCGGTTTCCGGCTATTTGTTCTCACTGCTTCATCGACCTTTTTCAGCAAGTGATGATCAATAAATGGACCTTTTTTAATTGAACGCGGCACGAGTAATACCTCTTATTTTTGCTTACGGCGTCTAACAATCATATTGTCAGTACGTTTATTTTTGCGTGTTTTATAACCTTTAGTTGGGGTACCCCACGGTGACACAGGGTGTCTACCGCCCGAAGTCCGACCCTCACCACCACCGTGCGGATGATCTACCGGATTCATCGCCACACCTCTAACAGTAGGGCGAACGCCTCTCCATCTTTTAGCGCCAGCTTTGCCTAACGAGATCAGGTTGTGCTCAGAGTTCGATACTTCACCAACCACACCTCTACAATCCGACGACACTTTACGCATCTCGCCTGAACGCAAACGAAGGGTTGCATACGCTCCGTCCTTTGCCACTAATTGCGCCGAAGCCCCCGCACTACGCACCAATTGAGCGCCTTTGCCTGGTTTCAACTCGATACAATGAATCGTTGTACCTAACGGAATATTGCGTAATGGCATACAGTTGCCCGCTTTAACCGGCGTTGTCTCGCCACTTAGAATTTCTTGGCCAACTTCGATACCTTTTGGCGCGATGATGTATCTGCGCTCACCGTCTTTATATAAGACTAATGCGATATTCGCCGTTCTGTTTGGGTCATACTCCAATCTTTCGACAATAGCGGGAATATCGCTTTTGTTACGTTTGAAGTCGATAATGCGGTAGAACTTTTTATGCCCACCACCGACATGTCGGGTAGTGATCCGACCAGTATTGTTGCGACCGCCAGATTTGCTTTTTTTGTCTAGTAGTTGCGCAAATGGCTTACCCTTATGCAAATCATTGTTTTGTACGCGTACTACAAACCGAGAACCCGGGGATGTCGGTTTAGATTTTAGAATAGCCATGCTGTTCTACCGCTCCTATTGATCTTAAAACTTAAGCTGTTGCTAATTCGATATTATGTCCGGACTGTAATTTAACGTATGCCTTCTTCCAGTCCGATCTTTTACCCAAAGTACGCCCAAAGCGCTTAATCTTACCCTTCACATTCAGAACACGCACTGTGTCGACTTTTACGTCAAACATTAACTCGACGGCGTTTTTAATTTGTAGCTTGGTCGCGTTCTTTGCAACTTTAAAAACGTACTGATTGCTCGTATCGGCGACGATTGCGCTTTTTTCAGACACTACGGGTGCCGATAAAACAGTCGCTAATTTGATTTGTTGCATGCTCATGCTAAACGCTCCTCGATTTGCTTCAGGGCTGTAGTTGTCGCAATCACTTTGTCGGCCGAAACCAATGAAACGGGATCGACGCTAATCGGCGTCATCACCGCAACGTATGGCACATTTCGCGCTGCCAAGATCAGATTTTCGTTTAGTTCCTCGACGACAATCAGAATACGTTTAGCATCAATTGATTTAATTTTGGTCAAAAACTCTTTTGTTTTCGGAGCCGAAGGCAAAATATCGTCGCACACTGAGATACGATCTTGTCTAAGAAGCTCGGAAAAGATTGAGCGTATACCAATCTTATACATTTTTTTATTCAGTTTTTGATCGAATGATCTGGGCTGTGCCGCAAACGTGACACCACCTGAACGCCATATAGGCCCTCTAGTGGTACCCGCGCGAGCGCGGCCCGTGCCTTTCTGACGAAAAGGCTTAGCACCGCCGCCGCTGACGGCAGCGCGATTTTTTTGCGCCTTCGTGCCGGCACGGGCTGACGCCATGTACTTGACCACAAGCTGGTGAACTAGCGTCTCGTTGAAGCCCTGTCCAAAAACCGCCTCAGACACATCGAGCGCCGTTCCTTGATTAGTAATCGCAGGTATTTGCAAACTCATAATTTAACCTTTATTTAACATTTTGACTGCTGGCGTAATGACGACATCGCTATCTTTAGCACCAGGAACAGCACCTTTAACCAAGATCAGGTTTCTTTCCAGATCAATGGAGTGGATAGTTAAATTTTGCACGGTGGTTTTTACTGCACCCATTTGGCCGCACATTTTCTTTCCCTTAAATACTCGGCCGGGCGTCTGGTTCATACCGTTTGAACCGGGAACCCTGTGTGATCTTGAGTTACCGTGCGTAGCGTCCTGCGTTCTGAAATTATGTCTTTTGACCGTGCCCGCGAAGCCCTTTCCGATACTTGTGCCTGATACGTCTACTTTTTGACCAGCCTCAAACACGCTTACAGTCAGTTCCGAACCGGCAGACAGCTCAACACCCTCATCGTCATTTAATCTGAATTCCCACAATCCGCGGCCAGCAGTTACGTTTGCAGCTGCATAATGACCAGCCATGGCTTTGTTTACTTTCGAAGATTTAACGTTTCCGGCAGCAACTTGAATTGCGCGGTACCCATCGGATTCAACGCGTTTCACTTGGATAACACGATTCGAATCGATGTGTAAAACAGTTACAGGCACTGAAGCGCCATCTTCACCAAAAATACGGGTCATACCACATTTACGACCAACAAGACCTATTGACATCTGCCAATCCCTCTAAAATAGTTTCTCGCTTTACTTAAGCTTAATTTGAACATCAACCCCGGCTGCCAGATCCAGTTTCATCAATGCATCCACAGTTTTATCGGTTGGCTCAACAATGTCCAACAACCGTTTGTAAGTTCTTAACTCATACTGATCGCGCGCGTCCTTATTGACATGAGGCGAGATCAAAATGGTGAAGCGCTCTTTTCTTGTCGGCAACGGAATAGGACCTTTTACTTGCGCTCCGGTTCTTTTAGCCGTTTCAACAATTTCACCAGCCGATTGATCAATCAATTTATGATCAAACGCTTTCAATTGGATTCGGATTGTTTGATTAGCCATTCTTTATTTACTCGATAATAGAAGCAACAACACCCGCACCGACGGTACGGCCGCCTTCACGAATCGCAAAGCGCAAACCATCGTCCATTGCAATCGGCACGATCAGTTTGACAGTCACGGCGATGTTATCGCCAGGCATGACCATTTCAACGCCTTCCGGCAATTCGACCGCTCCGGTTACGTCTGTGGTTCTGAAGTAGAACTGCGGACG
>NZ_JBSYXO010000013.1:0-116859 GCF_054172045.1 Methylomonas sp. MgM2 | reverse complement strand
CTGCAAACCATGGCCAACCGGGGATATAATCCACTCATCGCTATTCAAATGGCCTTGGCGGGCGATGCTACCGCTAGGGGGGGTGCGAGTAGTTACGATACGTCTAAAATTATGACTCCTTGCATATCTAACGGAACTTGATTCATAAGACTGGCTGCGCGGCTTGCCTCAGCGGCCAAAATTGCGTTCGAACACGCGGTGTGGGAGATATTTATGATTTTAAGAGAAAACAGCAAAGGCGAAGACGTCAAAACCGTTCAAGAGATTTTGGCTCGCCTTGGCTATAATCCGGGCCCCATCGATGGCTGGTATGGCGAAAAAACGGAGGATTCGGTTATCCGGTTTCAAGAAGAGCATGGTCTTTATAGCGACGGTGTTGTGGGTTCGAACACTTGGAATGCGCTGCAACGAGCGTTGGAAGTGCATACGGAAGAACAGATTAACCCGAGGCGCGAGGAGACCGTCCATTCCGAATTGATGGACTGGCTGCGGGTTCCGGCGGACTCTTACCGAGACGGCTATGACCGTTTCTTCCTGCGCGAGGATGCGGCAGCGGCCTATATGAACGTGCGCGACCGGGTGCTGGAAGCCGGAGGAAAATTGACCAGCTCGGGGGCGAGACGATCTTTGAACGCCTCCGTAGGCGCCGCGCGCAGCGCAACCTCGTTTCATTACACCGGTCTGGCATTGGATTTGTTCGTGGGTAGTGGTATGGAGAATCGTGCACGGGACCCGTATGTGATAGCGGCCGACGGCGACCGTTTCTGGCGCGTCTACGTGCGTGCGGACGGAGGGCAGGCTATGGAAATCGACGCCGTTACCTATGGCTCACGCAACCGAGAAGGTAAAGCATCCGGAAAGTTTCTAGACTTGACGGCCTTGTTTCAGGCGGAAGGTTTTGCCCGTATACGCGCGCGCAAATCGTTTTTTACGGACGGAAGCTGGCTGGGTGCCGAATGGTGGCATTTTCAGTACGAAAAGAATCTTGAAAGAGGCATTTCTACTTTCGGTGGCGAATTGCTGAAGGTTTACAGCGAGGATCAACTACGTCCGACCCCTCCGTGGCAGTTTCGGAATCACGTGTTCGGAGTCAATTGGGCATAATCAACGGACCGTTCGAATTCCTCGTTTTCCTATTCGGCGCCCGTCATGCCACATCGTGACGGCATCGCATCGATGCCGAAAGCCGTTGATCGTCGGATTAGGATCCCGGGCGCGCGGCCGACCTCCCGAATCGAGCGCCGGTTCGGCAGCTTGCTCGCTGTCCCGGCCGGCACCGGATGCACACTAGTCGCGGTTTGATGTAGGCGCCTCGGTGCCGGAATAGAAGTTGTCGAAGGTTGGCGAAACGCCTTCGGCCCGGTAGCCGACGATGTGGACATAAGCGATCAGGCCGGTTCTGCCGGTCGTATAATCGCCGTCTTCCGGTGCATAGATACGGTCTTTGTAACTTTCGCCGTCCCACATCATAATCGGGGCGCCGGTGCTTTTATCGATGATTTGTCCCCACAAAAACCCGTCGGCGGACCAGAACTTTAATCGGTAGTCGCCGGAAGGATCGGGTGCCGGCTTCATTAGTCGGCCTTGCTCGCCGGTTAGGAATACGGGCGGAAAGATTCCGCCCAAACATTTCACAATCATTAATTTGCGTGATTGCGGCTGGCCGTTTTTGTCGTTCCTGAGGAGTAGCGCATAACCCTTGGGTAGAAAAAAGGAAGGGATGGGCTCCTGCATGCGCGCCAGCAGCCCGATATCTTCACCCCAGTTATAGGTCCAATTCAACAAATCCACTTCCACGTGAAATTTCGCGTGCGGCGGTTCCTTCATGTTGATGCTGCCGATCCGGCCGGGGTTGAAAACGCTACCCCAGGGGCTTTCCAGTTTATACGCCACGCTTCCCGATTCGACCGGAAACGAAACCTTGCCCGGAATCGGATTGTAAAGTTTCCAGCCGTCGTCTATGCCGTCGTTGAAATCGTCGAAGGTTGAGGCGCCTGCCGGAGACGCCGGCCCGATTGCCGTCAATAGTAGAACTAGATAATTAAAGCTGTGTTTCATCATTATTTCCCGGACAAATCAATCCGTGACACCTAAAAAAGACCAAAACTCTGCTTGCAAGGGTATATTCAAGATGGCTTGGCTTGCAAGCTGAGCGGAAATGCTGACGCCGGCCACGCCGCCGCCGGGCCGGGTCCAGTGGCCGGTGTGATACAAGCCGGGTAAGGGGCTGCGCACGTCCGGCCTGCCAGGGCCGATCTGTTCGGGCGTGGGCGCAAAGCCATAGGCCGCGCCTTGATGGTTAAGCGTGTATCTTTCCAACGTCCGCGGCGAACCGGATTCGACCAATATCAAATGTTCGTTCAAGCCGGGAAAGTGGCGTTCGGCTTGGTCCAGCAAACGCCGTTCGAAGTCTTTTTTATGTTGACGCCAGCTCGCGCCTAGATCGAACGGGCAAAGGGTGGTCAGCAGCATGACGTTGTGACCTTCGGGAGCCAATGACGGATCGCTCATGCAGGGCAAGGTCGCGGAAAACCAATTCGGGCGGCCGTCCTGGGTTAGGGCGAAAGCGGCTTGATGATCCAGGGTTTCGTAAAAAAAGGATTCATGGCTATGCGATTCATGATCGATAGGCATATCCGTGGCGATGTAACTGGCAAAAATCGATGCGGACGGTTTTAATCGCTGCAAGCCGTCGTAATAGGCGCTCGGTAAATGCTCTCGCCCGATCAAAAGCTCGGCGGTTTGGCGGGCATCGGCGTTGGATACAACGGCATCGGAACGGATGACTTGGCCGTTTTCCAGTATCGCGCCGCAGGCTTTGCCGTCCCGAACCCGGATGCGGCGCACGCTGGCATTCAATAAAACCTCGCCTCCCGACGATTCGATAGCGGACGCCAGACCGTCGGCGTAACTCTGGAAGCTGCCGCGGCAATAATAGCCGCCCTCGTAGGTGTAGCCCGCCATCATGCTGGACCAGTACAGAAAGGACAATTCTTTCGGCGGTAGCCCCATATAAGGCCATAGCGAAGCGCAGGCGCTTTTCAGGCGTTCGTCGCTTAAGAATTCGTCCAGAGCGTCCGCCAATGTGGCGCGGCGATAACGGAATAAGTTGGCGTACAGCTGCGATGGCGGAATTCGCGTTAGCCGGCTGTATTCCACCATTTCATCCGCCAGCATGGCTTCCTCGGCCAGGGTTTTGCTCAGCCGGATGAGTTTCAACAGCCGGTCTTTTTCCCGAGGAAATTGTTCGGTCAAACCATCCACGAATGCGGCTTCACCGCTTCGCAGGCGGACTTCGAAATCCGGAAATACGGATCGGGCATAGGAGGGTACAGGGCTGAATAGCGCCTCGGGGTCCATGCCGGCGACCCGGCAGATTCTGTGTATCGTACTGCCGTTTTGGTAACCTTGCGCGCCGCAGCCGCTGACCAAATGTACGCCCGAATCGAATTGGTATTTTTTACGCCGAAAACCGTGAGCGTAACCGCCCGGCCGGTCGTGCCTTTCTATCAATAAGACCGATTTGCCGGCCTTGGTCAAAAGAGCCGCCGTACTCAAGCCCCCGATGCCGGCACCGATGACGATAACATCGTACCGTTCTTGTTTTGATTCCCTATGTATGCCGCGCATGGAGTCGGAGTAATCGTAAAATCGAAACAGATTAGCAGATGGCCAGCCGGCCTTCAAACCCGTTCGCTCAGGCCGCTAATCAACGATTCTAATCCGGCCGCGCTTAGCTTGCCTGTTGCATTGCGAGGAATGGCATCGACGATATGGATTTTTCTAGGCAAAAACACTTCGTCGACAAACGGCCTCAATTTTTCCCGTATGCTTTGTTTGTCGAGCGCACTTACGACCACCGCGGCCACGCGTCCCCCATGTTGCAGAAAGCAAAAACCGTCTTCAACGCCTTCCACGTCCAGTAGGCGCCGGTTAAGTTCGGACAAGGAGCTGCGCTTGCCGCCGATTTTGACCATGTCGGAATCGCGGCCCAATATCTCGAAGCGACCGTCTTCCCGGATCCGGATGCTATCCTGTAAGGTTGCTTCCGACGGCAGATGCGCTGATTCGATTTGAGTTTGCCCCGCCGGGCTTTGACTTATTCGAACATCGGAATAGGGCTGCCATAGGCGATCGCGCAATTGCTCTCGACGAGCGAAAGACAGGGTTTCCGTGCTGCCGTAGATTTCATGCGGAGATTGGCCTAGAATGGCCGCCGTTTCCCGGGCTTGCCGTTCGGTCAAGGTATCCGTTGCTGAAATGACGCCGGCCAAATTTTCCCAATTGCCGCCGGCTTTGATTAGCGCGCGGAGATGAGTCGGCGTGGTCGTCAACATGGCCGGAAAGGGTGAATTTGCGATCGTTTGCCGGATTTGTTCCGGAAAGAAAGGGCGAACGTCGTAAAGCACCAAGTCTGAAAACAATGGCCAAAATACCGAGGTTTCCAGTCCGTACATGTGTTGGGGTGGAGTGGTTGAAATCATCGCACGGCGTGTTTTCGACAAGCCGAGTGCCCGGACTGCCATGTCCGCCGAAATTGCAAACGTTTTTAGGCTATGAGTACAGGGTTTGGGGCGACCGGTGCTACCCGAGGTGAATGCGGTGATTGCGGAAGCTTCCCAGTCGAAGTTGGGCGGCGAAGCGGAATTGCGCATCTCCGGCGCTTTCGGCTCAAAGCATTCGACTTGATCGGGCTGCGGTTTTTCGGCGGCCAGATAGGCATCGGGGTAGTCGCGCAGGATTTCCTCGATCACCGCAATTTGGCTCGATGGCGGCAAAAGACATATCTGTTTGCGCGCTGCGGCCGCCAACAAGCAAATGCAGAATAAATAGCGGTTTTCGCAAAGGTTGAACTGATAGGGCCGGTCGGGTAATTGTGCCGCCAGCTTTCGCACATCGGACCACAAGCGGCCGCGGCTGATGATGTTGCCGTCATGGATGGCGAAAGGCTGGTCGCCGGCGATCAAGCCGAGCGGATGATTGGTGTTCGGAATTTCGGACATGTGGCGCTATGATTGTTAGGGATGACTTCAATCGCTATTTTCTTGATTATTTTAACCGGTCGAGAGGGCCAAAAACGAAATGGATGCGGATGTATTGATTATCGGAGCCGGCCCGGCCGGTAGCGTGGCGGCGCGAATGTTGAAAAATTTGGGGCATCGGGTCGCGATATTGGAAAAGGAACGGTTTCCGCGTTTTTCCATCGGCGAAAGCTTGCTGCCGCATTGCATGGAGTTTTTACAAGACGCCGATTTGTTGGACGCGGTCGCACAGGCCGGATTTCAATTGAAAGACGGGGCGGCATTCTCGCGGGCCGGCAAACTGACCGAGTTCGATTTTTCGCAGAAATTTTCGACGGGCTGGAGTACGACTTATCAAGTCCCCCGGGCTCATTTCGATCAAATATTGGCCGATGCAGCCGGCGTGCCTATCCATTACCGGCACAGCATCATTGCGGCCGACTTTGGTGTTTCCGGTAAAGCTCGATTGACGAGTGTCGACGCCGAGGGCATCAAACGCGAATGGAATGCGAAAATCGTACTGGATGCCAGCGGGTTCGGCCGGGTGTTGCCGCGTTTGTTGAATATGGAGACGCCGTCTTTATTGCCTCCCAGGCTAGCGTTATTCACACACTTGGAAGACCGGATCGCGACGGCGGATTACGACCGCAATAAAATCCTAATAGCGGTTCATCCCAAACATCATCAGGTTTGGTATTGGCTGATTCCTTTCAGCAACGGTAGAAGCTCGCTCGGCGTAGTCGTGCCTTTGGGTTTTTTGGACGATAGGGCGGGTGCGCCTTTGGATGTGTTGCGGAATTTGGCGCTCGAGGAGCCTCGGCTGGCGGAGCTCTTGAAGGATGCCCGCTTCGATACGCCGGCCAATCATATCGGCGGTTATTCGGCCAATGTCAAGTCTCTATACGGTCGCGATTTTGCGTTACTGGGAAACGCGGGCGAATTTCTCGATCCGGTGTTTTCATCGGGCGTAACGATCGCTCTGAAATCCGCTTCGCTGGCGGTGCCGTTAACCGACAGGCAGCTGCGCGGCGAACCGGTGGACTGGCAGTCCGAATACGAACAGCCATTGCGTAGCGGTATCGAAGTATTCAGGGCTTATGTCAATGCATGGTACGACGGAAGTTTCCAACGCATCATTTTCGATTCCCGTCAGTTAAGTCATATCAAAGCGATGATTTGCGCTATTTTGGCCGGGTTTGCATGGGACCAAACCAATCCAATGACCCAGCGCTGCGCCAATAAACTCAAGGCGATTTCCGATATTTGTCCGTCATTGTGATAATCGTTTGAGGCGGTCTTTTTTGAGGGGCTGTTTATCTCCGTTTTTCCGGTTGTTTCTGTCGGACCGTTTAATAGAATGTTCAATCGCCATGTAAGCGCCTGGCGGAAAGTCCTGCGGCAAATCGTGCTTGTCATTCCGGCAAGGATTAACGCAAGGCTGTCCGGCCATTTTCACCCTTAGGGTAAATCCAAATCTGCTCCGGGCGGATTTGCCGAAATCCGGTGCTCATGGATGAGCAGTTAATGTAAGCCGACTTATTGCTTTAGTGAATATCCGTTTTTCGTTCGGCCTTATAAATAATTTAATCGTTAGATTGTTTGTTCTGGGCCGAATAAATAACCACCCTTTTTAGTCTGAAAAATAATTAAACGGTATTAAGATGTAATCAGATCGATGAATATTTATTGTTCGGCGTTAAGGTTAATAACTCTAAATAATTTGTGGTATTAAAACGCTTGCAACACCTGATTCTATGGGTGTAAAGTATTTTCAACGGCATAAATAATTTTGTTGCGGAAGCAAAATAGAGTGTATTTTTTTGTATAAAAGCAACAATTTTTTATAAATAAGCAACGACCTTATTTAAAGGGAATATATTTGCCGTAATAACGGTAAAAGGTGATTATGCTCGTTAATCCGGCATAACTATAACAATAATATCCTTACCAAGAGATTTGCTATGTCAACATTTCCAATCGACCTCGGCGCTTACCAGCGCATCACGTTAACGCCTAACAACCCAACCTTAACAGAAGAGCAGCGCAGCAGCCTGAAAGCCAATATCCAGCTTTGCCGGGATGCGATCGTGTTTTTTACCGCGACCGGTGCCGCGCGCGGAGTCGGCGGACATACCGGCGGGCCTTACGATACCGTGCCGGAAGTGATGATTATGGATGCATTGTTCCGCGGCTCTGCAAAAGGATTTGTGCCCGTTTTCTTCGATGAAGCCGGTCATCGCGTCGCTACGCAATATTTAATGTCTGTATTGAATGGCGATTTGCCGGCCGAACGCCTGATGGAGTATCGCGCCGCCCACTCGCACTTACCCGGTCATCCCGAACTGGGCTTGACGCCCGGCGTCAAATTCAGTTCCGGCCGATTGGGGCACATGTGGCCTTATGTTAATGGCGTAGCCGTCGCTAATCCGGACAAAGTGGTTTTTTGCCTAGGATCCGACGGTTCGCAACAGGAAGGCAACGATGCCGAGGCCGCACGGCTAGCGGTGGCGCAAGGATTAAACGTCAAGCTGATTATCGACGACAACGATGTAACCATTGCGGGGCATCCCTCCAACTATTTAAAAGGTTGCAGTACCGCAAAAACGCTAACCGGCCATGGCGTTACCGTGCTGGAAGGCGACGGCGAGGATTTGGACGATCTGTATAAACGTATTTGCGCCGCGATCAATACTCCGGGCCCGGTAGCGGTGATCAATCATCGTCCGATGTGCCCCGGCATTGTCGGTTTGGAGGGGTCGACCCACGGCCACGATGTGGTGTCGGTCAAAGTAGCGCTCGAATATTTGGAGTCGCATGGCCGGCAAGCCGCAGCCGATCATTTGCGGGAGGTCAAGGCGCCGAAAAACGATGCGGAATTTTTGGGTTCCAGCGACAAGTGGGATGCCAATCGCAGCGTCTTCGGCGACGCCTGCGTAGATATCCTCGGCCGCATGAGCGAAGCGGAGCGCATTGAGAAAGTAAGGGTTATCGATAGTGACCTGGAAGGATCCTGTGGTCTGATCAAAATTCATAAAGCCTTCCCGGAAGTGTTTATCTCTTCGGGCATCATGGAGCGCGGTAACTTCTCTGCGGCGGCCGGTTTCGGCATGGAGGCCGGCAAGCAGGGGATTTTCGGCACGTTCAGCGCATTTTTGGAAATGTGTATTTCGGAAATCACCATGGCGCGCCTTAACAATTCCAACGTGCTGAGTCATTTCTCGCATTCCGGCATAGACGATATGGCCGACAATACCTGCCATTTCGGCTTGAACAACATGTTCGCCGACAACGGTCTGAGCGACGGGTACGATACCAAATTATATTTTCCGGCCGATCCGCTGCAAATGAAGGCCTGCGTGGAAGCGATATTCTTCGATCCGGGCTTGCGCTTCGTGTTTTCCACCCGGTCCAAGGTGCCTATCATTCTCGACGCCAACGGCCGGGAGTTTTTCGGAGGCGACTACAAATTTGTCGCCGGCAAAGACGAAGTCATTCGCGAAGGAACGGCGGGTTACGTCGTCAGTTTCGGCGAAGCTTTGTATAGAGCGTTGGATGCCGTCGAACGCTTGAAAAAACAGGGTGTTGACGTCGGATTGATTAACAAGCCGACGCTAAATGTTGTGGACGAAGACATGTTGGCTAAAATCGGCAAATCCCCGAAAGTACTTGTTGTCGAAGCATTCAACCGTAAAACCGGCTTGGGTAGCCGCATGGGTACTTGGCTATTGGAACGCGGCTACGCACCGAAATATTCCCATATTGGTACTCACAAAGAAGGTTGCGGCGGTTTATGGGAGCAATTCCCGCACCAAGGCATTGATCCATCGGGCATTATGTCCAGCTTTTTAAACGCTTGATCCTCCTAAATAACTGAGCACAGGACGTGCTCTTTTCTAGCGTTTAATTCATATTTAGTAAAGGGATTTACGGCAAGGGAATAATAAAAAATATAATAATTAATTTTTATGGAGTCATAAGTCATGTCTGAAATCATTTATATTTCAACGGTTATCTATTTTATATACGTTGTCTACACAGTTCACCGCCGCGAGGTTGACGAATATGTCAAATTAAAATTCCCTCGCTATGGTTCGATCCTGCTGAATAAGCCGTAAATTAATAAAGGCACGTGATGCGAAAGCGCGTTCTGAATAACGATACAGCGGAAACACTTCGGCCGTCTGGCGAATGGCTCGATTTGGAGGCCATTGCGGATGTCGAAGTGACGTCTGAAAACCCGGATTATCCAATCGAGTCCGCATTGTTATCAGACCGCGTAAAAGGCTGGCGTGCCGCTGGGCCAGGTAAACAGACCATACGCTTGTTATTTACGCAACCGCAACAAATTCATTGTATTTCTTTGGAGTTTCGAGAAACCGAGTGCCAAAGAACCCAGGAATACGTGTTGCGCGTGTCTCAAGACAACGGCCATATTTTTCAGGAGATGGTACGTCAACAATGGAACTTCAGCCCGGAAGGTTCAACGTCGGAGTCCGAATCGCATCGTGTGGATAAGGACAACGTCACCCAGGTCGAGCTGATTATTACTCCGGACATTCAGCACCGGCAAGCCATTGCGTCTTTGGAGAGACTTCGGGTTGCGTGATCCTTAACCGCATTTGCGGGCGTGGGGATTATTAGGTTCCGGTAGCGGAACCAATTTGAAGAGATACGCTTGATTCCCCAAGTGCATTGATCATTTTGAACTAAAGCCGAGTGTTACCGACATGTCATCGACCGATTATAATATTCATCACCTCACTCGAAATACCGTCGCTCTAATATTAGCCGGAGGCCGCGGTTCCAGGCTTAAGAACATGACCGACTGGCGGGCCAAGCCCGCCGTGCCATTCGGCGGAAAATTCCGCATCATCGATTTTCCATTATCCAATTGCGTTAATTCAGGCATTCGAAAGATCGGCGTTCTGACGCAATATAAATCGGATTCGCTGATTCGGCATATACAAAAAGGCTGGGGATTCATGCGCGGTGAATTCGGCGAATACGTCGACATAATGCCCGCCCAGCAACGTCTCGATGAAACCTCCTGGTACAAAGGCACGGCCGACGCCGTGTTACAGAATATCGATATTCTCAGGGCGCGCAGACCCGAGCACATTCTGGTTTTGGCGGGCGACCATATTTACAAGATGGATTACGGCACGATGCTGATCGATCACCTTGAAAAGAATGCCCAATTAACCATAGGCTGTCTCGAAGTTTCTCTAGAAGAAGCCAGCGCCTTCGGCGTCATGGATGTCGACGCGAACCGCAGAGTCAGAGCCTTCGTCGAAAAGCCCAAAAACCCGCCGGTGATGCCCGGACGGACCGACACTGCGCTCGCCTCGATGGGTATCTATATATTCAACGCCGAGTTTCTTTGGGATCAATTGATTAAAGATCACGAATCCGAGCGGACTAGCCATGATTTCGGTAAAGACATCATTCCGGCCGTGATTGACGATTACATCGTCAACGCCTACCCGTTTTTGGATCTGCAGAGCGGCCAACAGAGCTATTGGCGTGACGTCGGCACCATCGATGCCTATTGGGCGGCCAATCTGGAATTGATCGGAGTGAAGCCGGAGTTAAACTTATACGATTCCGGTTGGCCGATTTGGACCTACCAGGAACAAACCCCGCCGGCGAAATTTGTATTCGACAACGACGGGCGCCGCGGAAAGTCCGTCGACTCCATGATTTCGGGGGGCTGCATTATTTCGGGTGCCGTGATTCGGCATTCCATGGTGTTTTCCAACGTCGTCGTCAATTCCTATTCGGAAGTCCAAGACAGTATGTTATTGCCGCAAGTCACCATAGGCGAAAATTGCCGAATCACCAAGGCAATCATTGAGAAAGGTTGTATCGTGCCGGACGGCACCATCATCGGCGAGAATCTCGAAGAGGACAAAAAACGATTTCATGTCAGTGAAGGCGGAATCGTGTTGGTGACGCCGGAAATGTTGGGGCAAAAACTGCATTTCGTCAGATAGCGTGGCGGGCGGCCGGCCGCCAACTTTATTTGATGGATTGAATTCCAGACGTTAGGCTCTTCGGCATAAATAACGGCCGCCGCTTGGGCGTAGCCGTCGAGCCTGACGATGCGGACAAACATGACAATCATCGGCCCACTTTGTATCGATCGGCTATTTCGTCTATGCTGATAGGGGCTGATTCAAAGGCAATCGGAACATCGCCTCAGCGCTTCGCCAATCGGAAATTTACTGACGGAACCAAGCCACTATGGAGCAGTTGACGGACTTAAAAGCCATACTCCATTCCAAACGCGCCAACATTTACTATCTGGAAAAATGCCGGGTCATGCAAAAGGACGGGCGGGTGCTTTATCTGACCGAAGCCAAGGACGAAAACCTTTATTGGAACATACCCATCGCCAACACCACCGTCATTCTGCTGGGTACCGGCACCTCGATTACGCAAGCGGCGATGCGCATGTTGGCTAGTGCCGGCGTATTGGTCGGCTTTTGCGGCGGCGGAGCAACGCCCTTGCTTGCGGCGACCGAAATCGAATGGCTGACGCCGCAGAGCGAATACCGCCCGACCGAATACGTGCAAGGCTGGCTGAAATTCTGGTTCGACGACAGCCAGCGCTTGGCCGTCGCCAAGGCGTTTCAACGTTCCCGCATCGGCTATATCCGCCGAGTCTGGGACAAGGACAAAGAACTCAAAGCCGAGAATATCTTTAGCGACGACAACTCGATCGAGACGGCCTTGGAAGTGTACCTTTCCACGCTGGATAGCGCCGAAAAAACCAGCGACTTATTGCAGCGCGAAGCCCTGTTGACCAAACAACTCTACCGATACGCCGCCAAGGTTACCCAACAAAGCGATTTCACCCGAGACCATCAGGCTGCGGACTTGGCCAACGGTTTTTTGAACCACGGCAATTATTTGGCCTACGGCTTGGCCGCCACCACGTTGTGGGTGCTGGGCATTCCGCACGGCTTCGCGGTGATGCACGGTAAAACCCGGCGCGGGGCCTTGGTGTTTGACGTGGCCGATTTGGTCAAGGACGCCATCGTCCTGCCCTGGGCCTTCGTTTGCGCCAAGGAAAAAATGAGCGAACAGGAATTCCGCCAGCAAATCCTGCAAAAATTTACCGAACACAAAGCCTTGGATTTCATGTTCGAGCAGGTTAAACAGCAAGCTCTCAATCCTCTCATCGTTGGGGCGAATTCATTCGCTCAAGGCGATTAAAGTCGCCCCTACCAGGCTTGTATAACCCCCAAATACAAACGGACGCCCAACCATGATGGTCACCTTCGTCAGCCAATGCCGAAAAAAAGCCCTTCAGCGCACCCGCCGCGTGCTCGACGCCTTCGCCAACCGCATCGGCGACAACACTTGGCAAACCGTGATCACCGAAGAAGGCCTGATCGCCGTCAAAACCCTGCTGCGCAAAACCGCCACCAAGAATACCGCTGTCGCCTGCCATTGGATCAGGTCCAGAAGCCGTAGCGAGTTGGTTTGGATTGTGGGGAATCGTGACCAGTTCAATTCTCAAGGCATCGTGCCAGTCAATACCACTACCAAGGAACTGATAATGGATTTACCCAAACAAGCGCCCAACCCAAATTTTCTTTATGCAAACACCCATTTGCAGACACTCGCAGAACATTTGTTCGCAGTCGGATACGTCGCGGAACAGTTGCTAGCGCGCTTAACGCCGGACAAACAAAATGAATTGGAGGCTTCTTTCGTCGCCGGCTGTTTACACGATCTCGGTAAAATCGACCCGGCCTTCCAGGATTGGGCGAGAAACCCGAAGAAAAAGGATTTCCAGGCGGAAGATGGCCAGCACATAGACGACACTAAATTCAGTTTCGACAAGCATCCTCGGCATAACGAAATTTCCGTTTTGCTCTACCAATTGCTTGATCCGATTTCGTTCAAAGGCATCAACACCGGCCACAAAATCGCGATTAAACATAGCGTGTATTGGCACCATGCCCGGCCTTATCGTAAGGAAAAAGATCCCGAGTTTTCGACGTTTGGCGGGATTTACAAAAAGCTTAACGCTAACCTAACGTCTCTATCGTTTCCTGAAATCGTTGAGAAAGCACAAGGGCTGTTACGACAAATCGGTGAAATCGATTGCAAATATCGTAATACCGAGACTTCGCTGATTACCAAAATCTATAGCGAGACGGTGGATTTGGATGCTTTGGAAACTATCAAGACAATGCCGTTGCCCAGCTACAAAACCTATGAGCTGGAAACTCGCATCGACGATTACCGCCGGCACATTACCGTCAACGCCTTGCATAATTTGACGCGGGCTTGCGTCATTTCCGCCGACCGTTTGATTTCCGCGTTGGCCGCCGACGAACTACACGACCATATCAGGCAGCAAAACTTGCACCGTTTGATTGACGAAACCTTGCTTCTAGAAAGCAACTTGGGTTCGCAAATCCAAACCTGCCTACAACAATTTCCTGCCGGCGACAGAACCGACAAACAGCATGAAATCGCTGTTCGGCTTAGCAAATTGAATGATATTGCTGTTTTGGCCGGCCCAGCGGGATGCGGCAAAACCAAAATTGCGTTGGAATGGGGGCAGTTAAAAAATGCCCAGCAAATCATTTGGATTTGTCCGCGCGTACAAGTGTGCCAGGGTTTATTTTTGGAACTGATTTCCGAGCAATATCTGCCGGACTCCAAGATCGAAATCAACACCGGCGAATTCAAATTCACCAAGGAATGGGGAAAAATGACGGCGGAGGACGATTATTTTTCCGGCGACATCGTCATCACCACCATCGATCAAGTATTCGGTGCCATCATCAGCCATACCAAAGTCAATACATTAATCAACGTGTTGAACGCTCATGTCGTGTTCGACGAATTCCACGAATATGTCGCCATGCCGGCGTTCAACCTGTTGTTTGCCGAACTGGTCGAATGCAAAAAATCGCAGGGCAATCTCGCCAATACCTTGCTGGTTTCTGCCACACCGCATTACTTTTTCCTGAACACCGTCCTGGAGATTCAGCCGGAAGACATCATCGAAATGCCCAGTTTCAATCCCGGCGAGTACCGCATTGAATTCAAGGTGTTTGATGAAAAGCGGCAAGACGAGAGTAATCCTCTATATCAGCGCCAAAGCGGCAATGCCAT
The DNA here is from genome assembly GCF_054172045.1 of Methylomonas sp. MgM2. NCBI lineage: Bacteria > Pseudomonadati > Pseudomonadota > Gammaproteobacteria > Methylococcales > Methylococcaceae > Methylomonas > Methylomonas sp. MgM2. Next base: position 102,700 of record NZ_JBSYXO010000013.1, on the reverse strand, counting down.
TGTGATCAGCAATACCGCCCAAGTCGCGCAAAAAAGTTTCATTCGTAACCAAAACGCCGAAAACGCGGTATTGCTGCATTCCAAGTTCAAGAAAAGCGACAAGCACAGACTGTTCGACGAAGTTTACGAATCGTTCAAGAAAGACGGCACCGGCAAATTCGAGGTCTTGCGCGCCGGTCCTATTGTCCAGGCATCGTTAAATATTACCTGCGACTACATGGTGTCTGAGCTGACCAGCGCCGAAAACTTCCTGCAGCGTTTAGGCAGACTCGACCGATTCGGCGCTAATTCGTCTGCCAATATCTACAGCGTGGCCGTGCCCGAAGCCATCCATCAAGGCAAAGGGAAAAGTGCCGCGACTAAATTTTTGAGTTTGCAATATGGCTTGTCAGCAACCAAGGCTTGGTATCAATTCTTGCGAGCCGCAGATATTGACAACCAAACTATGCAATTGCCCAAGCTCTATAAGCTGTACCGAAATTTTCACGAAACGCAGGCGGCCAAACAAGCAATGGAAGCCGATCTATTGGCTTGCTTCAAGCAAGGGGTACAACTGATTCAAAGCAAAGTCGTCGATCCGATTACCATTCCGCCGAAGAAAACTACGGAAAAAGGGCGAACAAGAATCAGCAAGCAGTCGCTACGTGGCGAAAACCGGTTTGTACAAATGGCGATTTGCGATGTTACTCAGTGGCCGAATATCGAATTTCAAAACGAATATGCCTACCAGCCGCCAATCAGCGACCGCGAAGAATTCGACAATTTGACCGCATCGTTGGATGAAATCCAGGGCTACGGCGACAGCGAAAGAAATTTGTTGGCTTATATGAAAAGCAAACACCACAACGTTATTGGCGGCCAAAAAGCCTTTAAAGATTTTATCTTGCTCAACGAAGCAAGAGACCCGGAATTTCCCGTTTACCTGAGCTATACACCGGAAGGTCTGGATCGGGTTGGCGGTGAAACAGCGCGGCATAGTTATGCCATTTATTATGCCGTGTGCGATAAACAGTCTATCGGCGCTCTTTCAATCAAGCAATTAACAACAAACGAGGATTAAATATGGAAAAAATTACCGGTATTAAAAGCGTGGATTTTAAAGTGGTTGCTTATGGCTATGGAGTGGTCAATTGGAATGGCCCGACCACTTTAGTGGGAAACGATGGGAAAGAGCAGGATAATCACACTTTGCCGAAACTGCGTGGATATAGTAATTTGAGCGGAAAAATTAAAGAGGAAACTGGTTTTAAATATAAAAAACAAGCCACAGACATCAACTTTAAAGAAACGCCGATGTATATCAGTCAAAACTGTATTCGGCATCATTTGTTCAGAGATCAGGCTTTTGATTTGCATTACGCAAAAGATAAGAACTTATTAGCGGTTTTAAGCTCTATTACAGGCTTAATTCGCGGATACGTTGTTCCTGCTAGCCAATGTAAGCGAACTAGTCCACTCTTGCTTGAGGATTTTGTAGATCAATTAGGTAATGGCAATTTTGAACAACTATCATCTTCAAGTTCTACTGAAGAAATAACTAATCCAGATGGAACTAAGGATTATAAGAGGGGTGAAAATTCAATTTTTTCGAAGACAACATTTGGTGAAACTAAATATTTGGCTTATGGCTCAATTAGTGTAGAACAATTGCAATTTATTTCGTTAGATAAAAAATTCGACCGCGCCGCGATGGTTATTAAAGATGACGAAGGCGAAAAAGTCGCGTGGGCTGTACAAGAGTTTATTAAATCAATTGCCCCTAATCGTAATCCAAAAGCAATATTTCATCCAAACTACGTGCGTGGAGGCACCATATTCAAAGAAGGTGAAGTCGGGATTCTATTGGATAACGAAGCCATCGACATTCTAGTCGATGAAACCTTGCGCATGATCGAAGAGCTGAGCATTCGCCAAGCCAAAGGCTACATGTATGTTGATAGCCTACTGGTCGATTACAATGACAGCAATAAAATGATGCGTATAAAACGCAACCCCGCCGGGATTAACGAAGAACCCAAGTCACCCTACGCCGTTTATTTTTACACCAAATAAGGACGAGCCATGCGTATTACCATTAAATACGAAGCGTCTTGGCGAAACTCATTTCTGGACGGTTCTAATAACGAACCTTTACCCAAAGGTGGTAGGACCTTTATAGGCTCGATGACCACCCTGGGCAAACGCGATGCTAGCGGCAATTATCCAAATTTTATTAAACGGGAAATCACCCATAATACTGTTATGGGGATATTGAATAGACTTATTGGCGATCAAAGAAAATTGTATCAATCCAGAAATTGTCCGAATTATTTCTTTTCAGGCTTAGAAGAGCATATATCGTTTGATGATCAGCAAAATTCAGGCAATATTGTTAACACAGAGACGGTTTATATCCGGAATATGGAAGGTAATACCGATCAAAACTCGTTCACTGGTATGATAAAAGCGAATGACCCGGTTTTTACATCCATTTATTCGGCTGAATTTTGGGGCGTTCTGTCATTAGATATTGAAAGTCTTTGTCAATTTATTTGCGATGAAAACTGTCTAGTCAATTCAAAAAATCAATTTGACCCAATTACTGTATTGCAGAGATTGGATGAGCTGAACAAGTTAAAAGCAGTTGATTTGGAATCAGTAGAAGCTCCTTTCAAAACATTGCAAAGCGCTTTTCCGGATGTAGCCTATAAAGTTGTCGATGAGAAAATAAAGCCGATAGAATTGTATTGTTCGGCTTTGTATTTGCAGATTTCTCGTTTAGGTAAAGAACATGATGTTTCTAATGCCTTGACAAAAAGTGGAGGAATTGCCGGAATCTCGAAGCGTGGATTTACGCCTAAAGATTTCATGGATAGATATACCACGGGTAATAAAAAGCCAATTTGGGGAAATCCATATCAGTTGAAGGAAAAACGTAAAGGTGAAGGCGAGGTAGTTTCTTTGTTAACCAAGGCCAACGGTACGCTGGACATTCATCTCGATATTCCGGAAGACAAAGCCCATCAGCTCAGGGAAATGATAGAAGCAGCCGGCGTTTCCAGCTTCTACTTGGGAAAAAAGGGTTTGGCTTATGTCGATGTTATTCGCTGATCGGAATACAACATGAACTATTACATTGAAATTACCTTATTGCCTGGCCCTGATTTCAGTCTATTCAATCTTTGGTCCCGAGTATTCGAACAACTTCACCTTGGTTTTGTAGAAAATCAGGATGATCAAAAGCGTGTGCCTATCGGCTTATCGTTACCGGAATATAAAATGGGAAACAAATATGGCGTTTTAGGTAGCAAATGCCGCCTGTTCGCCGGCGACGAGGCTGCGCTGGAGCGCTTCAACGCCCCGCAGCGCCTAGCGCGCCTCAGCGATTACGTCCATTGTACCGGTATCCGGCCCGTGCCGAACAAAGTGGCGGCTTATGCGGTTTACCGGCGCGAGCGGCCCAAGACCAACCCGGAACGCTTGGCCCGGCGTTACGCCAAACGGCATGGCATGGACTTGGAAACGGCGCTGTCGACGACCGTAACACTGGAAAAGCCGGCTGGCGACGCGCGCTACCCGACGACGTTCCGCTATGCCGATATGGCCGTGCCGTCGGTGGCCTTGCCGTTTATTCGCTTGCAGAGCTTGAGCGGTGGGCAGACGTTTTGTCTATGGATTGCTAAAACCGAGGTAGCCGCACCGGTCGCCGGCAGTTTCAGCGCCTACGGCCTGAGCAGCAGCGCAACCGTACCCGAATTTTGACCCAAAATTTTTCGCTCTTTAACAATGTGAACTAAATCAGCTAGTTACGGTTGAGGGTTTTGCGGATGGTAAAAAATTGGTTAATCCGTCCGCAACCCTTGTCACAACCGGCTTCCCGTTTATATATAATCAGTCCGCCGCCGCACAGGCGGCTTAGAAAATTGCCTTGGCGGCATAACCCATATTCTCGTCGTCCGCCGCCGCACAGGCGGCTTAGAAACAAAGGCAAATTGGTCATGTACCGCTGTCACCAGTCCGCCGCCGCACAGGCGGCTTAGAAATAACATCCAACTCATGCACCGCATATTCGCCCGTCCGCCGCCGCACAGGCGGCTTAGAAATGACGGTGGCTTCCAGTTTGGCGTCGTCTATGGTCCGCCGCCGCACAGGCGGCTTAGAAACTAGTACGTTAGTACAATTGTTTAAAAATCTTGTCCGCCGCCGCACAGGCGGCTTAGAAAAAATTGTAAAAAATGCTCGAATCAGTTTCATTTGTCCGCCGCCGCACAGGCGGCTTAGAAAATGTTCAATTACCGGGCCAAAGATTTGCTGGAGTCCGCCGCCGCACAGGCGGCTTAGAAAAATGTGTGTTTACGTCGGCCGGATCAAGGATTGTCCGCCGCCGCACAGGCGGCTTAGAAAGAAAAAAGTCTACGCATCTTATGCTGATCCTAGTCCGCCGCCGCACAGGCGGCTTAGAAAAGTTTATAGAAATCATGGGCGGCGCTTTGGCGGTCCGCCGCCGCACAGGCGGCTTAGAAATAGTATTATTGGCAACCTAGTTTGTATATTATGTCCGCCGCCGCACAGGCGGCTTAGAAATGTTCAGTTTTAGCCTTAGGTTCCGGAATACCGTCCGCCGCCGCACAGGCGGCTTAGAAATCAGCGTCAGCGTGATACGTACCGCCGTCACAGTCCGCCGCCGCACAGGCGGCTTAGAAATTGGGTGATAATTGTTTTGTCATCAATTGACCGTCCGCCGCCGCACAGGCGGCTTAGAAAATTTTCGAGCAACGTATCAACAGCAGTTTTCGGTCCGCCGCCGCACAGGCGGCTTAGAAATTGAGTGGGTGTTATGCGTTTGGAGACAACAAGTCCGCCGCCGCACAGGCGGCTTAGAAAACAACACCACCACTACCGATATAACTGTCAAAGTCCGCCGCCGCACAGGCGGCTTAGAAATTCTTTAATGCGATAGCGTAGGCGGGCCTCGAGTCCGCCGCCGCACAGGCGGCTTAGAAATTTCCCAGCCTTTAGCTCAGATACGCTCTGGTGTCCGCCGCCGCACAGGCGGCTTAGAAATGCTTTTGAATTTGCAACAGCATCATGAAGCTGTCCGCCGCCGCACAGGCGGCTTAGAAAACCTGGCTCCCGTGCGCAGACACAACTGCGCTGTCCGCCGCCGCACAGGCGGCTTAGAAATAGTGCAGCGTCCGCGTAACCGTGCAATGTATGTCCGCCGCCGCACAGGCGGCTTAGAAATTTCGCGATATGGGGTACTGCGATGCGGAGTAGTCCGCCGCCGCACAGGCGGCTTAGAAATATAACTATTGAATAGCAGGCACATTTTCCCTGTCCGCCGCCGCACAGGCGGCTTAGAAAAGAATCAACCGGCACCATTATAACCATAAATAGTCCGCCGCCGCACAGGCGGCTTAGAAAATCGCATAACACCCACTCAAGCCGACCCAATTGTCCGCCGCCGCACAGGCGGCTTAGAAAAGGGAGCAGGCTGAACGAGAATATTACGGCGAGTCCGCCGCCGCACAGGTGGCTTAGAAATTAATGACGGCCATTTTTCCTTTTATACCAAAGTCCGCCGCCGCACAGGCGGCTTAGAAAAATGCGTAACCCCACTTTATTCGCCCGCATTTGTCCGCCGCCGCACAGGCGGCTTAGAAATTATCCTTGTTCAGCCGGTAAAAAAACGATCGGTCCGCCGCCGCACAGGCGGCTTAGAAAAGAATAAAACCGACCGAGTTAAATTCGTATCGGTCCGCCGCCGCACAGGCGGCTTAGAAATTCATTGCCTGCTCATTGCATTCATCTAAATAGTCCGCCGCCGCACAGGCGGCTTAGAAAACATCCGCATCCTGCTCCAATGAGCCAGAATCGTCCGCCGCCGCACAGGCGGCTTAGAAAAAACGTTTGAAGATATTTCGGAACGGCTGTTTGTCCGCCGCCGCACAGGCGGCTTAGAAATTTTCTATGTAATTTATCATGACAGTATCATCGTCCGCCGCCGCACAGGCGGCTTAGAAAAATGTCTGACATATTAATATCTCTGATTACAATGTCCGCCGCCGCACAGGCGGCTTAGAAAGCTTTATCAAGCAACACAAACCGAAGCAAGTCGTCCGCCGCCGCACAGGCGGCTTAGAAAGTTGACCAAAATGGATTGCCGGGGAAACTATTGTCCGCCGCCGCACAGGCGGCTTAGAAATAACGGAGCTCGACGTGTATCCTGGCGGAACCGTCCGCCGCCGCACAGGCGGCTTAGAAAATACAGCTTTTTATTTGGAGCCTTCACGAGACGTCCGCCGCCGCACAGGCGGCTTAGAAATAGCAATTCCCCCAGTTTTTTCTGAGTCATTTGTCCGCCGCCGCACAGGCGGCTTAGAAAGTTGGAATCGTTATAATGTCCGAGGAAAGACAGTCCGCCGCCGCACAGGCGGCTTAGAAAAGGTTTCGGCGTCTAGCATATCGATGATATCGGTCCGCCGCCGCACAGGCGGCTTAGAAAAAACAGGCCGCTCGATAGAGTTTTGACTGTTGGTCCGCCGCCGCACAGGCGGCTTAGAAAGTGCAGGCTAGTCCAACGTTTACTCACGCAGCGTCCGCCGCCGCACAGGCGGCTTAGAAATGTATTTGAGGATGAGACTGAAATTATTGTCAGTCCGCCGCCGCACAGGCGGCTTAGAAATTAGCCTGTCCCATACCTGTCGCGCTTGACTAGTCCGCCGCCGCACAGGCGGCTTAGAAATCACGAGGCATCTTTATATCAACTTTATATTCGTCCGCCGCCGCACAGGCGGCTTAGAAAGGTTACTTTGATATTGAACACTTTGCCTAACAGTCCGCCGCCGCACAGGCGGCTTAGAAAGTACACGCACATAGACTGGGGGTCTGCTGCTAGTCCGCCGCCGCACAGGCGGCTTAGAAATGATACGTTTCAACTAATCCAAACTTGGTGCAGTCCGCCGCCGCACAGGCGGCTTAGAAATACTACCTCTTTGACCGAAGACCAAAGACAGTGTCCGCCGCCGCACAGGCGGCTTAGAAATTTCAATCATATTAAAATCTCCATATCCTTCCAGTCCGCCGCCGCACAGGCGGCTTAGAAAGGTAGCGCGGTGATTTTGTTCAGCTTTGACAAGTCCGCCGCCGCACAGGCGGCTTAGAAAATTAATTCGTCAAAGAGATGGAGATCATTGTGGTCCGCCGCCGCACAGGCGGCTTAGAAAACTTTAGTTTCGTACCAGGCTCTATAATATGCGTCCGCCGCCGCACAGGCGGCTTAGAAAAAATCACCCAACCATCCCGAATTTTAGCTTGAGTCCGCCGCCGCACAGGCGGCTTAGAAAATCTGGCCGGATATGACGCGAATAGGATTGCCGTCCGCCGCCGCACAGGCGGCTTAGAAATATACAAACACACATCTTGAAAATGAAAATGAGTCCGCCGCCGCACAGGCGGCTTAGAAAGTCTTACCGCCCATCACTAGCACTGCATGGGTGTCCGCCGCCGCACAGGCGGCTTAGAAATCAGTCAAACATAGGCTTTTGGCCCGTATTACGTCCGCCGCCGCACAGGCGGCTTAGAAAAATCCTAAGCTCGATTTCTCCGGCGCTGATTAGTCCGCCGCCGCACAGGCGGCTTAGAAATAGACAGTTCGAGTTACGCCCGGAGTTAGCCTGTCCGCCGCCGCACAGGCGGCTTAGAAATGTTGCAGAATGGTGACACCATTACCGATTCAGTCCGCCGCCGCACAGGCGGCTTAGAAATGATAGTAATTGCCGTCGGCATCTTGTACCGAGTCCGCCGCCGCACAGGCGGCTTAGAAAAACACTTATGTTGTTTTCAAAAAATACTATTGGTCCGCCGCCGCACAGGCGGCTTAGAAAAAACTCCAAATACCTCAGCACGTATAGTTGGTGTCCGCCGCCGCACAGGCGGCTTAGAAATTACCGATTCCTATCTAAAAGCGCTTTCCATGGTCCGCCGCCGCACAGGCGGCTTAGAAAATAAAACATATAACGCTAAAATGCCTAATGTCGTCCGCCGCCGCACAGGCGGCTTAGAAATGGTTACGATACGACCGAGAATCGCTCCGCAAGTCCGCCGCCGCACAGGCGGCTTAGAAATTTGATGTCACCGGCGAGCAGTTAGTCATCGAGTCCGCCGCCGCACAGGCGGCTTAGAAAGGCCGAAAGTCGCGGCGAAGCGTCGCTCTCACGTTCGCTGCTACACACGCGGCTGAAGAAATATCGTTTGCAAAAATAGATGAGGTGGAGCTCTGCAGAAGGATTGTCGAGCGTTGCTGAAAGAACAGGCCGAGCGAAAAGCATGGTCCTTGCGCCATACGTTTTTGCCTTACGATGAAATCAACGGAAGTATCGAAGAAGGCGCCGATACGTTGAGCGGCAACGGGGCGGTTTTTGCATATCCCCGGAAGTGCACAAATGTTAAGGTTTTGGTTCCTCCGCGCCCATAATCGTAAGCTCAATTGCCGCGCGGCGCTTTCAATGCGGGAACATTTATTCCATCCTGCAAGGAATGGACGCCGGAGTTTATCCCTATAATGTTTGGTTTAGGGGGCGTATGTCGAAATTCCGGCGTGTGAGTTGAAAATATCCGTCCACCTAGACCAAGAAATCGATTTAAAATCGACTTTCGGATTTTCTTGTTACGGAGTAAGGCGTTTGTATCTAAATGACCTGGGCATTGTCTGTGCGCTGGGTAATGGCAAGTCTTCGGTGTTGAAACACTGGTTGTCGGGGTTGCCTTCGCGGGCCGAACCGTGGTCGGGGGCCGACATTCCCGCCTTTGCCGTTTCTGGTCGATTGCCTGCCATTCCGCCGTCGCTAAACCGCTACGATTGCCGCAACAACCGCTTGTTGCTAGAGGCTTTATCGCAAATCGAAATCCCGGTTCGGCAAGCGCTCAAGCGTTACGGCGCGGCTCGCGTCGGGGCCGTAATCGGTACCAGTACCTCGGGCATTGCCGAAGGCGAAACCGCGTTGCAAGCCTTGCGGGCAACAGGGAACATGCCTCCGGATTATCATTACAAGCAGCAGGAGCTGGGCGGCGCGGCGGCGTTTTTGGCCGATTGTCTCGATCTCCGCGGACCGGCTTATACGATTTCGACGACTTGTTCCTCCAGCGCCAACGCGCTGGCATCGGCTCGGCGCCTATTGAATCTAAATGTATGCGATGCCGTTGTCGTCGGCGGTGCCGACGCTTTGTGCCGCACGACGCTGGAAGGCTTTTCGGCCTTGGGCGCTATCAGCCGGACGCAGTGCAATCCTTTCAGCCGGAACCGGGACGGGACAATTATCGGCGAAGGGGCCGCGTTGTTTTTGATGAGTCGCGAGCCGGCGCCAATGGCCTTGCTGGGTGCCGGCGCGAGTTCGGACGCTTATCATATTTCGGCGCCGCGTCCGGACGGGGCCGGTGCGTATGCGGCGATGCAAGCCGCGCTGCAAGACGCCGGTTTGGTTTCCGATGAAATCGATTACATCAATCTGCACGGCACTGCCACCTTGCAAAACGACTCGATGGAAAGCCGTGCCGTGATGCGCTTGTTCGGCGACAAGACCTGTTGCGGTTCCAGCAAGCCGGCCACCGGGCACTGCCTGGGCGCCGCCGGCGCTATCGAAGCAGGTTTGTGCTGGTTGCTGTTGTCGGAATTGAATGCGGAAAAACGTTTACCTCCGCATTTATGGGACGGCCAAGCCGATTCCAGCCTGGATCAGCTAAACTTCGTTACGCTGGAAAATCAGCATATCAAAAGACTACAATATTGCCTTAGTAACTCGTTTTCTTTCGGAGGTAACAATGTGTCCTTGCTTATCGGGCGCTGCTGATGCTGCGGCGGCTTTCCCGTATGCCGTTGAAAGCTTGCTGCCGCAGTCGCAGGCCATGGTGCTGGTCGACAAAGTGCTGGAAGCCGGCGAAGGGTACATTGTGGTTGAATTGACGGTACGCGACGACGGTTTGTTTTCCGGTTCCGATCATTGCGTGCCGGCCTGGGTCGGGCTGGAGTATATGGCCCAAGCCGTCGCGGCCTATTCGGGCTATCAGCGCAAGCGTCGCGGTCTGGATATCGATTTGGGCTTTTTATTGGGTACCCGCTACTACCGATGTTCGGTTGGCCGGTTTGCCTGTGGGAAGCGACTGAAGGTTCGAGCCGAAAAAATCATTGAAGCGGCCAATGACATGGTGGTATTCGATTGTTGCCTGGAAGGCGACGGGATCGAGGCGACTTCGAAGTTGAATTTATTGATGCCGCAGGACTCGAGAGAGTTTCTCGCCGGAAAAGGAATATGAAACAAAAAAGCATTTTAGTCACGGGTTCCAGCCGTGGCATCGGGAAAGCCATTGCGTTGCGCTTGGCCGGCGAGGGATACGATGTGGTGGTGCACTGCCGCAGCCGAATGGCCGAGGCCGGGCAGGTCAGAGACGAAATCCTCCGAAAGGGGCGGCAGTGCCGCGTTTTATGTTTCGATCTTGCCGACCGCGATGCCTCCCGCGAGAGCTTGACCGCGGATGTGGAAGCTCATGGCGCTTATTACGGCGTGGTCTGTAACGCCGGCTTGGCCCGAGACAACGTCTTCCCGCTGTTGACCGGCGACGATTGGGATCAGGTGTTACGCAGCAACCTGGATGGATTTTACAATGTGTTGAGCCCGCTGATCATGCCGATGATACAGCGCCGTCAGCCCGGCCGCATCGTGACCTTGGCCTCCGTTTCGGGGCTGACCGGCAACCGCGGGCAGGTCAATTACAGCGCGGCCAAGGCTGGCATCATAGGGGCGACCAAGGCGCTGGCACTGGAATTGGCCAAGCGCAAGATTACGGTTAATTGCGTGGCGCCCGGTTTGATCGAAACCGATATGCTGGAAGGCCTGCCGCTGGAAGAGGCGATTGCCGCAATACCGGCAAGGCGCCTGGGTACCCCGGACGAGGTGGCCGCGCTGGTGGCGTTTTTGATGTCGGCCGATGCCGGCTATATCACGCGCCAGGTGATTTCGGTCAATGGAGGCCTGTGTTGAGCCGCCGCGTCGTTGTTACCGGCATGGCCGGCTTTTCCCCGATAGGCAACGATTGGGCGGAAATTCGCGCCAATCTAAAGGCAAAACGCTCGGGTATTTGCCGAATGCCGGAATGGGATAAATATAACGGCTTGCTGACCCGTCTGGGCGCACCGGTTCCGTATTTCGAATTGCCTTCCAATTACAACCGCAAAAACACCCGGAGTATGGGACGGGTGTCGCTACTCGCTACCCGCGCAACCGAGCGGGCCTTACTGGACTCGGGTTTGCTGGGCGATCCCGTAATCAGCAACGGCCGCACCGGCGTCTCCTACGGTTCGTCGGTCGGCTCGACCTCGGCCATCGCCGATTTCGGCAACATGTTGCTGAATCACGATATCGGCAACCTGAACGCCACCACTTATCTGAAGATGATGGGGCATACCACCTTGGCCAATATCGCGGTGTTTTTTCAGGTACGCGGAAGGATGATTCCGGCTGTCAGCGCTTGTACCTCTGGCAGCCAGGCCATCGGTTTTTCCTATGAAGCCATCAAGTTCGGACAGCAAGACGTGATGTTGGCGGGCGGAGCCGAAGAACTTTGTCCGACCATGGCGGCGTTGTTCGACGCCTTGTATGCCGCCAGCACGCGTAACGATAGGCCGGAATCGACGCCGCGGCCCTTCGACCGCGACCGCGACGGCTTGGTGATAGGCGAGGGGGCATGTACCTTGGTATTGGAGGAATTGCAACATGCCGAGCGGCGCGGCGCCAAAATTTATGCCGAGCTGGTGGGCTTTGCCACCAATGCCGACGGCGCTCACGTGACTTCGCCGAACGCGGAAACCCAGAAGGTTGTCATGCGTTTGGCCTTGCGGGACGCAGGACTCGAACCGAACCGAGTCGCGTATATCAGCGCCCACGGCACGGCCACGGAACATGGCGATATTGTCGAAAGCGAGGCTACTGCGGCGGTATTCGGCGCTAACGTTCCGGTCAGCACCATCAAGGGCTATACCGGGCATACCTTGGGGGCCAGCGGCGCGCTGGAGGCAATGGCCGCGATTCAAATGATGCGGGACGGCTGGTTTCATCCCAACCTGAATTTGGACCGTGTCGATCCGCGCTGCGCGGAACTGGACTATATCGCCGGCGACGGCCGCGATATCGATGCCGATTACGTTGTTAGTAACAATTTTGCGTTCGGCGGCATCAACACTTGTCTGGTTTTCCGCCGCTGGGACGCTTAGAGGTGCATCGGTAATGGCGGCGTTGCGCGTTTCCGGTGCGGTCGATAGCGCTGAGACCGCGTTGTCGTTTACTCTTAAATATTGGTGTCTTTGGCAGTCGGACGAAACCGCTACAACGAATCGCTGGCCGGGGGGACAAGTGCTGCCGTGCAATGGCGGCAGTGCCGACGTAAGCTTTCTACCGATGATGCAGAGGCGGCGGCTGTCGCCATTGGCTCGGGCGGCTTGCGCTGTCGCATGGCACTGCCGCGAAGCCGCGGGTGAAATGCCGGCGGTGTTTTTCTCCAATCATGGCGAGAGCCAGTACTACTTCGAGATGTTGAACGCCATGGCCATGGGTGAAGCGGTTTCGCCCAGCCGTTTTAGTTTGTGCGTCCATAACGCCATTGCCGGTCTGTATAGTTTGCAAACCGGAAGCGTACTTCCCTATTTGTCCTTGGCGGGCGGAACCGAGGATTTGTTCGCGGCCTTTATTGAAGCCCGCGGCCTATTATCCGAGGTGGCGCAAGTCATGACGGTTTGTTACGAACAGCCGTTACCCAAAGCCTATCAGGCCTATTTATCGGTTCCCGAGAAAACCTGGGCATTGGCTTTGGTGTTGGCAAGGCCGGCTGAAGCCGGATTACGCTTGCGTCTTAAGCGGGAATCGGTCAGCGATGCCGGATCGGCGGCGGAAAAGAGTGATTTGCCGCAAGCGATAGTCAGCGGGCGGCGCAGCGGATGCTGCGGACTCGAACGGTCGGTTTGGCGTTGGAGTTTGGATGGTGTTTGAATGTGTTAACTACGGTTGGCGTTTGATCGGTACCGGCTTAAGTTTCTTTATGTTCGGTGCCGGCGGCGTGTTGACGTGGGGGGTGTTGTTTCCATTGTTCGAGCGGTTTCTAGGAAATGGCGTCGAAAAAAAACGGCGCGCGCGCTGGCTGATGAGTCGCATTTTTCAAAGCTATATGGCGTTCATGCGCATCATCGGTATTTTGGATTACCGCGTGATTAACGGTGAGCGGCTTTCGGCGCCGGGAAGAGTAATCGTGGCCAACCATCCTTGCTTGCTGGATATCGTATTTTTGATTTCTCAGATTCCAAACGCAACCTGCATCGTTAAACCGGCTTTGATAGACAACCCCTTCATGCGGATTCCGATTCGGGCTATGGGCTATATTTATGCCGAAGATCCGGAAAAATTGATCGGCCGATGCGCGGACGAATTGGACGAAGGCGGTTCGTTGATCATATTCCCCGAAGGCACCCGCACTACGCCGGGCAAACCATTCAAATTCCAACGCGGCGCAGCTGCGGTCGCATTACAAGCTTATGCACCGATTTTGCCGGTTGTACTTGATTGTTCGCCTACAACCTTAACCAAACACGAGAAGTGGTATCAAATCCCCGAAAAGAAGTTTACTTTAACTATGGATGTGGGCGATGATATTCAGTTAACTCCGATTTTCGATCATGCCGGCCGCTCCGTCGCGGCCCGGCAGCTAACCCGGCAATTGGAAGCATATTATTTAGAGCATCTGGCAAACCATGGAAAAACTTGAAGCCGAGCTTAAACGATTGATCATAGACATATTTGAGCTCGAAGGCATACGGCCGGAAGACATCGCTTCCGAAGCGCCTTTGTTCGGTTCGGGCCTAGGGCTTGATTCCATCGACGCGTTGGAACTTGGTCTGGCCTTGAAGAAAAAATACAATATTCATATCGATGCCCAATCGAGCGGTTTGGTCGAGCACTTTGCGTCGGTCAAAAATCTGGCCGACTTTGTGGTATCGCAACAGGACACAAAACAGCCATGAACACCCAAGAAGAAATATTTACCTCCATCAGACAGATTATGTCGGAGATGTTCGAACTGGCGCCCGAAGACATCGTGCCGGATGCCAAGTTGGGTCAGGACCTGGATATAGACAGCATCGATGCGGTGGATTTAATGGTACGCTTGCGCGAAATCACCGGCAAACGTATCAATCCGGAAGACTTTAAAAATGCCCGCACCGTGCGGGACGTGGTTGAAACGGTTCACCGGATCGGGCTTTCCTAGGTCGACATGGCTCAAAAAAGCTTCTTTAAATGGTTTCGCCTGGTATTGAACGGATTGATTGCCGGATTGACGGTTGCTTATCCGTTTCTGATTTGGCTTTCGCTGGATTATTTTCAACCCCGCACTTTGGCATTGATATTGGCCGGTTTGTTCGCGCTACGGATTTTGTCCGCCAAAGACCGGTCAACAGACCGTATTACGCGTCTGATTGTACCGATTTGCGTGTTGTTTTTGCTCGCGATCGCCTGGCTTAATCGAACCGGCGGCCTAATGATTTATCCGGTGCTGGTTAGTTTGTCGTTTTTTTTTGTGTTTTCCGTCAGCTTGGTTTATCCGCCGACAGTGGTGGAGCGGCTTGCTCGCCTGGAAGATCCGGATTTGCCGGCCCAAGGTATCGTTTATACCCGTAAAGTGACTCAGGTGTGGAGCGCGTTTTTTTTGGGCAATGCCGCCGTTTCACTGTTTACCGTTTGGTACGGTGACCGCTGGTTGTGGAGTTTATACAACGGTTGCGTGTTTTACATATTGATGGGCCTGCTGATGACGGCGGAAATGGCGGTTCGCCGCAAAGTGAAAGCAAGTTATTGAAGCGGATGGCGAATTCGGACGAGGCGGTGTTGTTGCCGGAAGTGCTGGAACACGCGATATTGGATCAAAGCGTTAACCTGGTTTTACGCATACCGGAAAATTTAGCCTATTTTGCGGGTCATTTCGATCAAATCCCGATAGTACCCGGCGTCGTGCAAATCCAGTGGGCGGTGCACTTCGCCGAGCAGTATCTGGAATTGGTCAAGGTGTTTAACCATATGGAAGCCGTTAAGTTCAAAGACCTGCTGTTGCCCGCTCAACCTTTGCAGCTAAGCTTGCGCTATAGCCCGGAGACCGGTAAATTGGAATTTCGTTACCACTCGGACTCGGTCGAATACAGTTCCGGCAGAATTTATTTCGATGACGACAGAATTTAGGCCTTGCCTGCTGATACCGGTTTATAACCACGAACAGCCGCTTCCTCGGATTGTTGAGAGTTTGGCTTCTTTCGGATTACCCTGCCTTTTGGTGGATGACGGCAGCCGGGCATCCTGCGCTAAAATCATCGAGAATTTGGCCGAACGATATTCATGGCTGCAATCGCTGCGCCATCAAACGAATCGAGGCAAAGGCGGTGCGGTGAAAACCGGCATTTTGTGGGCACGGACCCAAGGCTATTCCCACGCCGTGCAAATCGACGCCGACGGCCAACACGATTTGAACGACCTGAATAAATTTTTGGAAGCCGCACGCCAAAACCCCGGAGCGGCAGTCATAGGCCGGCCGGTATTCGACGACTCTATTCCGAAAATCCGTTTTTACGCCCGCTATCTGACGCATGTCTGGGTGTATATCAATACCCTGTCGTTCCGGATTCATGATGCGATGTGCGGTTATCGGGTTTACCCGGTATCGGTTTGCGCCGACCTGGTCCAAAATGCGCATTTGGAAGAGCGCATGGCCTTCGATGTGGAAATACTGGTGCGTTTGTATTGGGCGGGCGTGCCCATGATTTCCATTCCGACCCGCGTCGGTTATCCGCAGGACGGTATATCGCACTTCCGAGGCTTGGAAGACAATCTGCGCATCAGCTTGACCCATGCCCGTTTGTTTTTCGGTATGTTGGCACGCTTGCCGACCTTATTGATAAGGCATTTTCAATGACTGCCGAGACAACACCCGGGCACTGGGCCGCGTTAGAGGAAAGAAGCCTGGTGTGGGGCATTCGTGTTTTAGTCTGGATTTACCGAATCTTCGGACGTTGGGCGTTTCGTTTGATTTTAGGGCCGGTAGTGAGTTATTACTTTTTGACCGGCCGAGTGGCTCGTGAGGCATCGCTGGATTATTTGCACCGTTTGGCCGGATATTGCCCGGAATTGAATCTGAAAGTCGGTTGGTGGCTCAGTTACCGGCATTTTTTGAGTTTCGGCGAAACCTTGCTGGACAAAATTATTGCCTGGATGGGATGCATAGACCCGAATCAGGTCGATTTTCCGAATCGTCCGGTACTGCTGAAGCTCATAGAGCAAAAGCGCGGCGCGATGATATTGAGCGGTCACATCGGCAATCTGGAGTTATGCCAGGCCATAGCCGATATGCGCGGGCTGATACGTTTGAATATTTTGGTGCATACCCGCCATGCCGAAAAATTCAATCGTTTGTTGGGCAGGGGCGCAGAGGGCAGCGCCACGATTAAGCTGATACAGGTCACCGAATTGAACCCGGCTATGGCGGTCGAGTTGCAGGAAAAAATCGATCACGGCGAATTTTTGGTGATGGTAGGCGACCGGGTTCCGGTGCAGGGCGGCCGTACCGTCAAAGCCAAATTTCTCGGCGAAGGAGCGGATTTTCCGCAAGGACCTTATCTATTAGCCTCTATGTTGCAATGCCCGGTGTTTACGCTATTTTGTTACCCTACTCGGGGGCGCTATCAAGTCCATCTGGAGTCGTTTTCCGGGCCTTTCCGCATTCCGCGTAGCGAGCCTAGACGGACTCAGATGCTGAGTTTGATGGCGCAATGTTATGCGGTAACCTTAGAGCAGCACTGCCGGGCCGAACCTCTGCAATGGTTTAATTTTTATCCGTACTGGCCTCATTCGAATCCGGCCGTCGAGTCGTAGGAGTCAGCATGATTCGGGCGGAAGTGGATGTTGTCGTACCGTTTTTCGATATCGATGCGCTCGGCATCGTTTGGCACGGCCATTATGCCAAATACCTGGAGATTGCGCGCTGCGCGTTGCTGGATACCATCGATTACGGCTATGAGGTCATGCGCGGCACCGGCTATATCTGGCCCATCGTCGATCTGCAATTGCGATACGTGAAACCGGCAAAATTCGAACAACGTTTGAAGGTTTACGCCGAGTTGGTCGAATGGGAATACCGCATGAAGATCAAATATCGGATCAGCGACGCCGCGTCGGGCGAAATCATGGTCAAAGCCACGACGATACAGGCCGCGGTCGACAGCGGCAGCGGTGAAATGCTTTATGCGTCCCCCGACATTTTCCTGGAAAAGCTTAGGAGCGGACCGGGTGCAAGCTGACCGCAGACTGGCCTTTTTGATTCCGCCGATTATCTGGCTGGGCTGGTATTTTTTGCCGGCATCGCCGCCGTTTTGGGCGATAGCCGAGCATTGGCGCGTTTCGCTGACGATGGCGTTCGGTTCGTTCGTGGCCGGGGCGACTGCGGAGGCCGGCGGCGCGGTGGCTTTTCCTGTTTTTACCAAGATTTTGGCAATTCCGGCCTTGCACGCCAAACAGTTTTCCTTGGCCACGCAAAGCGTGGGCATGGGGGCGGCGCTGTTGACGATCTTGTTGCTGAGAATTCGGGTCGAATGGCGGGCGGTGTTTTGGGTCGTATTGGGCTCGGTGTCAACCTTGCCGCTCGGCTTCTTTTTGGCGGACCGGTTGTCGGCCAGCGCGGTACGCATGCTGTTTACCGTGGTGCAAAGCAGTTTCGCATTGGCGCTGTGGTGGCATAACCGCGATTCCGCCTGCGATCGCCATGCAACCCTGGCGCGCATCGGATACTTCGAAAAAGTTACCTTGCTGTGCTTCGGCTTGGTTGGAGGCCTGGTCAGCGGCATGTTGGGTAGCGGCCTGGAAATCATCGTGTTTTCTTTGCTGGTGTTGTGGTTCCGTTTATGCGAAAAAGCCGCGACGCCGACCGTGATCGTAATGATGGTGTTGACCTCTTGGTCGGGTTTCGCAATGATGCTCCTGAGCGGTCAATTCTTGGTGCCGGTGACTGAATATTGGTTGGCCGCCGTGCCTATCGTTGCGATGGGGGCGCCATTGGGCGTGTATGTCTGTTCGCGCATGTCCAGAATCCGGGTAGTGCAAACCTTGATTTTTTTAATTTCGATAGAATTGCTTTCTTCGTTAATCTTGATTCCATTGACGCGGGAGCTAGCGGTTGCCGCATCGATACTGTTTCTTGGTTTTTCCGGCATGTATTACCGGATGTATCGTTCGCGGCGTTATTTATAAAACTGGCAGCCGGTATGCGGTAAGTAGTGCCGTTTACCGGCTTCGTTCAGTGTCAGCACAGAGGAATTTGCAGATGTTTAGAAACAAAGTCGTCTTGGTTTTAATCGGATTGCTTACGGCCTTTTCAATGGCCGCTTGTAAAAAACAATTGAGTGGGGGAGATACGGCGCCGCTGGTAAGCATTAATCCGGCGCAGATTTACTACACCCAGTTCAGCCTTTTTCAGGAGAAAAATAATTTTCGCACGACCAATTATCGCAAGGGCATCCTGATTCCGGTCAATACCGCGGCCACCTTGGTGTCGATGAACGCCAAGGAGGCCGAGGTCAGATTGGCCGATAGCGGCCAGACATTGACCATCGAGAATGTGCCTAAACATACCGGGGACGACATGCAAACCGCTTTCGACAAGATCTTTGCGACTACCAAAATCGATTTGAATCGGTTTTCCGCCGCCGAACGCGACGCCATATCGTCGGGCCGGGCCATAGCGGGTATGAGCCGCGATGCGGTGATCACCGCTATTGGTTATCCGCCGAAAAATCAAACGCCGTCTTTGTCGATGAATGATTGGACTTATTGGAACAACCGATTCGATCGTTTTATCGTGCACTTCAAAAACGACAAGGTGGAAAGCATTGTCGAATAATGGCGCGGTTCCGGGCCGTTGCGATGTTTTGGTTATCGGCGGCGGCCCCGCCGGTTCCAGCGTAGCGGCCTTGTTGGCGAAGCAGGGCATCGATGTCGTGCTGTTGGAACGCGCGCAACACCCGCGGCCGCAAGTCGGCGAGAGTCTGATTCCGCATTTCTGGAAATATGCCGATCTGACCGGTGTTTCGGCTTTAATCGAGCAGGAAGGCTTCGTTGCCAAAGCCGGGGGCATCACGGTTTGGAACGGCAAGATTCACCGCATCGCTTTTTCGGAATTCGGCTATAACCGGCCGGCCTTGCATGTGGAACGAGACAGATTCGACCATCTGTTGCTGAATCACGCCGAAAACCAAGGTGCCCGGATATTTCAGCAGGTTGGGGTGCGCGAGGTCGATTTTCATACCGACCGTCCCGTTGTTAGTTACCAAGACCGGCGCGGCGGGAATCCGGTCGAGAGCGAACTCTCGTGCCGATTCGTGATCGACGCCAGCGGTGCGTCCGGTGTGTTGGCGGGCCAGTTCAAATCCAAACGCTTGGTCGACTCCAAGATGCGCTTTTTATCGCTGTGGGGGCATTTCGAAAATTCGCGGTACGTGGCCGCCGATGGCCGCAGCTACCCGGCCGCCGAGGCTGGCAGAATCAAGCCGATCACTTTCGTTACTTCGTTCGAAGACGGTTGGATCTGGCATATCGCCATGCGCCGGGTGGCCAGCGTCGGTTTGGTTATCAATACCGACCGGGCTCGCGGGATGGACAAAGCCGAACGCGAGCGGTTTTATCTGAATACATTGAAAAACGCGCCGTATCTGGAGCGATTATTGGAGCATGCGAGATATCGATCCGAGTCTTTCAGTCAGCGGCCGGATTATTCCTATTACTCGACTAAACTGTGCGGCGAAAATTTCTATTGCATAGGTGATGCGGCATCCTTCGTGGACCCCATCTATTCGCACGGCGTGTTGAATGCCTTTTACAACGCTTCCATCGTGGCGCTGGCGGTGGCCGAATCGTTGAAAACACCTGCTTACCGAGCCCGGCACGCGCAGTTATGCGAAAACCGCATCCGCCAGTTTTATAGTTTCTCCCGTTCGCTGGCGCTGGGCGAATTCGGCGGCGATGGCGTCGATGCCGGCTTGGTTCGCCGCTTCATGCGGCAAGTATCCTCGGTCGAGTTGGAACTAATGCTGGCGGCCTCCTTTATGTCCGAGCGCTCGGAAAACTTTCATCGAATGGCCAGCGATGCCGGCGTTGATCTTCAGCCTGCGCGGATAAAGGCGCACTTTATGGAAAGTTTGTGTGTATAGACTTTGGTAAAAATGACGGCAATTTGCAACATCAACGTTGTATATTTTCAAAATCCCCGACCGGGAAAATCGTTTTTTAGTTAAAATTTGGTTGGTTCCGGGTTTGTGAATTCTTACCGTTTTGCGCAAAGTTTGATTGGAAAGCGATGATAGGGCGCCGCGGACGATATCGTTTCGACTCTCTGCGTCATGTATCAACCGTTAGACTGTCTGTTTAACGCGCGATAGCATACGGATATTGGTTCGGGCTGTTTTAAACGCTCGCTTAATCTCAGTATATCCAACGTCCTTTGGACTTAGATCTGGATTTAGCAATCTGTTGTTGTTTCTTGTGAGCTTCAAATCTGTTATCCGGGGCAAGGCTTAGCTTGGTGTCATTTACTTGATTTCTACCGCCGTCGTCGGCGTTATCGATGCAATGCTTGATCATTCCGGTGAGCGCTTTTTGCGCGATTGCTTTGCTGGCATAAGGGCCGAATTCCCCTTCTCGGGCGACAAAAAACCATTCATTTGAGCCCGTTTTGAAATTGGATTGGCAATAGATTCTTTCTACCTTAAACACTATAAAGCCCCCATTTATCGCATATCTTTGTAATATATTGCGGTTTGAAAAAGAATAGTCTTCGGAAATCCAAAAAGCCGGATGCATCTTAGCAGATGTAGCGGATCATTGGCTGTAAACGCTTTGGTTTTATCAGTTGAATGGGGCGTTTTCCGGCCGAACCCGGAAACACATGTGAATCTTTACCAAGATATCATCCGGTCAGCATGACAACCCCACGTCAGGACGTGACAGCTTTGGCAGTCTGTATGTTTACATGTAATGATCAGTTGTTCTTGTCATGCTGTTTTGTGATCCCTATCAAAAAACTTAGACCAAAAAATCATAGTGTTATGCGTTTTTCCTGGAATCGTGCATGTCTATGTCTAGTTTTGGCATTAAAAATGCTCTAAGCGCATATCAACCATGCACGGACCAGACTATGAAGCACAGACATTTCTTACCACTCGTTACATTAATGGGGTTTGCAAGCAGTTCTCCGATGGCGGCAACTATTGACGCCACCTATGCCGGTTCAGCCGACTTCGGCGTTGGCCCGGTCGGCTACCTAACCGGCGCTATTACTCCCAACCCGAATTCGAATAACAATGCCGCTAACGTATCGATAGGCGGGAACGGTTTTTCCACGGGAAATCTAGGCTATGACTTTTCGTTAACGGGCCAATTCAATGCCTGGTGCGTGGATATTTATCATTGGATGAGTACCGGAACCACCACTTATAACGTTCAGATGGCCAGCGATCTCGCCAACGAACTGTCCAGCTTACGTCCGGGCACATCCGGCCAGATGCGGGTAGACAATATGATTAAATTAGCGAATCAAGTCTACAGTTTCGTTGATACAAAAATCGAATCCGCGGCTTTTCAATTAGCGATCTGGGAAATTGCCTATGGCACGCCGGATAGTGTTGGAAATTTTCTGATCGATACAGCGGATATCAATTTCCGAGTCAGCAGCTATACTTCGACATTATCCTTTGTCAGTTTAGCCAATAGCTGGTTAAGCAACATGGCGACCGCAGAGAATACCGGGCACTATAACCTCACATATTTGAACGACGGCACCCGAAATAAGACACAAGACGTCATCGTTTTTACCGATCTCCCTATTGTTTCACCATCTGCCTCCGTACCAGAGCCCAGCTCATTTGCGCTTCTTGGTCTTGGTTTGACGGGGCTTGTATTTGTTAGGCGCAAGAAAGGTAACGTAAAGCCTTGAGCACCGACACGGCTTAAAAGAGAAAACTCAACCTGTAGTTGTTATGCTGTCGTATTTAATCGACAGCAACCAATCGAGATCAGGCTTGATGAGGCGTTTATCGATTTCGGACGGAATGATGCCGAAAGCCGTGATACCGATCAAACTATTTCGCGATTAAATTTCAGGTTGAGTTATTGAATTTTAACATCGCAGATAGACCGGATTGTATTTCACTAAACGCCTTACACAAAAGTCTGGGACAGTAGTCAGATCGCCGCCTGATTCAAATCTGCCATACACCAATTTGACTATTTCTCGTAGTCAATTTAGCCCTGTTATACTTTGAAATCTTGGGTTAATTGCGCCAGGCGAGAGGCGTTACTCGCAAGCGCGACTTTAGCGTTGAAAGCCGTCGAGGTTTTCTTCTCAGTTTCTTCAGACATCTTTGTTCATATCTCTATTCTTAGGGGCTGTCAAAACTCGCAGGTTTTTTACTTAACCGAATATTCAGTTTTTAGAATCAGTCCTCAGTACATATTCTTTCGACCACTAATAATCCATCTATACTATATTTGATTTAGCAATATTCAAGTCGCTTAAAGCAGGTTCAAAATGCATGGAAAGAATGTCAAAGATTTAGGCTTCACGCTAGTTGAACTAATGATAACCGTTGCAATTGTGGGGATTATCGCTGCACTGGGAATTCCCAGCTTTCAGGAAATGTTAAATCAAAATCGGGCAACCAGCCTGGTAAATGAATTAGTTGTGTCGCTGAACTTGGCTCGCTCGGAAGCCATTAAAAGAGGTAAAACGGTCACGATGTGTAAATCGGCCAACATTGATGAAGTTGATCCCGATTGTTCAACGGTTACGGCTTGGAATTCGGGGTGGGTCATTTTCGTTGATCAGGATTCGGATGGCGTAATCGATGACGCTGATACGCGCCTGAAAATAGGAGGCCCTGCTAACAATAGTGCTAGTATCGATGGCGGTAGTAATTATTCAGATTATATTAGTTACTTTCCCAGTGGCATTAGCAAAGGCAACGGTAATTTATCAAATGGCACGTTGCAAATTTGCGTCGATCATGTTGAGCGGTCCATTGTCATCAGTACAACCGGGCGGCTGCGTATCGCAAAAGGGACATGCTGATGAATAAGGCTTGTAAATTAAAAGGGAGTACCTTAATTGAGGTATTGGTTACCATGGTCATCATCGCAATAGGATTACTGGGCCAGGCTAACTTGATTGCGGTCTCGCTAAAAGTCAATCATTCAGCTTTTGCTCGTACTCAAGCCACGTTGTTAGCCTATGACATTATCGAGAGGTTGCGGCTCAATCGCGCACTAGCTGTTGCCGGAAGTTTCAATTCGAACTACGCTGATGACAGTGCCAGTTATACCGGAAATGCAATTCAAGATCTTGAATTACACGACTGGAAAGCCAATGTCGAACAGGCGCTTCCTTCCGGACAAGCACAAGTAAGTGTCGATGGTAATGGCAATGTAACGATAAACATCCAATGGAGCGAAGTTGTCAAAGCCTCAAGCGATGGCACGATTACTCCGACCGTATTTGCCACACAGAGCGTGATATGAACAAATTTTCATGTCTTAAGCCGTCAAGTTCCAACATATGCCGGATGTCGGGCGTATCGTTAATCGAAATTATGATTTCGTTAACGATAGGTTTAATTATCGTTGCCGGAATTGGATATGCCTATCTGGGTAGTAAACAAAGTTTTCGCACGCAGGACGCCCTGTCACGCATGCAAGAAGGAGCGCGCATCGCCTTTGAATTTATGGCCAAGGATATTAGGATGGCGGGTTTTAGGGGATGTCCCCCGAGCGACGCAGACACGAATCTGCTGGCCGCCCCGACCATTTGGTATAAAAATCTGATAGATCAATCCTTTATTGGCCTGATAGGCCGACCCTTGATTGGATATGAGAAAACCGGCGGTGCCTGGAGTGCTTTTCCGGCAGGCGTAACCGGCGTGGTCGGCAGCGTGATCAGCGGCGATGCGCTTACCGTACTTCATGCGGATACTGGCCAAGAGTTTGTTGTCTCTTCGCATGCACCATCATCAAATCCGCCACAATTTACATTGACCGCCGACCATGACATTAAACAGGGAACAATTCTAATTGCCGCCAAACCTGATTGTTCCAGAATTGCTATTTTTCAAAATACTAAAACATGCACTATTTCCAGTGGAAGCTGCGGTCACGCAATAATCGAGCATAATGCTACGTCTCCTTGCGATTCCGGTAATTTTCGCAAGGGACTGGGCAAACAGCTTTTTTGCGACGATGCTCATAATGGCCCCGTAGACACCAGCACGCATTTGTGTGCCGACGGCACGACGTCTGAATACTTCGGAGCCTGTCCTGGCCTTGAGGCAAGTCCTGTTAACGGTGAAACGATTGCCGACACATTTGGTGCCAATTCAAGGCTTTTCCGATTAAGTGCGGCCACTTATTACATTGGACAAAACGGTTCCGGAGAACCGTCTCTTTACCGCGAAAAATTAGACGCTTCCGGCGGCGATCCAAGCACCACCGCCGAAGAATTGGTAGAAGGCGTACAAGACATGCAATTGCTTTACGGCGAGGACACCCTCGATGTCATCGATAAAGTCGACGTGTATCGCACCGCCAACAATGTTGCCGATTGGAATAGAGTGATTGCTATCCGCGTCAGTTTATTGATGGTTTCGCGTCAGGACGAACAAGGCATTACCACCGAGCCGCAACAATATTCGCTGGACATGAATGGCGACGGCGATGTGGCCGATACCGGCGAGACCGTAACGCCCAACGATCGTTTGCTGCGCAAAGTATTCACCACCACCATTGCAATCAAAAACCGGCCATGAGCGCTTTTACTGAGTTTCACAGATCCGGCGAACCGATAAAAAGTTGGAATTCGCTCAAAGGCCAACACGGCGCAACGTTGTTTACCGCACTGATTTTTTTGGTCATGTTGATGTTGCTTGGTGTGAATGCAGCGCAAATGAGCGGCATAGAAGAACGCATGGCAGGCAACAATCGCAATCGGGATTTGGCTTTTCAGGCGGCTGAAGCGGCGCTCAAGCATGTAGAGCAAAATTTGAACGCGGGCGAAAACATAAAAGATCTGGTTTTTGACGGGACTGTCGCGGGCCTGCGGACATTCAATGCCTGTCTTCCCAATACCGCTGATTATTGGAACAACTGCGATCCGGATGTTGATGCTTGTCCGCTGGATTGTAATGGGACGGAAGTAGGGTACGTTTGGTCCAATACAAGCGCACGTAAGCCCGCTCATACATTGACGTTAAATCAGGACGATAGCGTCAATGCCACGCTACAACCGATGTATGTAGTGGAAAAGGTAGGAGCAAACCAATATAGAGTCACCGCGCGAGGACTGGGTGGCGACGGCGAGAGCGTGGTCATTCTGCAAACAATGCTTGAATACACTCCTTAACCCCATAATCCGTAATTCAGCAACGTGGAAAACCCAATGCAAAATAGAGGGCAAATTGACTCGAACAAGCAACCAAAGTTTTTCCCGCAGTGTTCGATGCTGGTTACAAGCGATTGATGAGCAGTGATGAATTTGTTTCCGTTGAAACACGCTATCAACCCAATGATGAAAGTGCAGGTGCAATATGACGACCTTGGCTAATATGATCAACTTACCCCGGTGTATCTCTCTGTGCTTTGGCTTGGTTGTGGTCAGCACTCAAACTTATGCAACTCAACTCGAATTGACCGATACGCCGTTATTTTTGACCGTTACCGTCCCGCCTAACATGATATTGACGCTGGACGATTCCGGCAGTATGTCCAGGGCATTTACACCGGACTTATGCGGCAATCCCAATGGCATTTGCAGCAACAACCCGGACTCTGATCTTGATTCTCGCTACTTAAAATCGGCCTACTTCAACCCTATTTATTACGATCCAACCAAAACCTACAGACCCCCGCTTAACGCCAGCCAAGCCCCTTTGACGACTTCATACACGAGCGCTTATATCAACGGATTTGATCCTAGCCTAGGCACTGTCGATCTCAGCAGCGATTACCGACCCTCCGCTGGTTTATTTTTGCATAATGATACAGCAACACATGAATTCATGAACCATTACCCCGGTGACTTTTCGAGCGGCACAAACACGATCACCGGCACGACAACAAATACCAATCCTCCCAAATTCACTATCTCCGGCTATACCAGCATCAGCAGCGTCAAAGTCAATGGAACAAATACCAGTAATGCCGGTACTTTGTTCGGCAGTTGCACGACTTCGAATGACCCTAGCGGCGATTACAAATATAAAATACAAGTTTCGGGCTCAACGGCAACGTTATGTTTTAGAGACAGCTCGACCATGCGCAATAAATCTATAGAAATAAAAGCTAGGTCAATCGGCGCCTATTATTATCTATATGACGAGAACAATACCAACTGCAACAATACTTCAACTGACAACGATTGCTACGATCTTGTGATGGTCAGTGCTACTTCCGGTCCCGGCGGTACCGACGAGCGGCAGAACTTTGCCAATTGGTATTCCTTTTTCCGCACGCGCAATCTCATGACGGTGACCGCGACATCGCGGGCAATGGCAAATTTGCCGAATAGTTACCGCGTCGCCTGGCAATCACTGAACAGTTGCCGTGGTTCGACCAGTTCTTTGGTGACCAGCGACTGCGAGGGTTGGGAAAGCACGTCGCCCAACTTTAGCAATCGTATCGATAGATTCGCCGGCACCCACAAAGACAATTTTTTCAAGTGGCTGTTTCGGGTAAAAACCAATACGTCGACACCCCTGCGTCAGGCGATGGAGCGTGTCGGCGAATATTACAAAACCAGCGGCGAAAACAGCCCTTACGACAACGATTTCAGTACATCCAATTCAGGCGAACTATCTTGCCGAAAAAATTTCCATGTAATGATGACCGACGGCATTTGGAATGACAGTGTCAGCGGCTACGGTAATAAGGACAATACATCACTCACTCTGCCGGACGGCGTCGGCTATAGTCCGATACCGCCCTACAAAGACTCTAACTCGAATAGCTTGGCGGATATTGCTTTCAATTATTGGGCGACAGACTTAAGGACCGATTCCGGCATGGACAATGATCTGCTGCCATCCTATAAAGACCGCAGCGGCACCGACGCCGAGAACTACCAAAACCCCCGTAACGATCCAGCCACTTGGCAGCATATGGTCAATTACACGGTAGGTTTAGGTTTAAGTACTTTTTTAAGTAACGTTGGGTTAACGTGGGACGGCAGTACCTACACCGGTAGTTATCCTGATATTGCCGCTGAGACGCTAAACTGGCCTAGTGTTTCATCGAGTGGCGTAGACGGTAATACCGCCGACGTTTGGCATGCCGCTATCAATAGCCGGGGTAAGTTCTACAACGTGGAACGCCCCAGCGATTTGGAAAATGCTTTCGCCGATATTTTAATCGGCATCAGCGATAGCACCTCGGCGGCCGCCGCAACCGCCGCCAACTCGACCAGCATCCAAACCGGAACTGTGCTGTATCAAGCGCAATTCGACCCCAATGATTGGAGCGGCCACCTTTACAATTTTACCGTCAGCAGTGATGGGACGATCAGGGATATCAACGGCGATGGCAAATTGAATGCCGTTGATGCGAATTGGGATGCGGCTTCCTTGATACCCGCGGCGGGAACCCGCCGTATCGTGACTTGGAATGGAAGCGCGGGCGTTACTTTTTTTTGGGATAACTTATCGTTCTTACAACAAATGGCTTTAAAAACCAGCTCGTCCGGCGTAGTGGGTTCCGATGCAATGGGACAGGATAGGCTGGCTTGGTTGCGGGGGGATACTTCTAAGGAAGAACGGGTCAACGGCATATTTCGTAACCGGATAGATACCATTTTGGGCGATATTATCAATTCGGATCCTATCTATACCCATAACGAGGATTTCGGTTACGCAAATCTACCATCCGCCGCGACGGAACGTTCCACTTATGCGGCATTCGTCACTGGAAAAAGCAGTCGTCCTCCCATGGTTTATGAAGGCGCCAACGATGGCATGATACATGGATTTCGAGCCGACATTAGTCATGCCGACAAGGGGAAAGAGCTAATGGCCTATATCCCTGCCGCGGTGTACGGCAATTTAAGCTTTTTGACCGAACCCGAATACTCGCATAGATATTACGTCGACGGCTCGCCTAATGTTGGCGACACCTATATAAACGGCAGTTGGAAAACGCTGTTAGTGGGCGGTTTAGGTAAAGGCGGAAAAGCCGTTTTTGCTTTGGATATTTCCAGCCCCTATTCCTACGGGGGTGATACCGCCGGAGATAATGTGTTATGGGAATATTCGGGTTCTAGTGATCCCGACACCGCAAACGACGGCACAGGTGTTACCGACGCCGACGGCATGGGGTACACCTTCAGTCAGCCGCAAATTGGACGTCTGCAAAGCGGCGATTGGGTCGCTATATTCGGCAATGGTTATAACAGTGCGTCCGAACGCGCGTTTTTATATATTGTTAACCTTAGCAACGGCGGGTTGATCAGAAAAATCCCGACCAGCACCTCGGTTTCCAATGGTTTATCCACCCCTAGACTATACGACAGCGATGGGGACAAAATTATTGATTATGTCTACGCCGGCGATTTACAGGGAAATATGTGGAAATTTGACCTAACGTCCGCAAACTCATCCGAATGGGCAGTCGCAAACAGTGGCAACCCTTTATTTATTGCCCGCAATGCCAGCAATCAAATTCAGCCAATTACCGCGCAACCTACAATCGGCGACCATTCCAGCGACGGCGTACTCGTCTATTTTGGCACCGGTAGTTATTTAACGAATAATGATGTCTCCGACACCACCGTGCAGAGCTTTTACGCCATTTGGGACAACCCCTTGTCGCCCGGCACCGTAGCGCGCACTAGTTTGGTACAGCAAAGTATTATTGAGGACGGTATAAGCAAAACGCTCGATGGTTGCACCGATAACCCGGCGACCCCCGATAATGAGTGTGTCTACGACGTACGTGCTACTTCGTCCAACACCGTAGATTACTCTACCAAGCTGGGCTGGTATCTGGATTTGGTGCCGACATCGGGCGTCGCTGCTGGGGAGAGGGTCGTTTCGGGGGCGATAATCAGGTATGACCGGGTGATCTTTTTAACCGCAATCCCTTCGGACGACCCCTGCAATCCCGGTGGTACGAGCTGGCTGATGGAACTTGATGCGAGAACTGGCTCAGCAACATCAATATCTTCATTTGACTTCAACAACGACGACAAATTCGATGAGCAAGATCTGTTATCGAGTGGTCATACGGCATCGGGTGTTAAATCGAATGTCGGTATCATAAAATCAACAGTTTGGCTGGAAAAAGAAGGCACCGGAACGGCCATGAAAGAAATGTCGGGCACAAGCAGCAACATCATGTCGGTGAAAAACAAAGGCGCCGTGGTTTCCGTGGGTGAAGTCAAGCGCCGTTACTGGTTGCAAATTCAATAACAATCCATTTGGGTTAAACTAAATGTCAAAAATTCCGGGTCACAATGGTTTTACACTGATTGAACTGATGATCGCTGTCGCGATAGTAGGCATTCTGGCCTCTATCGCTGTGCCTTCTTATACGGATTACATCGACAGAGCAAACCGTTCAGATGCAAAAGCCATATTGTTGGAAAATGCGCAGTTTCTGGAACGAAATTACACGGAAAATAACCGGTATCATAAAGATTCCGCCGGAAACGATGTTGGATTACCCGTAACGGTGTCGCCAAAATCGGGCACAACTTTATACAATATTTCAGTTTCAAATTTTAGTGCATCGACTTATACCCTAACGGCAACTCCTGTATCCGGTGGCCGTATGGACGGTGACGAATGCGGAGCTTTGTCAGTCAATCAACTTGGCCAAAAAAGTGTCGCAAACGCTACTTTGGGCGCCGATACCTGTTGGGGAAAATAGATATACCTGTTGCGCTTCAAACTATTTTTATTGGCATAACTCCTTGTTATTTTTGCAATTAGCCTGAATCACTTCGATTCGTTCATGCGCTGGACCTTGTTATTCGGATGGGAGGCTTGGGCGTCTTGAGAGCCGTAGCGCGACTCGATATGTATTTCCACTCAGGGCGAGGATCCTATTGGAATACAGTCCTATCGAAATTGAATTGCGCTAATGTCGTATTTTTTCATCTTTCCGTAAACCGCTCTGGTCGTTAAGCCCATGGCTCCGGCAACTTGTTTTACGTCGCCGTGATGAGCTTGCAATAGATGCACTAGAAAATCCTGTTCAGCGTTGTTCAGAATCTGTTGTTTGTAGCTTTGCCAGTTGCCACTGATTTGATCGGACGGCTTGGAGTCTAAACCCAACTGAGTCAGCTCGCTTTCTTTGCAGAATAGCACAGCCCGTTCCAGAGTGTTTTCCAGTTCCCGTACATTGCCGGGCCAGGCGTAAGCGCGGATTTGATTCATGATTTCCCGGCTTACGGTTTGTACGTTTTTGCCGTATTTTTCATTGAGGCGCTTTAGAATCAGTTGTACTAAATAAGGCAGGTCTTCCGGCCGTTTAACTAGAGGCGGTATCCACAAGCGCACGACATTCAAGCGATAAAACAAGTCCTGTCTGAACAAGCCTTGTTCCACATGTTGTTCCAACGAGCGGTTCGTCGCGGAGATGATGCGAACATCGACGCCCAAGGTATGCTTGCCGCCCACGCGTTCCATTTCGCCTTCCTGCAATACCCGCAACAAACGAATCTGGGCGGCGGCGGACAAGGTATCCACTTCGTCCAACAACAAGGTTCCACCTTCGGCGCGCTCGAATACGCCTTGATGTACTTCTATGGCACCGGTAAACGCGCCTTTTTCGTGACCGAACAATGCACTTTCCACCAAGGTTTCCGGGATGGCTCCGCAATTGATCGCGATGAAGGGTTTATGTCCGCGTTCGCTCATGGCATGTATCGCGCGTGCGATAAGTTCCTTGCCTACGCCGGTTTCGCCGTTGATCAAAACGGTCGCGCGTGTCGGCGCTACCACTTCCACTTGTTGTAAGACTTTTTGCATGGCCGGCGACTTGGCGATGATGGCAGGTGCGGGCTTCGTTTTCTGTTGCTTGGCTTTGGTCCACCAGACATTGCGCATGCGTTCTTCTATGCGCGAATGCAATTCGGCAATTTCCGTTTTATCGTCCTGCTGATCGCCGTGCCGGTATTCCAGGCCGGCTTTGTCGGCGGCGCAATGGCGGTCGGTGTGAATACAAACTTCACATCCGCTGTGTTGCCGGGCAATGCTCTTGCGGATTTCCACTTTGGCGTAGCCGAAGTTACGCGCGGCAATCCCGCCGAATACACTGGAGGTCATGCGGCATAGTTCCGGAAAATTGGTGACACGTTCGCCGAACGGGCAGCGGCTGTTGACAACGGTAATGGTGCCGGAATCGACCGAGGCCAGCGAAAAGTTGCCGCCGATGTGGTTTTTCAATGCCAGAATCAGGTCGATATACCTTTCCTTGTCCAAGTCGCCGGCTAGCTGATAATCGTCACGATAGGTCTGTTCGAAATACAATCCTGCGCTTTTGGCAATATGCTCGATTAACGATTCGCAGTAATCTCCGCCCTTTTGTTCCGCAGCGTGCATTAACTCCAGAATGAAGGTTTGCAAAAAAAATACCGGGTTAATCTGAGAAAAGTCGCGACCGCACATAATGACGAGTTTGTGAAATTTGATTTCACTCATTGAAACATAATTTCATATTCTCACCAATCAATATTTTGTAACTCATTGATTTTTATAAATAGGCTGAAAACTTGACAGTTGGCCTCGAACTTGCTGCTGTGATCTGTATCACATTTATGTGTGATTCTAATAAAAGTCCGCTAGAGGCTTTAACTATCACTATAAAAATCTTTCGAGGAGATCACCATGAGCACAGAGAAACCGCCTTTAAACCCCCATCCGTTAAGTGAGTATGTGGCCTGGGCCGGAAACCGTAACCGGGACCCGATACTCGGTGTGTTAAAAGAGAAGTTACCCAAAGATCCCGGCAGGGTTTTGGAAATGGCCAGCGGCAGCGGTATGCATATCAACTTTTTTGCCCCGCATTTCGAACACTTGCATTTTCACCCAACAGATAAGGACAAAGACGTATTCGACAACATCAAAAAATTGAAGGCCGATCATGGCAACGACAATATCGCCGATCCGGTTCATTTGGATTTGACCGACCCCGAGACTTGGTTCAATCCGGGTGATAAAAGTAGCTTCGACGCGATTTTCTGCATTAACATTTTTCAGGTTGCGCCGATATCAATAGCCGACGGCATGATGGAATGCGCGTCGCATTTGTTGAACAAAGACGGAATGTTATTGATATATGGGCCTTTCAAAGTAGAAGGCCGATTCACGACGGAATCGAACGAAGAATTCCATAAGACCCTATCCTCTTATGAAGTGTCCGACTGGGGATTGAAAGATGTTGCCGATTTGAAAAAAGCAGCAGCCAATCACGGCATGGAATTAAAAGAGATTATCGATATGCCGGCCAATAATTTTTCATTGATTTTCGGTAAAGCCTAAGGAGACGACGATGAGCACAGTACTGAATGAAGTTTTGAACGCCAATCGCGATTACAGCGCTAGCTTCGATAAAGGCGATTTGCCGATGCCGCCCGGCCGTCATTTTGCAATCTTGACTTGCATGGATGCCAGGTTGGACCCGGCTAAATACGCAGGCTTGTCCGAAGGCGATGCTCACGTGATCCGCAATGCCGGCGGCCGTGCCAGCGATGACGCCATCCGTTCTTTGGTCATTTCTTACAAGCTGTTAGGCACTCGCGAGTGGTTTGTGGTTCATCATACCGATTGCGGCATGGAGACCTTCAACAACGAGATTATGAGCGATTTGTTGGGTAAAAGTCTGAAAACGGCCAGTATCGACAGCAGCGGCTGGCATGATTGCTGTGAAGGGCCGGGCAGCGACGAAGGCAAATATATTAATTGGCTGACCATCAAAGATCAGGCGGAGAGTGTTTTAGAAGATGTGGTACGCATCAAATCGCATCCGTTGGTACCGGCGGATATTCCGGTATATGGCTATATTTACGA
Source organism: Methylomonas sp. MgM2 (assembly GCF_054172045.1). Lineage (NCBI taxonomy): Bacteria > Pseudomonadati > Pseudomonadota > Gammaproteobacteria > Methylococcales > Methylococcaceae > Methylomonas > Methylomonas sp. MgM2. The sequence goes on along the minus strand of NZ_JBSYXO010000013.1, from coordinate 69,549 downwards.
CGTTAAATCCGGACGTTTACTGGAAGTCCCCGCGGCAACCGAAGCCGGACGGGCCGGCTGATGGGGCCGACGGCTACAGCGCTGGTATTGGGGGTCGGCCCGGTACGGGGGCTGGGAGCAGCGCTGGCAAAGCGCTTCGCAGCGGAAGGCTTGACGGTTTTTATCGCCGGTCGCAGTCCGGACAAGTTGGCTTTGGTCGCGGATACGATCGCCGAAACCGGTGGTTCGGCAAGCCCTGTTGTCGCTGATGCGACCTCGGAAGCCGACGTCGGGCGTTTATTCGAAACGGTTACCGGCAATGGCCGCGCTCTGGAGATTGCCGTCTATAATGTCGATGTTAATCTTTCGGCGCCATTGTTGGATACCGATCTTGACATGTTTACGACCTTATGGCGCCAAAACGGCCTGGGGGCATTTTTGTTTGGCCGCGAAGCGGCCAAGCACATGTTGCCGAATGGCGGCGGCACCGTATTTTTTACCGGCGCTACAGCATCATTAAGGTCCAAACCCCCATTTACCGCGTTCGCCGCCGCTAAAGCCGGCGTGCGGGCGTTAGCCCAGGGCATGGCCAGAGAGTTCGGGCCGCAAGGTCTGCATGTGGTGCACGCGGTAATCGACGGTGTCATTGACGGTGATCGTGCGCGGACCCAATTTCCGCAATTCGTTGCGGCCAAAGGACAGGATGGTTTGCTTAGACCCGATGCGATAGCGGAGACCTATTGGCAATTACACAAACAACATCCGAGCGCCTGGACCCATGAGATTGATTTACGTCCGTTCAAGGAGTCTTTTTGATGAGTAATAAACAGATCGACTGGCGCTTGCAAGGCCATTATTTCGAAACTTGCAATTGCGAGGTGGCGTGTCCTTGCGTTTGGTTACAGCCGCCTAGCGAGGGTGAATGCAAATTATTGGTTGCCTGGCACATTGAGAACGGATTTCTGGAAAATGTGCGTCTTGACGGAATGAATGTGGCACTGGCCTGTTATGCCATGGGCACCATGATTAACGGTAACTGGAGCGCAGCCTTGTATCTTGACAGCCGTGCCGATGACAAGCAGACCGAGGCGCTGCAAAGCATCTTCACCGGTCAAGCGGGCGGCCATCTAAGCGTGTTAATTGGTTTTGTCGGCGAAGTGTGGGGAATCCATAAAGTCGGTATTCATTATCGCCAGGACGGCAATAGCCGCAGCTTGTCCATTCCTGAGATTGCCGACGCCGAGATTCAGAGCATCCGGGGTATAAGCGGCGGCGACGCGTTCATCGAGAATCCGCCGCTTTGTGTCGTGACCAGCCATCCGTCAGTGGTGGCTAAATCAACGCATTTTCGTTACAGTGATCATGGCCGGGATTGGCAGTTTTCCGAGCGCAACGGTTACCATTCCGCTTTTACCTACCAACCTTGAACACCGGATGCCTAAAAAAATAATCATTTTGCTGATTGCGATTATTGCTTGTAGTTGGGCCTATTTGGTTTATCAAGCTTGGCAAATGAATCATTTGCCTATGGCGCAAATGTGGATGCCGCCGGCAATTTTGACCGCATGGACCGCGGGCGATTTTGTCTGGGTATTCAGCATGTGGGCGGTAATGATGGCGGCGATGATGTTGCCGTCGACGCTGCCGATGTTAACGGCATTTTCACGTCATTGCCAACGCGATAATGACGCTAACGCTACCCGAATCATCTGGTTCGGCAGCGGCTATCTGTCCGTGTGGCTGGCCTTCAGTATCGTGCTCACGATTATACAATGGCTGTTTCACGGACTGGCGTGGTTATCGCCAATGATGGAAAATCGCCAGCCATTGCTGTCGGCGCTCATTTTATTAACGGCGGGCGCCTATCAGTTCACGGCGTTCAAAGACATGTGTTTGAGTCATTGCAGGTCTCCTTTCGGATTTTTATTAAACCATTGGCGCCCGGGCAATCAAGGCGCATTACAAATCGGTCTTAAGCACGGGCTGACATGCTTGGGATGCTGCTGGGCGCAAATGCTGATCATGTTCGCGATCGGAGTGATGAGCCTCCCCGGAATGCTGTTGATAACCTTGCTGGTCATAATCGAAAAATGGGCTTCCTTCGATCCGAATAAGCTTAGCCATGTCATCGGACTTTCGTTTTTGCTCTGGGGTGTATTTAGTTTGCTGGCACTCATTTGACGTCGGAATGACTTATCGTTCGGCGCCCTCTTTATTCAAAAGCAAATCCCGCTTTTTCCCATGCATTCGAACCGCCTTCAAGATTCGTTAAATTGGTATAACCTAAATTGTGTAAGGTTCGAGCGGCCGCGTTACCCATGGGACCGCCTTCGCAATACAAATAAATGGGCGTGTTTTTGTCCGCCGGTAATTTGTCCTGATACTGTTCGACCCGGTTATAGGGAATGAACAGGTCGGTACCTTTTATGTGGCGCTGTTCCGGGATATGAACGTCAATCAGCAAGATATCTTGTTTTTGCATGATGTCGTTCAATTCGTTTGCGCTAACCATATGCAGATAACCCGGTTGTTGGAATTGACAACCGGCGATGAGTAGGCTGCATGCCAGCATAAAGCTAAGTTTTTTCATATTTAAGATTTCCGCATTGTATGGGTTGGTATCATCAAAAGGGACAGGAGGTCCTTTTAGCTGGACTTCCGATCCGTACAAAGGTTTCATGCCTTAAGGTTTGGAGCGGTTTCCCCGGTAGGCGTCGCCTGTGCCGAGCAGGCTTGCGATTAGATTTTTTTGTATTTCGGAACTTCCTGAAAATAGGCGTCCGGCTAGCGCATCGTGTACCAAGGCCGCCATCGTATTTTCGGATTCCAGGCCCGAGGCGCCCAAAATTTGTACCGCATCCAAACTGGATTGCAAAAAAGCTTCGGCGGCATAGAGTTTCGTTTGCGCGGAAGCCAAAGTCAATCGTTGCCCGGCGTCGGCCAGCCGGGCGCATTCGTTTAACCACAAATTGATGGTATCCAACCGCAGTTTCATATCGGCGATGCGATGGCTGATCGCCTGATGTTTGCCCAGATGTACGCCGCCTGAATGCCGCTCCCGGCTGTGGCGCACGACCTCATCCAATTGCCATTGCATGACGCCGGCGATACCGGCAAATACAAAGGCGCGTTCGTACTCCAACGCCTTTTGTATCATCTGGGAGCCTGCGCCGATTTTGCCCAAAAGCCGGTCCGCGCCGAGACGGCAATCGCTAAGATGCACGCCGCCGGTGACACTGCCGCGGCAGGCGTCCAGCGCGTTTTCGGCGTTAAATTCACAGCCTCGATCATCTTTAGAAACCAGAAAAGCGCTGATTTTTCCGTCGAGTTTGGCATATATCACCAACCAGTTTGCTAGGGGCACGTTGGTGATATAACGTTTTTCGCCGTTCAATACGAAGCCGGTTTCGGTTTTTTCGGCGCGGCAGGCCATCGCTTGAACGTCCGAGCCGCAGGAAGGCTCGGTAATCGCGTGCCCGCCCAGCCATAGGCCGGCGATCAGCTTGGGCAGATATTGCATGCGTTGCTCGTCGCTGCCGTACAATTGAATCGGAAATACCGCCCCCCATAAATGGGCGTTGACCATCAATACCAGACCCGGGTCACGGCTGGTTTCGCCAATTTGGCGATGTATTTCGACCAAGTCTGCAAAGCCATCGCCTAAACCGCCAAATGCTTTGGGAACGGCGTGGCGCAATCCGCTTTGGCTCGCGACAAACTGAAAGCGAGACAGCCGTTGGCGATTGTCCATAGAGGCTTTATAGGCCGGCCAATTTGCGAAAGTCGGCGTCGGATTCATCGTTCGTTACCTGCATTGACTCGTTTGAGCAGAGAGTCTGTCCTGCGAATCTGGATTCGCTTTGTTTTCCGCGGCGCTATGATGAGACATCGAACACCTCTATCAGCCTCCGGTAATCAATCTTGCCGTTGGCCAGACGTGGTAAGGCTTCAAATGTTTGATACTTGCTAGGTTGCATGTAGGTTGGCAATTGAGGATGCAAAGCTTTGCGGATATCGGAGATAGTTGTTTCCGGCTCGATCACCAGTCCCAGTGCCGGGCGCTGGCCGGCTGTGGGGTCGCTTACGCCAACCACGGCACATTCTTTTACGCCGGGGATTGCATTGACCATGGCCTCGATTTCGGCCGGTTCGACCCTGTAACCTGAGCATTTCAGCATGCGGCCCAGTCGGCCGTGGAATTGAAATTGACCGCCTTCAAGGCTGACCCGGTCGCCGGTGGCATACCAGCCTTCGCCGTTTAAAAAGGGCTGTAATTCGCCTTGACTCCAATAACCGTCGGCCAGGGTCGGACCCCGTACCCATAGTTCGCCGGTTTCGGCTTGAATGCGAAGTTCGCAACCGACCGCCGGCCGCCCGATCGGGATCGGTACTTCGGCTTTTAACTGTGCGCACGCCACCGGCCAATAACAGCAGACGTTGGTCTCGGTCGGGCCGAAGAAATTGAAAAGCGCCGTATGGGGAAGCGCGGCGGCCAGCTGTATTAAGGCGGGCGTCGGAAATACTTCTCCTGCAAATAGTAAAAACCGCAGATTGTCCAACGACGTTTCGGCCAGGTTGCCTTTATAGGCCAGAAAGGCTGCCAGAGACGGCACGGTGTACCAGCCGCTGATTTTTTTTTCCTTGAGCCAAGCGCTGAGCCGGGCGGGAGCCATGGTCAACATCGGCGGCAAAAAATGCAGGCCGGCGCCGCTGCCCAGGACGCCGTATAAATCGAAAGTGGACAAATCGAAGAAAAACGGCGCGCTGCTGGCGATACGGTCCTTAGGACCCAGCGTCAGCAAATCGGCGGCCCAGGTGGCGAACGCCGAGACCGCGCGACGACTCAAAGCCACGCCGCGCGGCCGGCCGGTCGAGCCGGATGTATACAGAATAGCGGCCAGTGAACCGCTCGTGTATTCAAGGACTTCCGGTTGAGCTGCCGGCAGGTCGGCAATGTCTATCCAGGTTTTTGGGTCTAGGTCGTTCGGACATTGCCCTATGCCCAACACTGCGTCAACGCCGGCATCTTCGACGATGAAAGCCAGCCTGGAAGACGGATTTTTCAAATCCAGCGGTACGTAACAGGCGCCGCCCAACAGTGCGCCGAACACCGCAATCGTGGCGTCTATTCCTCTATCCAGATGAATGGCCACGGGCCGGCCCGTTCTTACGCCGCCAGCTTGCAAGCCGGCGGCTACGTTTCTTGCTTGCCTCAGCAATTCGCCGTAACTCAAGCGGCGGTCATTTTCGGTTAACGCAGTCGCGTCCGGGCGAATGCGGCATTGTTGTAGAAAAGGTTGCAGCAGCATGATTCAGGCCTGTTTCCGCTCCAGCAATTCGTCATCCATTTTTGCGATTACCGCTTCTAACCAGGTCTCGTCAACCGCAGGAGACAGATAACTATAAGACAAGGTTAACCGGCCGTCGACTTGCCCCATCAGCAAAGCCAAGCCTGGCGGTAAGGTCATCCAGCACATCATGGTCAAGCCGGTAACCGGTACTTCCAAAAAACCTTTGTTGCTCCAATTCAAGTCGCCGACGTCGGAAAACCATAGCGAGCTCAATTCGTTACCGCTATGTTGCTTGCGCAGGAATCGGGCGTAGCGCGAGGGCGTCAGCCACTGGCCCAGCCACATCAATGGCAGATAGGCAAGATCGAGCTCGTCGCGCACGGCTTTGGTATGTTGGCTCAGCAAATGCTCGAACAAGCCGTTTCTATCCCGGATTTGATCGCGTGAGGCGCGGGCAAACAAGCAGCCGACATGGTTGCCGAATACCGGCGTCGGCGCATTTTGCCGGCGCAGATTGAAGGCGTAGGGAATGCAATAGCCGGCTTTCGCATGCGGCGGGCCGACTTGTTCCATCGCCCGCATGAAACAGCCCAAATAATACAAAGTGCGCCCGGCCAGGCCGGTGTATTGCTTGGCCAATGCCGAAATGCATTTGGTTTGCGCGGTATCGAACAGTCGAGTCTTGAGTTTCAGCGTTTGCGGGCCGTCCGTTTTCGTGGTGGGTAAGCAACTATCGACGCTGTTGGCCTGGTTGTTGTGACGCTTGGCCTTGAGCAGCAATTGCAGTTTTTTCCAGAAGCCCCATTGCGCCAATTTGCTGTCGATTAACGAAGGCGATTCCTTGAATTTTTCCGGATGCTCGGCCGCCAGAAAATCCAGCAGGATTTTGGCGCCGCGCGCGTCCAGCAAGGGATGATTCCAGCTCAACAGCAATGTGCCGCCGCCGGCGCCGCCTATCCAATGCAGAGTCAACGGCAGACTTTCGTGCCGATTGAAAATTTCCAGCAGAATGCGCCGGGTGTCCGCTTCGCCTTCGGCGGCATAGTACTGTACCGGAATGCGCAGGCCGGTCGGAATCCAGGCGTAACGTTTACCTTGCCGTTCGATACGGGCGGATGCTTTCGGAAACATTTCCACCAACAAGTCCAGGCGCCGCTGCAGACTGTATAGATCGGGTTCGGCGGTCAATTGCAAGGCGAAGCCGCAATAACCGCCGGGCATGCCGGCATCGCGGATTTCCCGATCCAGTACATAGGTGAAGTAGTCGGCCGGGTTGAAAAACTCGGTCATTGCGCCTGTTCGGCTTGTTTGATCCACATTTCCAACGCATTCAGGCTCTTGACATTGTCCGGTTCGATCTCGGTGTCCGGCAAGGTGACGCCGAACGCCTTCTCGGCAAACATGATCAAGCGCATGATACCCATGCTGTCGAGCCCTGCTTCTAATAAATCGTCGTCATCGCCGAAGGAGGATGGGTCTTCGTGATAAATGATTTCGGAAAAGATGAATGTTTTGAGTGTGTCCTTCATGGCATCGCGACCGCTTACAAATGGCAACGATTATACACAGCCTTGTTCTACTGATAACAATTTGGCAACAGCCGCCTGTTCCGTTTACCGAGTTTGAAACGGCCGCAACGCAAAACCCCAGCGAGGCACTTTCCGGCAATAGTCTTGGTAAGACGGGCCGAACCGGCGTTCAAGCGCCGGTTCTTCATGCCATATCACAAAGAGATGAAATACCGTAGCGATACTCAGCACGTAGAACGATAAACCCGCGTTTGGAAACAGCAACCATTCGGCGATCAATAACAGCATTACACCTTGGTACATCGGGTTGCGGCTGTACCGGTAAAAGCCGGTGACGACTAGTTTTTTCGGCGGGTCTATCGGGGCGGGGGTACCCAAGCCGCGTATCGCAAACTCCCAGGCGCAGCGGATATAAGTCATCGTACCCAGTACTAAGCATACGATCGCGAAGCTAAAAAGCAGCGGATTAGCCGTTTGCAGTTGCGCGCCTGCCTTCGTGACAAATGAGTAAGGGAAATACACAACCACGCTGCCGGGCACGAGTAGCGTAAATAGCAGGACTTTTACCGCGAGAAGAAGGCGCACGTTTCGTTTGTTCGGAAGTTTGGTATGGAAGCGTCAAACATTTTTGATGTCTCGCGCCTCATTCTAAGCGTTTTTGAATGGGACGGGTATATTGTGTAGAATCCCGCTTTTGTCAACGGATTTAAATCAGCCATGTCAGACGACTTGATCAGCCAATTGAAAACCATGATCATCGACGGTCTACGTTTGGAAGACATCTCCCCGGATGATCTCTCGGACGATGCAGTTTTATTCGGCGGTGGTTTGGGGCTGGACTCCATCGACGCACTGGAAATCGGCGTCATGTTGGATAGGCGATATGGCGTCAAAATTACCTCCGGCGACGAGCGTAACAATCAAATCTTCGCGTCGCTGAGTTCGCTGGCCGATTTCGTCGCGAACAATCGTACCCGATGATGGCAAAAGCCATCAAGACGGGCAGTGTTGCCGTCCTGTTCCTCTATTATCCGTTCCTGAGCGCGTACTTGGCCGCGAAAGGATTCGCCGGTCTGACTTTGACCTTATTTGCCTGCCTGTTGCTGTGGCGGGGCTTGCGCGCGACGCAAATATCGTGGCGCTTGGGTGCTTTCATGTTGGCGGTTCTGTTGTTGCTGGGCGCCTACTTCGCCAATGGCTATGTGATTTGGCTGATTCCGTCCCTGATTTATCTGGGCTTGACCTTCTTGTTCGGACATACCTTGTATTCGCCGCCGTCGCTGTGCGAACGTCTGGTGCGCTTGCTGTTTCCTGAATTCAAACCGGGTATCGCCGAATACCTGCATCAAGTAACCTGGGTTTGGACGCTGTTCTTCTTTGCGAATATTTTTATCTGCGCGCTGCTACCTATAATGGCGGGGCCGGAGATTTGGACCTTGTATACCGGCGTGTTGGTGTATGTATTGATGAGTTTGCTGGTAGTCGGCGAATGGTTTTACCGGCACAGGCGTTTTCCGGATTTGGAGATTCCGCCGGTGATGGACACCGTCAAGTTTTTCGTGGTAAACGGTCATAAGGCATTTAAGGCGCCTGAACGATGAGATTTCGTTGGTTCGTGCTGCTGATGGTGTTATCGATAGCGAGTTGGGCCGACGATACGATAAGGCCGGAGGTTCTGGCCCGTCTCCGCCACGCAGGGCCGGCCAAATACCAGTACCGGGAAACCCGGCAAATGGAGCTGTTGGATGCGCCGGTTCAAACCCGAGGCTACATGCTGACGGACGCCGAAGGAACCTTGGTCAAACTGCAGCTGGAGCCGAGCAGGGTAATCATGGCCATCGCGGGTCAAAGCATGTTTTATTGGGATTCCGCGCGGAAACAGCGCCACACGGCGCCGTTGAGCCGTGGCGGTGTTGCGACGCAACAAATCGAAGTATTTCGCGCCATTTTGCATGGCCGTATCGATGAGCTGCAATCCGTTTACGACTTCGCCGCTGAAACCAAAGGCAAACAATGGACATTGCGCCTGATACCGAAGCCGAATCATGCCGATGCGTCCGGCATAGAAATTTTCGGTGATACGGACGATCGGCAACGCAAGATTTTCATCCGCCAAGCCGACGGCGATTCGACCGAATATCTGATCAGCAAAGCCAACGAGGATAATGCCGCGCAGTACACCATCCCCGCGCTGCTGCGGGAAGTCACGGGAGACTGATGGGTGTCGTTCGTTGTCCGAAAACGCTGGTTTTTGCTGCTGTTTCCGTTGTTGCTGGCTTTGACGGTTTGGCAAATCCGGATCGAAAGCGACCTCAACGCCTTTTTCACCGCCACCGATGACGAAGATTCCAGATTATTGTCCGGGCTGTTGCAGTCCGGAGAGTTGTCTCGCCGCTATTTGTTGGTCGTGGAGAAGGACGGCGTTCCCGATATCGGCCGTTTCAGTAGCGATTTCCTGCGGCGATTGGCCGAACTCGGCGACGCCGAGCAGGTGTGGCGGGCTGATCAGCCGCCGCTGGACTGGATAGATGCCGTGGCGGCTTATGCGCCTTACCATGCCCGGCTGTTCAGCTTGAGCCCGGAAGATGAGGGAGCCGAATTGTTCGATCTGCAAGGATTAAACAGTCGTGCCGAAGCGCTCAAGCAAGCGCTGCTGTCTCCGCAAGGCGGTTTCATCAAGGCGGTCGCCAAACAGGATCCGCTTTTGCTTTCCATGAATGGTTTCAAGGGCTTGAATAGCCGGTTTCAGCGGCAGGACCAGGCGAACACAAAAGCCGTTGCCATCATTTTGCAAAGCCGGCCGCCGGCATTGGATTCTGTGGCCCATAAGAGCTTGCAAGCGACACTCCGGGCAACATTCGATGCATTGAACGCCGAATCCGGTCTGGCCTTTCGCTTGAGCATGGCGGGCGTGCCGGTGGTGAGCGTTGCCGCCCACGACGAAATCAATCGCGACGTAACCCTGGTTTCCACGGTATCCAGTGTCGCGGTGGTGCTGGCGTTCTTATGGCTATTCCGCTCATTCGTGGCCTTGCATTGGATCATGATGATACAGGCCACCGCCTTTTTGATCGGCACACTGGCCGTGGCCTTGAGTTTTAACTATGTACACAGTCTGACGCTGGCTTTGGGCGCTAGTTTGATCGGCATCTGCATCGACTACCCCATTCATGTGATGGTGCATGGCGTCAAACATCGCAGGCCTCTGCAAAACGTGGCGCAATTGCTGTGGCCTAGTCTGTTCTTGGGCGGCTTGACTACAATCATCGGCTATCTGGCATTGGGGGCGACCGGTTTTCCGGGCTTCGAGCAAATCGCCGTGTTTGCCCTGTTCAGCATAGCGACCTCGCTGAGTTTGACCCGTTGGCTGCTGCCGGCCTTGCTGTCCGAAAAGAGGTTGCATGTCGCTGACTTGCCGGGGGTTGCCGCTTGGGTTGGCTTCTGCCGGCGCCGCGGAAAATTCCTGTGGCTGTTGTTGGGCCTGCTGGCCATCGCGACGCCGGTTTTGTTGCCCAAGCTGCGTTGGATGGACGACATGCAAAAACTGGCGTTGAATATGGACCTGCTCAAACAGCAGGACGCCGCCGTGCGCGAGCATTTTTCCAGTGTCGAGCCCGGCCGCTTTGTGCTGATACAAGCCGGCGATATGGAAACGGCCTTGCAGCGTTCGGAAGCCGCCGAGCGCCGTTTACGGATTTTGCATCGGCAAGGCGCGGTCGATGAACACCATGGCCTGTTTCCGTGGCTAGTCTCCGGATCGTTGCAGCAGCGTAATGCCGTGGTTTATGAAAATTCGGTCAGCGAGCCGTTTCGCTTGGCCTGGCGCGCCGCGCTCAGCCATGTCGGCCTTTCGGTCGACAAGCTAGGCGAGTTGCCGCCGGTGTCCGAGCGATTATTGCGGCCTGAAGACGTTCTGAAATCGCAAGTCGGTCATATCTTGTCCGGGCGTATCCTGGAAGACCGGCAGGGCGTGGCCTTGGCCTTATGGCTGGGCAAACACGATCCCGCCAAACTGGCCGAGGGCTTGCACGGTTTGGAAGGCGTGCGTTATTTCAGCCAAAAAGATCAGTTGAACCGTCTGGCCGAGCAATACCGGGATAGCTCGCTTGAGATGTTGCTAATCGGGATTTTGGTCATGGCGCTAGTCATCGCCCGTCAGCAACGCGATATCCGAAAAGTGCCGCTGACTTTGTTGCCGTCTTTGGCTGCGACGCTGTTTATTTTCGCGGGTTGGGCTTTGATCGGCGAAGAAGTGAGTTTTCTGCATGTGATCGGTTTGCTGCTGGCGATCTCATTGTGCGTAGATTACGGTATATTTTTCGTCGAAAACCGCGGACGCGATGCCGACGTGACTTACCATGGCATAGCCGCATCGACGCTGACCACGCTGGTATCGTTCGGGGCCTTGGGTTTGGGCAAAACGCCGACCCTGCCGATATTGGCCTTGTCCGTCACGCTGGGCGTCGGCGTGGGCTTTCTATTGTGTCCGTTACTGATAACCAAACCGAACGCACCATGACCATCAAGCCAGAACTCAGTCCGGTGGCCGTTTCGGCCTATCAATGTGCCAGCGCCGCGGGCGACGACGTGGAAGCTTTATACGGCAAGCTGATTGCCAATCAAACCTGCCTGAAAGCGCTGACATTGTTCGAGCTTCCTTTCGAAACCGTGGTCGGTGAAGTCCTAACGCCTTTACCGAAAATTCGTTCCGATCTGAAAGCTTACGATTGCCGCAACGCCCGTTTGGCGTTGCTGGCGTTGGAGCAGGGGTGTTTCCGCCGGGATGTCGAAAAGGTACTTGCCCGCTACGGGGCGGATCGGGTCGGATTGATACTGGGCACCAGCACTTCGGGCATCTACGATACCGAGAACGCCTATGCCGATTTATTCCGCAACGGCGCGATGCCGGTCGAATTCGAATTTCTGAAAACCCATACCGCGCAGGCCACCGCCGAATTCCTGAAGCTGGAACTGGGTCTGCAAGGGCCGTGTTACGCGATATCGACGGCATGTTCGTCGAGCGCCAAGGCTTTGGGCGCGGGACAACGCCTGATTCAGGCCGATGTCTGCGACGCGGTGCTGGTGGCCGGTGTCGATAGCCTATGCCGCTTGACTCTACGCGGCTTTAACAGTTTGCAATTGGTTGCGCCGGAACCCTGTCGGCCCATGGATGCCGAACGAAAAGGTATCAATATCGGCGAAGGCGCGGCGCTGATTTTGTTGGAACGGGCCGAGTCGGACACTGCCGGCAGGCCGCGCTTACTGGCGGTGGGAGAGTCGTCGGATGCCTACCACATGAGCGCGCCGCATCCCGAAGGTGCCGGCGCAGCCGACGCCATGGCCCGGGCCTTAACGCTGGCCGGACGCGAATCGGAGCAGGTCGATTACATTAATTTGCATGCAACGGCCAGTCGCTTGAACGACCAATCCGAAGCCAAAGCGGTGGCCGGATTATTTCCGCATCCGCCGCTATGTAGCGGTGTAAAAGGCATACTGGGCCATACGCTGGGGGCGGCCGGAGCGGTCGAGGCGGTCGTCAGTTTGTTGGCCCTGGAGCGAGGATTCCTGCCCGGTACCTGCGGTTTGTTGCAGGCCGATCCGGAGTTCGGGTTGCCGCTCATCGCCGCGCCGGTGCTGAACCGGCAGCCACGGCTATTGCTGAGCAACGCCTTTGGCTTCGGCGGCAACAATGCCTGCGTGTTATTGGAGGCCGCTTGATGCGATGCATGAGTGTGCTGGGCTTCGCCGCCTGTTCGCCCGATGCCGAGCTGCGGCGGCAATTGCCGTTTCCGTGCGGCGACATTCTGCGTGATACCATTCCCGCCGCGTTGCGGCGGCGCAGTAGCGAAGCCATGCAATTGACCTTTAGTGTGGCGACCGAAGTCTGTCATCTTACCGGCCGTTCACCGGCGGAATTGCCCGCGATTTTCGCCAGTGTGGCCGGCGAGATTCAAACTACCGATCACATCTGCACTGAACTGGTTAAACCCGACGGCCTGATTTCGCCCAGCGCTTTTCATAATTCGGTGCAAAATACCGCCGCCGGCTATTGGAGCATCGCTCATCGCTGCACGCAAGCCGCCAGCGCGCTGGCGGCCGGGCGGGACACGGTTGCGATGGGACTGTTGGAAGCATGGTGCCAACTGGCTTGTTACGGCGGAGAAATATTATTGGTTTGCTACGACGAGCGCTGTCCGGGTTATTTGATGCCCGGTAGCGGTCGTCCGGGCTTCGCGACGGCTCTGATATTGGCGGCAGGTGCAGTTGAAGGTAATATTACACGGCTTTGCAGGCCCCGGCGGCAGGCAGCAGAGTTCCCGCGGTCTTGGACGGCCTTGGCAGAGGCGATGCCGGTCTTGAATGCAATTCCGTTGCTGGATAGGGTTGCGAATCAATGCGAAACCGATGCATTGCCGCTTTCGGCCGCTTGGGTCGTCGACATAGGGGCTTAGGCACGGGTCGGTTGCATCGGCAAGCGCTCCGGTCGCTAGGCGATCAGTTCAACCATCCCTTTAGTTCAAATAAAATTAGGAGTCATCGTGCAATACAACAAACATGGGGTCATTCTGCTAGCACTCGCCATCGGCGCGGGTTGCGCGTCTTCAAACAAAACGCCGGCGCAAGCGGCATCTCAACCGGCCGCGGCGTCGGCGAAGGCGCCGGACGCGGGCATCATCGGCAATATTCCGCCCGATAGTGCCTTTGCCAAAATCCAATTGGGCATGACGCAAGGCCAGGTGCACGAAATTTTGGGACAGCCTGGCGATACCAAGTCTTATCAAACCGGCAAAGCCTGGATCCCGTTTTATTTCGGCCCGGACGTGATGCGTACCGACGAATTTTATAAAGGAGTGGGCACCGTGACCTATACCGGTGCCGGCGTGGGCGGCGTGCATTGGAAAGTGCACAGAGCCGTTTACGACCCGGCGGAAGACGGATTTGCCAAATAACGAACCAGCTGCGCTTTAGAAGGTAATTAAATCATATGCAAAACGGTTTCGATTATGACGTTGTAGTGGTCGGCGGCGGCCCGGCCGGTTCGACCGCGGCAACCCTGCTTGCGCAACACGGGCATAGGGTATTGCTGATAGAGAGGGACCGGCATCCGCGTTTTCATATCGGCGAATCGATGCTGCCGTTCAGCGAACCGGTGGTGCAGCGTCTGGGCATCGATTGGAGCTGCGGCAACCAGTTCAAGAGCGGCGCGGTGTTCATGGACGAAGCCGGCGGCCAAAGCATGTATTTCCCGCTCAGCGTTTATCGTAAGACTTACCAGCTCGAACGCGCGCCCTTCGATCAGTTATTGTTTGAAAATGCCGCCAAACACGGGGTCGAAACGCATCAACAAGAAAAAGTGCTGGAAGTCGACTGCCGGGCGGACGGCGTCGGCGTGTTGTCGGACAAGGCCGGCTATCGCTGCCGTTATCTGATCGATGCGACCGGACGCGCCGCGTTGATGGGGAAGAAGGAACGCAGTATCGACCGCATCGAAAATCTTGGGAAATTTGCCGTTTACACGCATTTTAAGAATATTCAGCCGGGCGAGGCGGCGGACGAGTTGTTTCGTTCCGGCAGCATCTACGTGCCGGTGGTCGATATCGGCTGGATCTGGATCATCCCGTTATCCGGCCGGCGCCTGAGCGTCGGCTTGGTGGTGCAAAAAGAACGGCCGAAAGACTGCGAGGTCGAAGAGCTGCTGTACCGCTATCTGAAGGCATCGCCGGTTCTGCAACAGCTTTTGGCCGGGGCGGAGCAATCGGCCCCGGTTAGGGTTGAGGCGGACTTCAGCTACAGCAACAAAAACCGTTACGGCCTGCGCTACGCTTGCTGCGGCGATGCTGCCGGCTTTCTGGACCCGGTGTTTTCTTCAGGGGTGTTTTTGGCGTTCACCGGTGCCGCCCGGGTGGCGGACCGCGTGCACCTAGGCTTGACCGGCGGCAACGAATCCGACCCGGGCCTGCATGCCGAAGACGACGAAGCTTATTTATTGGGCTTCAACACGATGCGTTTGTTTGTCGAGCGCTTTTATCAATCCAACATCGTGCACAACCTGTTTTTCGAGGCGAACAGAAATCCGGAATTGAAGGAGCAAATCGCCAGATTGTTGTCCGGCGATTTGTGGGTCAGCGACAATGCCTTGCAGAGAAGTTTGCTAGCCGGACGACAAATGGGCGGACTGGGATAAAAGCCGCATTGCCGGCATGCGCTCGCCCCGCTCGACGCCCTAGTCGGCGATGAAGCGGAAAATACCGAAGGGCCGGGTTTTTAGTAAAACGCGCCGATTTACTACGGTTTGGTAAGTCCGCGGAATGGGTCGCACTCCATCATGTTCTAAAACTACCGACCGTCGTGCGCAATTGGTTGGCAAGCTCGAGCAGTTCGTTGCAAGCTTCAGCCGTACTTTTCGCGCCAATTGCAGTTTCTTCGGAAACATGACCAATGTTGCTGATATTGTGGTTTATTTCCTCCGCAACGGCAGTTTGCTCTTCGGCCGCACTGGCGATTTGGTTGTTCATGTCGTTGATAGTATCGATTCTTTCACTTATGGAGGTAATCGATTCCCCGGCCGATGCGGCTTGATCCACGCTGGAAGCCGCTCTTTTCCGGCCATTGTCCATCACCGATACGGCTTGTTTGGCACGACCTTGCAATCGTTCTATGGTTTGCTGGATTTCCAAGGTTGAATTTTGTGTGCGGCTGGCCAAGGTTCTGACTTCGTCGGCAACTACGGCAAAGCCGCGCCCCTGTTCGCCGGCACGCGCCGCTTCGATCGCGGCATTAAGGGCCAGCAGATTGGTTTGCTCGGCAATCCCTTGGATTACGCCTAATACTTCGCCGATGCTATTGCTGTCGTTTTCCAGTTCGTGGATCACGTTCGCGGCATTCTCAACTTCGGTGGCCAAGCTGTTGATGCCGTTGACCGCATCTTTGACGATGTTTTTGCCGGAAGTAGCTACATGTTCCGCCGTCTCGGCAGCTTCGGAGGCTCTAACCGCATTACGGGCGACTTCTTGCACGGTCGAGGTCATTTGTTTCATCGCATTTGCCACCAAGGTGGTTTCCTGTAGCTGCCGTTCCACTCCTTTCTGCGTGGTTTGGGTGATGTTCGCTAGTTTATGTGAAGCATTGGCCAATTTTTCACTGGTTACACTGATTTCGTCCACGGTTTTAGCGATTTTTTTGACGAAGGAGTTAAAGCTTGAGGCAACCCAGGCGAATTCCGATTTACCTTGGGCGTTCAGCCGGGCTCGCAAATTGCCTTCGCCGCTGCAAATTTGTTGAAGGTTCAGCGCCAGTTCGGTTAGCGGGCTAATAATGATGGAGTTCATGACGAAATAACCGGTAAAGCCAATCACAATTAATCCAAGCAGCAGGAAGCCGATGGCGTAATAAATTTCTTTTTGATAATCGGCTAGCGCGACATCGAACGGCGTGATGATTTCAAAGGCGCCATGTAAATCGCCCGCGCGGCGGTTTTCCATCGGGTAACCCAGCAAATCTTTACCTTGGTCGTTATTCCAAAGTGCCTGCGAAGTGGCGGGGTCGCCATGGCAAAGCTCGCATTGCTTGACCATTTTTACCGGTCGGAAGTAACGAATCTCTTGCTTTGCGTCATCGACGACACTGTATTCCGTCAACGCCGGGTCATTCGCAAACAGGTCCAGAACTTTGCGTTCGGTTTCGTCGGGTAGGTTTCTCGGAGGGTTGCGTGGATTGAGGGCAGGGGCTTTGAAGCGGAAGCCGCCTTCTTTGGCCTTGGTTTCGATTACAGCCCATGCGTTTGCGGTCGGGACTGTCTCTAGGATGATTCGTCGAGCTTCGGCAGAACTCTTATTTTGAGTTAAATTAACCAAGCTTTCGGGGGAATACAAGCCGCTTTCCCATTTTTTCACGACATTGTCCCGGATCGATTCCGAAACGATAAGCAACTGGCGCGACGATTCTATTTTTTGATTGATCAGGTCTTGTTTTTGGAAGGTCGCGAATACAATCAAAATCCCTATACCTACGATGGTGAGTACTGTCATAGTGATAGCCACTACTTTTACTCCCACTGAATGCCAGTTCATCATCAACATCCCAAACTCCTCCAACTTGTCTTAATTTATTGTTATTTTGCCGTGGCCTTTTGCTTCGCCAAAGCCGGGCCACAAGAAGTATAGCTTACAATCTATCGGCTATTACGTTGAAAACTTTATCGATTTATGCGGATGATTAGAATGTTTTCACGGGTATGCTTTGGGCGATACATCTTCGAAGTGGTCGTGAGACGCCTCGATGAGTGTCGTTTGATAGGAGAAGGCTGAATATCCGTTTCGCTTGATAACCGTCGGGTGTGGGCACCCGCTTAGGGTGTCCACACCGTAGGACGATAGACTAGCAGTTCCCTTTGCGCGCTTGGCCGGGACTGCAACCGGCGCCGGTTCCGGTATCGGCGGAACTATTTCCGGTGACGGAATCGATCCAGTTCGCATACTTTGAGACGCGCGTGTCACCCGAAAATTCGCCGAAACTGCTGTCTATTTCGTTTGAAGTGACGTCGGAGGTCGATCCGCCGGCGAAGCTAAGCGTGATACCGTAAGAGGTCACGCCTTGAACAACACCGCCTTTGATAGTCGGCCCGCCGGAATCGCCCGGCGCGGAGATGACTTCATCATAGCCCAGTCCCAAGTCCGAAATGCCGAAGAAAAAACCGAAGGCGTCGTGAGCGTCCAATCCGTCATCGAAGTCGGATTGAAGCACGGAACCTGTGACAAAATCGCGCCGTGGGCGTAAACCCAGCGCTTGCAGCATGGTATCTGCAAGCGCATCGTATTTATTTTGTCCGTTCCTTTTAGTGCCGTAAGCATAGGTCAAATCGTCGTAGCCCTCGGTCCCGAAACCGGATACGCCAAATCCGATTTTCTCGCTGATCGATGCGACGTCGTCTTTGGGGTTTCTGTCGATGTCATAGCCGGTTACGCCGGCTTCGGCGGATAATGTCAACACGGCAATGTCGTTTCCCCTGAGAAAGTCGCCATCCCAATCCGGGTGAATATTCACGCCAATTACGTCGATTACCTCATCGGCGCCGTTTATCGAAAACGTGGCCGTGCCCGAGTTAAAAACGTCGGATCCGGATTCATCCGTGACGCAGTGCGCGGCCGTAAGGATATGTATACGAGTGGATAATAAGGTTCCGGTACAACCGACCGTAAAATCGCTTCTGTCGAGAATAAGTTGCGCGACACCGGGAAAAGCGGTCGTTTCATGGTTGGCCGGATTATCAACGGTGGTGTAACGTGCTTGTGCTAAGGCAGTTAGTCCCTGATGTTCGATTTTTATGACTCTGAAGGGCGCCACGTGAATTCGGGCTTGATGCGGCAGTTTGGGCGGGACGGCACCGGCAAAATTCGGAAATAGAGCGATGGATGCCAGAGACAGTATGGAACTTGCATACGAGATACGCCGTAGAAATTGATAAAACATTTGAATACCTCTGATCGGTCGATGGTAATGCTGCATCAGCAATACTAGACGGGCATGGGGGGCTGTCAACTGTAATTGGTTTGTAAAGAAGACCGTAGTTTGAAAGAAATGAATGCCGGACGGAAAGCGTTATGCCGGATATAGCAGCCGCTGAAGCCGGTAAACGAGCTATAAGCTACGAGAATCCGAACGCTTGGCCCAAGCGTTCTATCAGCCCCTTTCAAGGTTTTTGCCGGCTTTATGGTCGGGCCGCGGCCAACGGTTACCGCCGACCACGTAAAGCAAACGATCATTAAATCTGTGGTTCCCGGTGCCGGGCTCAAAATGCAATGAACGGCCATTTTGACGAAACCGTCGGCTGCGTTGCGATTTAGTCGATTTCGGCCGCAACAGTTATAATGACGGCAATTCGCCGTCGTTTTCCCAAAAATAATGACTTAAGTGTCTGACTTTATTAGATTTGAGGGCGGCGGTTAAATCATAACGCTTGCTGTTGTTTTCGGTTACAAGTTATTGTTTGATATGAATAAAATAAAGGTTCTTTTTGTCTGCATGGGCAATATCTGCCGATCGCCAACTGCCGAAGGCGTATTCATGTCGGTATTGGAAGCGCAAGATTTGGTTCATGCGTTTACGGTCGATTCCGCCGGTACACACGCCTACCATATCGGCGATGCTCCGGATTTAAGGGCTCAAAAGGCCGCTCGTGAGCGGGGGGTGGAGTTGAAACATCTCAGAGCTCGAAAGGTCAAGGGCGACGACTTCGAAAATTTTGATTACATCTTGGTGATGGATGGCGATAATCACGCCATCATGTATAACGCTTGCCCGGACGATCATAAGCATAAAATACGGTATTTCTTGGATTATGCGCCGCATTTGCAGCAACGTGATGTGCCTGACCCTTACTATGGTGGTTCATACGGTTTTGAACGAGTACTGGACATGGTGGAAGCTGCATCCGCAGGTTTTATCGAAACCTTGCGCCGCGAGGGTCTATTGACAATATGAAGAGGAGGTAATGTTATGGCGATCGTATCCAATACCGTCGATTATTTAGATGGCGAAACCTTGTTAGAGGGCTTTTTTGCTTATGACGATGCCATAGAAGGTGTCCGGCCGGTAGTGCTTATACATCATGCCTGGGGCGGGCGGGACGAATTTGTCGCCAACAAGGCCGTCAAGTTAGCGGAGATGGGTTATTTGGGTTTCGCCACCGATATGTACGGTAAAGGTATACGCGGCAACTCGGCGGAAGAAAACAGCCGATTGATGGCTCCTTTCATGGAAGATCGCGCCAAGCTGCAACAGCGTCTGCTGGCGGCATTGAATACGGTCAAATTAATGCCGTGGGCAGACAACGGCAAAATCGCCGCGATGGGCTTTTGTTTCGGGGGATTGTGTGCACTCGATTTGGCCCGCACCGGCGCCGACATACGCGGGGTTATCGCCTTTCACGGCTTGTTTGTGGCGCCGGAAAATATTCCGGAACCCAAAATCAAAGCCAAAGTGTTGGCCTTGCACGGTCATGATGACCCTATGGTGCCGCCCGAACAGGTTTTGGCCTTGCAAACCGAATTGACTGCAGCGGCTGCCGACTGGCAGATCCATGTTTACGGCAACACGATGCATGCTTTTACCAATCCGGTTGCCAACGACCCAAGCTTCGGTACCGTCTATCAGCCGGCCGCGGACCGGCGGTCCTGGCGGGCGATGCAGAACTTCTTCGAAGAGATATTTGCCTGAGCAGATTCTTCGGCATTTGCTATAATTACGCGCTCTTAAAACACTTCGCTAGCACTAAACGGATGTAATGCTAGAGGCTTTCCCATCCGGCCAGAACGCTAGGATGAATTGAAACCACGGAACATGTCAGACTTCGCCAAAGAAATTATTCCCGTTCATCTTGAGGATGAAATGAAACAATCCTACCTCGATTACGCGATGAGCGTAATCGTCGGTAGAGCGCTTCCCGACGTTCGTGATGGCTTAAAACCGGTGCACCGGCGCGTGTTGTACGCGATGAGCGAACTGGGTAACGATTGGAACAAGCCGTATAAAAAATCGGCTCGTGTGGTCGGTGACGTCATCGGTAAGTATCATCCGCATGGCGATACGGCGGTTTACGACACCATCGTCCGGATGGCGCAACCGTTCTCGTTGCGCTATATGCTGATCGACGGCCAAGGCAACTTCGGTTCGGTCGATGGCGATTCGCCGGCGGCAATGCGTTACACCGAAGTGCGCATGTCGAAAATCGCGCATGAATTACTGGCCGATATCGATAAGGAAACCGTCGATTTTGCCCCTAACTACGACGAGTCGGAATCCGAACCGACTGTCATGCCTACCCGCATTCCGACTCTGCTAATCAACGGTTCGTCAGGTATCGCGGTCGGTATGGCCACCAATATCCCTCCGCATAATTTGGGCGAAGTCGTCAGCGCCTGTTTGGCATTAATCGGCAATGGTGAGCTGACCATTCAGGAATTGATGCAAATCGTACCCGGACCGGATTTTCCGACTTCCGGCATTATCAACGGTGCGGACGGCATCTACGAAGCCTATTCCAGCGGCCGTGGGCGGATTTATTTGCGCGCGCGCTGCCATTTCGAAGAGATCGGCGACGGCGGCCGGCAAGCGATTATCGCGACCGAACTGCCCTATCAGGTCAACAAAGCCCGTTTGTTGGAAAAAATCGCCGAATTGGTCAAGGACGGCAAGCTGGAGGGCATTTCCGGTTTGCGTGACGAGTCGGATAAGGATGGCATGCGCATGGTCGTCGAGTTGCGCCGCGGCGAAGTGCCGGATGTGGTGCTGAACAACCTGTACAAACAAACGCAAATGCAGACGGTGTTCGGCATCAATATGGTGGCCTTGTATGACGGCCGGCCGCATTGCATGAATTTGAAAGAGATTCTGCTGGCTTTTATCGATCATCGCCGAGAAATCGTCACCCGTAGAACCATTTACAACTTGCGCAAGGCGCGGGAAAGGGCGCATATCCTGGAAGGCTTGGCCGTAGCCTTGGCCAATATCGACGAGATGATCGAGCTGATCAAGACCTCGCCGAACCCGCAAGAAGCCAGAACCGGTTTATTGGCTAGAACTTGGAATGCCGGCCTCGTCGCCAGTCTGTTGGATAGAGCCGATGCCGACCGCTCCCGTCCGGAAGACTTGATGCCTGAGTTCGGTTTGCATGACGGTAGTTACCGTTTGTCGGAAGCCCAAGCACAGGCAATCTTGGATTTGCGTCTGCACCGCTTGACCGGTTTGGAGCAAGAAAAAATAGTTAATGAGTACAAAGAGCTGCTTGAGATGATCGACGAGTATTTGCATATACTCGGTAGTGACGACCGTTTGATGGAAGTCATCAAAGAAGAACTGGAAGAGATTAAAGACCAGTACGAAGATCCGCGTCGCACGGAAATCATTCAGGACTATTCCAATCTATCGGCCGAGGACTTAATCACCGAGGAAGATATGGTGGTCACCATGTCGCATGAGGGCTATGTCAAGACTCAGCCGCTGGGCGACTACAGGGCGCAGCGCCGCGGCGGTCGAGGCAAGTCCGCGGCCGCTACCAAGGATAACGATTTTATCGACAAGCTGATCATTGCCAATACCCATGACACGATTTTGTGCTTCTCATCGCGAGGGAAGGTCTACTGGCTGAAAGTCTACGAATTGCCGGTCGCGAGTCGGGCTTCGCGCGGTAAACCGTTCGTGAATCTGTTGCCATTGGAAGAGGGCGAGAAAATCAATGCGATGCTGCCGGTACGCGAGTACGGCGAAGATAAATTCGTCTTCATGGCCACCGCGTCCGGCACGGTGAAGAAAACGCCGCTGACCGAATTTGCTTATCAGCTGGCTAAAGGTAAAATTGCCATCGATTTGCGTGAAAACGATACGCTGGTCGGCGTCGCTTTGACCGACGGCCGGCAAAACGTACTGTTATTCAGCAGCGACGGGAAGGCGGTGTGCTTTAACGAAACCGATGTGCGCCCGATGGGAAGAACGGCGGCCGGGGTGCGCGGTATTCGTTTGCAGGAAGGCGCTAGAGTGATTTCGCTGATTATTTCGGCGGAAGGCACGGTTCTGAATATCACCGAAAACGGCTACGGCAAGCGCACCCGGCTTGAAGAGTTCACCCAGCATAAGCGGGGCGGTCAAGGCCTGATTGCGATTCAGACTTCGGAGCGCAACGGCGCGGTGGTCGGCGCGGTATTGGTTAACGATAATGACGAGATCATGTTGATCACCGACGCCGGTACTCTGGTTAGAACTCGCGTCAAAGAAATTTCCGTCGTAGGGAGAAACACCCAGGGCGTTACCGTCATTCGCTTGGATAAGGATGAAAAAGTGGTCGGTGTCGATCGCATCGAAGGTTTGGACGACGAAGCGGACGACGAAAACGATTTATCAAGTGATGAAGCCGATTCCGGCGGAGAAGAATAATGGCAAGGATTTACAATTTTAGTGCCGGCCCGTCGATGTTGCCGGAAGCCGTATTGCGGAAAGCGCAACAAGAAATGCTCGATTGGCAAGGCACCGGGATGTCGGTGATGGAAATGAGTCACCGCGGCAAGGCGTTTATGTCGATTGCCGAGACCATGAAAAACGACCTGATCGAGCTTATGGCGGTTCCGAGCAACTACCAGGTTCTGTTCCTACAGGGCGGTGCCACCGCGCAATTTGCGATGATTCCGCAAAACATATTGAACGGTAAGCGCAAGGCTTGCTATGTCAATACCGGTGCCTGGTCAAGCAAGGCCGTCGAAGAAGCGAGCAAGTACTGCGAGGTGGGTATCGCTGCCAGCTCCAAGGATACCGCGTTTACGACAATCCCAAGTGAAGAGCATTGGGCTGTCGACACCGATGCGGCCTATCTGCACTATACCTCCAACGAAACTATACATGGCGTCGAATTCAACGATATTCCCGACTCAAAAGGTTTGCCTTTGGTTTGCGATATGTCCTCCAATATCTTGTCGCGCCCGGTCGATGTCAGTCGTTACGGTTTAATTTATGCCGGTACGCAAAAAAATATGGGGCCGTCGGGTGTTACCGTGGTTATCGTCCGCGACGATTTAATCGGTTTGGCGCCGAAATCGGTTCCGTCGGTATTCGATTATGCCCAACAAGTCAAAAACGATTCCATGTTGAATACGCCAGCCACTTATAACTGGTATTTATTGGGTTTGGTGCTGCAGTGGCTGAAAGCCGAAGGCGGCATTGCGGCTATTGAACGGCGCAACATCGTTAAAGCCGAGAAACTGTATCAAGCAATCGATCAATCCAGTCTCTACAGTAATCCGGTTGCTAAAGAATGCCGTTCGCGCATGAATGTGCCGTTTGTATTGGCTAACCCGGAATTAGACAAAGAATTTCTAGCTTCTGCCGAAAAAAACGGTCTAAGTACGCTGAAAGGCCATCGGTCGGTTGGTGGCATGCGCGCCAGTATTTATAATGCGATGCCGGAAGCCGGAGTCGATGCTTTGATCGAATTCATGGCTGAATTCGAACGCACTCATTAATCCGGCATGGCGGAAATTATCCCTTTGCCGGAGTTGCGGGCTCGTATCGACGAGCTCGATCGGCATATCCTCAGCTTGATCAATCAGCGGGCGCAATGCGCCATCGAAGTAGCGCGTACCAAGCAAGCCGAAGGCGAAACCGGCAGTTTTTACCGTCCGGACCGCGAAGCCGAGGTCTTGCGCCGTATTAAAGAATTGAATTCGGGGCCCTTGAGCGACGATACCGCTGCCCATTTGTTTCGCGAGGTAATGTCCGCCTGTTTGGCGCTGGAAAAGCCGTTGGATGTGGCATTTTTAGGGCCGGAGGGTACGTTTACCCAGCAAGCGACTTACAAACATTTCGGGCATGCAGTCAACGGCATTCCTGTATCGACCATTCATGGAATATTTCAATCCGTCGAAACCGGACATTGCCAATTTGGCGTGGTGCCGGTCGAAAATTCGACCGAGGGCGTTATTGCGCATACCTTGGATAGATTCATCGATAGTCCGCTTAAGATATGCGGCGAAGTAGAGATTCGGGTGCATCAGAATCTGCTGGGTAAAATGGATTCCTTACTTGGAATCAACGAAATATTTTCACACCAGCAATCCCTTGCCCAATGCAGGCAGTGGCTGAATACCTATTTGCCGGGTGTTCAATGTACGGCGGTCAGTAGCAACGCGGAAGCCGCGCGATTGGCTTCCTTAGATCACAGCAAGGCCGCTATCGCCGGTTTGATGGCTGCGGAATTATATGATTTGAACGTCATCGAGAAACATATCGAGGATGAAGCCAATAATACCACGCGCTTTATAGTCATCGGTAATCAGCAACCATTGTCGACAGGCCTGGACAAAACCTCGATATTGGTTTCCACCGGCAATCAATCCGGCGCCCTGCATAAGATACTCGCGCCTTTTGCCCAATACGGCATCAGTATGACCCACATCGAATCGCGTCCGTCCAGACAAGGTCTGTGGGAATATGTATTTTTTATCGATATCGAAGGACATTGCGACGATCCAGCCGTCGGCAAAGCGCTGCAAGTGCTGCAAGACAGTGTTAAGATGTTGAAAATATTGGGTTCGTATCCAAAAGCCGTCATTTAATTTTTCATGAATAATTTTTTAGAGCTTGCCACCGCCGGCGTACAACAATTGATGCCTTATGTACCGGGAAAACCGGCTGAGGAATTGCAGCGCGAGTTGGGGTTGAACGAAGTCGTCAAATTGGCTTCCAATGAAAACCCGCTCGGTACCGGCAAGAAAGTGGCCGAAGCCATTCAACATACAATGGCTGAGTTGACGCGTTATCCGGACGGCAGCGGCTTCGCATTGAAATCGGCATTGTCGGCTAGGCTGAGCGTGGCCGCCGAGCAAATTACTTTAGGCAACGGTTCCAGCGAAATACTGGAATTGGTCATGCGTACTTTTGTGACACCCGAGCATGAGATCGTATTTTCTCAACACGCTTTTGCCTTGTATCCGATTTTGACTCAGGCGGTAGGAGCAAAAGCCGTCGTCGTACCGGCGAAAGATTTCGGTCACGATTTAAAGGCGATGCTGGCCGCGCTCAGTCCTAAGACTCGGGTGGTATTTATTGCCAATCCGAACAATCCGACCGGTACCTTGTTGCCGCAAGACGAATTGGAAAGCTTTGTCGCTGCTTTGCCCGCTCACGTTCTTTGTGTGTTGGACGAGGCTTATTATGAATTCGTCGACCCGGCGGTCAGAACGGAATCGTTGGCTTGGCCGGACAAGTATCCGAATCTCGTGATTACGCGGACCTTTTCCAAAGCCTATGGCTTGGCCGGTTTGCGCATCGGGTTCGGCATTTCCTCGTTCGATGTGGCCGACCTGTTAAACCGCGTCAGGCAACCCTTTAACAGCAATATGCTGGCGTTGGCTGCGGCTGAAGCGGCATTAAGCGACCACGATTATTTGGCGCAAACGATTTCGGCCAACAACGCCGGCATGGCACAGTTGACGGCGGCGTTCGAAGACTTGGGGCTGGAATGGATTCCGTCGTCGGCTAACTTCGTATCGGTCGACATTAAGCGCGACGCATTGCCGGTTTACGAGGCGCTGTTGAAAAAAGGCGTCATCGTGCGACCGGTGGCCAATTACGAAATGCCTCGGCATTTGCGGATCAGTATTGGTACCCAACGCGAAAATCGGATATTTATCACCGCGTTAGGCGAGGTATTGCGTGGTGTTTGAGCGCTTATGCATTATCGGGACCGGCCTAATCGGCGGTTCGGTCGCCCGGGCTGCGCGCGACCGGGGGCTGTGTCGGAACATCGTGGCCTATGGGCGCGAAAAAAACTTGCCTAATCTGCAAAAAGCCAAGCAATTAGGCGTTATCGACGCGTTTTATAACGATATCGGTGAGGCTCTGGCTGGTGCCGATTTGGTGATCGTTGCAACGCCGGTCGGCACCATGAAAAGCATATTTGAGCAACTCAAGCCGTATTGGAATAAGGACGCGATTTATACCGATGCCGGCAGCACTAAAGCGAGTGTGGTGGCGGCAATCAAGGCCGTATTCGGCCATGTGCCTGCCAACTTTGTCCCGGCCCATCCGATTGCGGGCGCCGAGCGTAGCGGTGTTGAAGCGGCTAAGGCCGATTTGTTTCAAAATCGCCGCTTGATCATCACGCCCTTGGCGGAGACCGATCCGCTAGCAGTCGCTAAAATCACCGAGTTTTGGGAGCGAATCGGCTCCAGTGTCGCGCGTATGAGTGTGGAACACCACGATACCGTATTGGCGGCGACTAGTCATTTGCCTCACGTTTTGGCTTTTGCCCTGGTGGGGCTGTTGGGGCGCAAAGACGAACAGCGCGAAATTTTTCAATATGCCGCCGGCGGTTTTAAGGATTTCAGCCGTATTGCTTCCAGCGACCCGACCATGTGGTTGGATATTTGTCTGGCCAATAAGCATGAACTGATTCCGCTGATTCAACAGTTTAAAGACGAATTGAGCCATATCGAGCAATTACTGGCGGGCGATCAGGTCCAACAACTGTTCGATACCTTTACCTATGCCAGAGAAGCACGGCAACGATTTCTCGATACTTTTGACGATCAATAAGAAAATTACTATGTCACAATCCATTACTTTTCAGGTTCAACCTGGCGGACGTTTGCGCGGTGAAATTCGCGTGCCCGGCGATAAGTCTATGTCGCACCGTTCGATCATGTTGGGTTCAATCGCCGACGGTGTTACTCATGTGCGCGGCTTTTTGAATGCCGAAGACGCCATGTCCACGCTGGAAGCCTTCCGTGCGATGGGCGTCCAAATCGAAGGACCGGAGAACGGCGAAGTCACGATACACGGTGTCGGCAAACACGGCTTGAAAGCGCCGGAAAAACCTTTGTATTTGGGTAATTCCGGTACCTCCATGCGCTTGTTGAGCGGTCTTTTGGCGGGTCAGGCTTTCGATTGCACCTTGACCGGCGATAAGTCCTTGGAATCTCGCCCGATGAAGCGGGTCACTCAGCCGTTGGCGCAAATGGGTGCCGTGATCGAGACCCAGTCGGACGGCACCGCGCCTCTGCATATCAAGGGTCAAGCCGGCAAATTGCAAGGCATGCATTACGATATGCCGATCGCCAGCGCCCAGGTCAAATCATGCCTATTGTTGGCCGGCATGTACGCCGAAGGCGAAACCAGCGTCACCGAGCCGGCCCCGACCCGCGATCATACCGAGCGCATGTTGAACGGTTTCGGTTATCCGATCGTACGCGAAGGCAGTACCGCGAAAATCAACAATCAAGGCAGATTGACCGCGACCGAAATCGACGTGCCCAGCGATATTTCGTCGGCGGCTTTTTTCTTGGTCGGCGCCAGCATCGCACCTGAATCGGATGTAACCTTGATACACGTGGGCATTAATCCTACCCGTACCGGCGTGATCGATATTTTGCGTTTGATGGGCGGGAACATCGAGTTGTTGAATGAACGCGAAGTCGGCGGCGAGCCGGTGGCCGATATTCGGGTGCGTTCCGCCCAATTGAAGGGAATTAATATTCCGGAAGAATTGGTGCCGCTGGCAATCGACGAGTTTCCGGTATTGTTTGTCGCCGCAGCCTGCGCCGAAGGCCGAACCGTGTTAACCGGCGCCAAGGAATTGCGCGTCAAAGAATCCGACCGTATTCAAGTCATGGCGGACGGACTGCAAGTTCTCGGTGTCGACGCCGAGGCGACCGAAGACGGCATGGTGATTCAAGGCGGAGGCAATATCGGCGGCGGAGAAGTTGATTCTCATGGCGATCATCGTATCGCGATGTCGTTTTCGATTGCCGGTCTGCGCGCAAGCGCGCCGATAACGATCAAGGATTGCGCCAACGTCAATACCTCTTTCAAAGAGTTTCCGGAGTTGGCGGCGCAATTGGGCTTGAAACTAAACATGCTTTGAATATGCACGTTCCTATATTGACTATAGATGGTCCCAGCGGGGCCGGTAAAGGTACCGTCAGCCGGGCTGTTGCCAAACTTCTGAACTGGAATTATCTGGACAGCGGTTCGATTTATCGGTCGTTGGCGATTGCCGTTTTGCAAGCGGGCGTGGCGCTGGAAAATGTGGCCGATATCGCAAGCGTCGCCGAAAACATGCAGCTGGAATTTGATTGTGGCGACGAGCTGGTCGTTAGATTGAACGGTATCGACATCACCGGTCAACTGGGGACCGAAACCACAGGAAAAGTCGCGTCGGTGGTGGCGGCTTATCCCGAGGTCAGAGCGGTATTGTTGCAAAAACAAAAGGATTTTCGGCAAGCGCCGGGATTAGTGGCGGACGGTCGCGACATGGGTAGCGTGGTTTTTCCCGACGCAAAATTCAAGGTATATTTGACGGCCAGCGCCGAAGAGCGGGCTAGTCGAAGATATAAGCAGTTGATCGAGAAGGGAATCGATGCTAACCTTATGCAGATTACCCGAGAGATTGAAGAGCGCGACCGGCGAGATAGCCAACGGGCGACGGCTCCGTTAACAGTGCCGGAAGGCGCGACTTATATTGATTCCTCAAGTCTAAGCATCCGGCAAGTGATCGAAGCGGTAATGGATTTGGTTCGCAGGAACTGATTTTTGGCGGTCGCCGTACGGCGGCTTTTTTTAATTTTATTGATAAACAAAAGCTTGTTTGAGTTTTAACAAGTTTGGGAAAGTAAAAAAATGAGCGAAAGCTTTGCAGAGTTATTAGAAGAGAGTTTTGCCAAGACTGAAATGCGTCCTGGTGCCATGTTAACGGGGACTGTCATCGATATCGAAAACGAGTTCGTTATCGTCAGCACTCATGCCAAATCGGAAGGCGTGATTCCGAAATGGCAGTTTTTGAATGCGGATGGCGATCTGGAAGTCAACGTCGGCGATGAAATCGAAGTGGCGCTCGATATGTTTGAGGACGGTTTGGGTTCGACTCTGCTTTCCCGCGATAAAGCCAAGAAGAGCAAAGCCTGGACAGAGCTGGAAAAGGCCTACGAAACACAAGAAACCGTTATTGGCCGCATCAACGGCAAAGTGCGTGGTGGTTTCACCGTGGCGGTTGGTGCACTGCGTGCGTTCCTGCCGGGTTCTTTGGTTGACGTACGTCCTATTCGCGATACTCAGTTCCTGGAAAACCGCGATCTGGAATTCAAAGTCATCAAAATTGACCAAAAACGCAATAACGTTGTGTTGTCCCGTCGTGCGGTAGTCGAAAGCGAGTACAGCGCTGAGCGTGAAGAGTTGGTCAAAACACTGCAAGAAGGCGCTATCGTCACCGGTATCGTCAAGAATCTCACCGATTACGGCGCATTTATCGATTTGGGCGGCGTCGACGGCTTGCTGCATATCACCGACATGGCATGGCGCCGCGTACGTCATCCGTCCGAGTGCGTAGAGATCGGTCAGGAAGTTAAAGTCAAGGTTCTGAAATTCGATAAAGAAAAAACTCGCGTATCGCTGGGCATCAAGCAAATGGAAGAAGATCCATGGCAAAACATCGCCCGCCGTTACCCTGCCGGCACCCGCGTGTTCGGAAAAGTCAACAATCTGACCGATTACGGTTGTTTCGTCGAAATCGAAGAAGGGGTTGAAGGCTTGGTGCACGTGTCCGAAATGGATTGGACCAATAAAAACGTCAACCCTGCCAAAGTCGTTCAATTGGGTGATGAAGTCGAAGTCATGGTATTGGAAATCGACGAAGATCGCCGCCGCATTTCACTGGGCATGAAACAATGCCGTTCTAACCCATGGGACGAATTCGCCGCGACTCACAACAAAGGCGACAAAATCAGCGGCAAAATCAAGTCCATCACCGACTTCGGTATCTTCATCGGTCTGGACGGCGGTATCGACGGTCTGGTTCATATGTCCGATATCTCTTGGAACGAGAACGACGAAGAAGCCATTCGCGCCTATAAAAAAGGCGACGAGGTCGAAACCGTTATTTTGGCTGTCGATCCGGAGCGTGAGCGCATCTCGTTGGGTATCAAACAACTGGAACAGGATCCCTTCCAAAACTACATCGCTTTGAATGAAAAAGGCAGCATCGTTAAAGGCATCGTCAAGGAAGCCGATGCGAAAGGTGCTGTGATCACATTGGCCGACAATGTCGAAGGTTATTTGAAGGCTTCCGAAATCCAGCGCGACCGTGTCGAAGATGCTCGTACCTTGTTGAAAGAAGGTGATGAAATAGAAGCCAAATTTGTCGGTGTCGATAAAAAAACCAAATCCATTTCTTTGTCTATCAAGGCTAAGGACGCTGACGAAGAGTCCAGTGCGATTAAAGATTACTCCCAACAACCTGCGGCTACCGCGACATTGGGCGATATCTTTAAACAAATGGACAAATAAATACGTTCTAGGGTGGTGTGCCACACCGCCCTTTTTCGATTATTAACTCAGGGTTTGATGTGACAAAATCAGAATTGATCGAGGCGTTGGCGCGCAAACAGCCGCATCTGCCTCTTAAAGACGTTGAGTTGGCTGTTAGATGTATGGTCGATCACTTGAGCGATACTTTAGCAAGTGGCGAGCGGATCGAAATTCGCGGGTTTGGTAGCTTTTCTTTGCATCATCGTGCCGCGCGGATGGGCAGAAACCCAAAAACCGGTGAATCGGTTTCGTTGACGGAAAAACACGTACCGCATTTTAAACCTGGAAAAGAATTACGCGACATAGTCGATGCTTCCAGAGAAAAGTACAAAATAGTCGATTGAATTATCGATATCAACACATCATGGAGTCGGGCAATATCGGTGTTGTATTTAAGCGACGCATTGCCTGTCTCTTTGACTGTTTCTAGCTTAAAATTGCGACTTGAAAATTGTCTTGTAAGTCGTGATTATTCATCATCCTTTTCATTTTGATCCCAGTTACGGTTACGATCTTGAGCGACTGTTAGCGGTTATGCCTCCCCCGGCCCCGGCAGACTTTGAGGGGTTTTGGTCGGCGCGCTACAAAAAGGCGCTGTTGCAGCATCCAGAGTTTGAACGTTTTATTTCAGGCTCATATGCAGGCTACAGAATTTTTGATATCCGTTACCGCTCAACAGACGGGTTTAATATCGGTGGCTGGCTATTGGAGCCGAAACATGACGCCGTCGATCGGTGTATAGTGGTCGGTCATGGTTATGGCGGAAGGGATCAGCCGGATTACCATTTCCATATGCCCGGAACCGCTTTTCTATTTCCCTGTTTTCGCGGGATTTCGCGTAGTCGGTGTGCGCGAGTATCGGACCAACCGCGTCTACACGTAGTACATGGAATCGAAAACCCGGAGCACTACATCATAGGCGGCTGCGTTGATGATTTATGGTTGGCGGTTACCATTATGTTGGAACTGTATCCTAATACCGCGGGTCGGATTGGTTATATGGGAATTAGTTTTGGAGGCGGAATTGGCGCTTTGGCCATACCCTGGGACGAACGCATACAGCGTGCTCATTTGAACGTGCCGACCTTTGGGCATCAGGCACTGCGATTGATGCTTCCGACTGCCGGGAGCGGTGCCGCGGTGACGCAATATGTGGATGAACACGGTCATATTCCGATAACCTTGTCCTATTATGATGCGGCGATTGCTGCTACCTTTGCAACACAGTCCGTGCATATCGCCGCTGCCTTGTTCGATCCGGTGGTGGCGCCGCCTGGTCAATTCGCTGTTTATAATGCCTGGTCCGGTCCAAAATCGTTATTTGTGCTTGATGCCGGACATTTTGAATATTCCGGGCAAGATGAACAAAACCAACAGCTGTTACGCGAACTGAGACGATTTTTCGGAGAGTCGACTAATTAGTTATGAATCGAGAATACCATCATTGGCATAGCGCTCATTTGGAGCGCAATATGGAATTCCTGGTGTATGGCCACGCGGGAGCCAAGGTGTTGATATTTCCGACTCGCGACGGGCGCTTCTACGAATATGAAGATCTCAGAATAGTTGATACCTTAAGAGACAAAATCGAAGCCGGTCTGTTACAACTATTTTGCGTCGATAGTGTCGACCACGAATCGTTTTATTGTTTTTGGTGCAGGCCGGAGGATAGAATTCAGCGTCATATCAGGTTTGAGAAATATATCCTGAATGAGGTGGTGCCGTTCATGGATGCCAAAAACTCTCACCCATGCACCATAGTACACGGGTGTAGCTTAGGTGCTTATCATGCGGCGAATATCGCCTTCAGACATCCGCATCGTTTTCAAAAGCTAGTGGCGTTTTCAGGCCGTTTTGACCTAACGCTGGAGGTAGAACATTTCAAAGATTTGTTCGACGGACATTACGATGAAAATATTTACTTTCACACGCCAAATCATTTCCTACCGAATTTAAGCTGCACGACGCAATTGAACCATATACGCAACATGGAGATCACATTCACTATTGGCAAAGAAGATCCTTTTTTGCAAAATAATAGAGAACTCAGCCATATACTAATAGAAAAACGTATACGCCATGCGATGTATGAATGGAATGGACGCGCTCATCAAGGTCATTACTGGCGTCAGATGGCGCGCCTTTATCTTTAATCCCCTCAGTCAAGAAGCAAGGGAAGCGTTCAATTTTTAACTCCCCCCTCGATGATTAAACGCATATTTATTGTTTTATTCTTTGCCTCTCTATTATTGGGCGGTTTATTTGGTATTAAGTTTTATCAAATTCAACAGGCGATCAGTCAAATAAAACCGCCGCCTCCGGCTGTGATTGCCGCCACTAAGGTAATTCAAGAGCAATGGACGGCTTCGTTGTCGGCCGTTGGCAGCTTAACGGCGGTCGCG
This sequence comes from Methylomonas sp. MgM2, assembly GCF_054172045.1. Lineage (NCBI taxonomy): Bacteria > Pseudomonadati > Pseudomonadota > Gammaproteobacteria > Methylococcales > Methylococcaceae > Methylomonas > Methylomonas sp. MgM2. The sequence continues at coordinate 36,504 of NZ_JBSYXO010000013.1, read as the reverse complement.
GGTGTGGAAGTCAGTAGCGAGGTGCCCGGAAAGATCAAAAAGTTACATTTCGATTCGGGTCAATCGGTTAAAAAAGGCCAATTATTGGTCGAACTCGATGCGGATACGGATAAAGCGGAATTGAAAGGTCTGCAAGCAGAGCTGCAATTGGCCAGGTCACAATTGCAACGCAGCGAGAAAATGATCGGAAAGAAATACGTATCGCAAGCCGATTATGACCAGCAAAAAGCGATGTTGGAACAGGCTCAAGCAGCGGTGGAAGCCAAACAAGCTCGCATCGACAAGAAGTATATACGTGCGCCATTCAGCGGCGAGCTGGGAATACGCAGAGTGAGTTTAGGCTGGTATTTGAAGGAAGGCGAATCTATGGTCAGTCTACAGCAATTGGATCCAATCAATCTGGATTTCACCTTGCCGGAACGCCAATTAAAAACAATCGTTAACAATCAGACGGTAACAGCAACAGTACAAGCGTATCCCAACGAGATCTTTACCGGCCGTATTATCGCGATCGATCCAGCTATAGAAGACAATACCCGCGCCGTGCATGTACGTGCCAGGCTCGATAACAAGGATAAGCGTCTGCGTCCCGGTATGTTTGTCCAAGTAAGGATCGACTCGAGTGACACATTGTCGGTATTGACGCTGCCGGATACGGCCATCACTTATAATCCTTATGGTAATTCCGTATTTGTAATTGAAGCATCGAATGACAGTTTGCTTGTGCAAAGCCGGCAAGTAGTTACGGGACAAAGTCGAGAGGGCCGAGTCGAGATAGTCAGTGGACTTGAGGCGGGGGACAGGGTGGTCAGCGCCGGTCAAATTAAATTACGCAATGGTATGGCGGTGGCCATCGATAGTCAGGCAGCCCCCGGTGAACGGGGGACGAAGCAATGAAATTTACTGATTTATTCATTCATCGTCCAGTCTTGGCTAGCGTGGTCAGTTTGCTGATACTGCTGTTGGGCCTTAGGGCGATCACGGTATTAGAGCTGCGGCAATATCCGGAAACCGAAAACACGGTGGTGACGGTTTCCACCTCCTATCCGGGCGCTAACAGCGAATTGGTCAAAGGATTCATTACTAATCCACTGCAACAAGCCATTGCCGAAGCGGACGGTATCGACTATTTGTCTTCCATCAGCCAACAGGGCAGTTCGGCAATTGAAGCTCACATGCGCTTAAATTACGATCCGAATGCGGCTGTCGCCGAAATTCAAGCGAAGGTGGCGAGCCAGCGGAATGTGTTGCCGGCTGAGGCGGAGGATCCGGTGATTACCTCGCAAACCGGCGAGACCACCTCGCTGATGTATATCGCCCTGTACAGCGATACCCTTAAAGCGGCTCAACTCAGCGATTATATGCTGCGGGTGATACAACCCAAGATTCAGGCGGTACCGGGCGTTGGTAAAGCCAAGGTGCTCGGTAACAAAACCTTTGCGATGCGCGTTTGGCTGGAACCCGAACGCATGGCGGCGCTCGGCGTTACTGCGGCCGATATTAATCAAGTACTCAAGGCGAACAATTATCTGGCGGGCGTCGGCGGCACCAAGGGCGATTTTGTCAAGATCGATTTAAGCGCGACGACCGATGCGATTAACGAAGAACAATTCAAACATCTGGTCGTAAGCAATCGCGGCGGTACCTTAGTGAGATTGCAAGACATAGCGACTATTGAATTAGGCAGCGAGGACTACGATGCCGTGAATTGGTACAAGGGTAAAATGGCCATTTTTATGGGCATAGAACAAGCCCCCGGCGCCAATCCGTTAACGGTGGCCAAATCCGTCAAGGTACTGCTGAAAGAAATAGAGCGAGATCTGCCGGATGCCATGCACGTCTTACTGCCTTATGACGCCAGCCAATTTATCGAAGACTCGATTAATGAGGTCATTCGGACCTTGGTCGAAGCGGTATTGATTGTTTTAGTGGTGATTTTTTTAACCTTAGGCTCGCTTCGTGCCGCATTGGTGCCGGCGGTCACTGTGCCGCTTTCGTTGATTGGCGGCGCGTTTCTTATGTTGCTGATGGGGTTTTCGGTCAATTTGCTGACGATGTTGGCTTTGGTTTTGGCGATTGGATTGGTGGTCGACGATGCCATCGTGATGGTCGAAAACATCCATCGACATATCGAGGAAGGCCAACCCCGAATGCAGGCGGCAATATTAGGTGCGCGCGAATTAGGCTTGCCGGTGATTGCAATGACCACCACGTTGATTGCGGTTTACGCGCCTATCGGTTTTATGGGCGGTTTGGTCGGCACCTTGTTTACCGAATTCGCATTTTCGTTGGCTGGAGCGGTATTGGTTTCCGGCGTGGTGGCGTTGACTTTATCGCCGATGATGAGCTCAAGAGTACTCGCCGAAGCCGGGCATCCGGGGCGTTTTGAACTCTTGGTAGAACGTATTTTCAGCGGCTTAGCGAATTATTATCAACGTTTGTTGCATAAAATACTGGAGTATCCTGCAGCCATTGCGGTGTTTGCTTTAATGGTATTGATCAGTATTTATTTTATGTTCATGCTCTCGAATAAAGAACTGGCGCCGACTGAAGACCAAAGCATCCTGTTTGCCATCGCGACTGCGCCGCAAACCGCAACCTTGCAATACAACGAAACCTATTCGCGTGAGTTGATCAAGCAATTCGAGTCCATTCCGGAATATAAGGAAAGCTTTTTGATCATGGGATTTGGCGGTGATACCAGCCGCGTTTTCAGCGGTTTCAAATTACCGTCGACTTTCGAACGGGAGCGATCCCAATCCGATATTCAACCCGAGTTGCAAGCGAAAGTCGGGCAAATTGCCGGCTTTCAAACCGCCGTCGTTCCGCGTCCGAGTTTGCCGGGATCCGGAGGCGGGTTGCCGTTGCAATTCGTCATCGTGACCGACGCCGAATACACTGCATTGGACCAAGTGGCGGACGAATTGATCGGCAAAGCCATGCAAAGCGGGAAATTTGCGTTTTTGAACAAAGATGTCAGCTTCGATCGGCCGCAAACCACCTTGGTCATAAATCGTGATCGCGCCGCCGATTTAGGCATCGATATGCAAGAGATCGGGCGCAACTTGGCAACCTTACTCGGCGGTCAATACGTAAACCGGTTTAGTTTGCAAGGCCGCAGCTATAAGGTGATCCCGCAAGTCGATGATTTATCGCGCATGGACATTAGCAAACTGGATAACTATTATTTGCGCGCGGCATCGGGCGGGCAGGTGCCTCTGTCGTCGCTGGTGGCGCTGAAAGACTCGGTCGAGCCGAGCAAGCGAACCCAGTTTCAACAGCTCAATAGCCTCACGGTTAATGGCATGATGATTCCCGGCGTGGGGCTGGGCGATGCGATGGATTATTTGGAAAATCTTTCCGGCGAGATTTTTCCTCGCGGTTTCAGTTATGACTATACCGGCGCTTCGCGGCAGTATGCGCAGCAGGGTAGCGCGCTGATTCTCACCTTTTTCATGGCTTTGCTGATCATATATTTAGTATTGTCGGCACAATTCGAAAGTTGGCGCGATCCGCTGATCATTCTAATTTCAGTACCGTTGTCGATAGCTAGCGCCTTGGCTTTTATTATGTTGGGTTTCGCATCGGTCAATATTTACACCCAGGTTGGTTTGATCACCCTGATAGGCTTGATTGCGAAAAACGGTATATTGATCGTCGAATTTGCCAATCAATTGCAAGTTCGAGAAAAATTGGACAAATTCACGGCTGTGGAGCAGGCTGCCACGATACGTTTGCGGCCTATTTTGATGACCACCGTATCGATGATCGTTGCTATGGTGCCGCTGTTGCTGGCGTCCGGTCCCGGCGCGGCCAGCCGTTTCGACATCGGCTTGGTCATTGCGACCGGCTTAGGTATCGGGACGTTGTTTACTCTGTTCGTGGTGCCGGCGTTTTATGTACTTTTGGCGCGCGATCGCCATATTCCATGAGCGCCGGTGTTAATGCGGCACCGCAAATGTAGGTCGCTTCCGTTTCGCGAATAGAGTCGCGGTTTAATACGGCGTTGCAAATTCGATCCGCTTATCGTCTGACCCCGTACGCGATAAAAGTAGCGCATCATTGACTATAAAAAATTTAAGCGTAACATTGCCGCCGCGTTGTTCATCTAGCGGCGATACGCGGCGGCGGTTTTGATAAAACCATTCAACGTGGAATGTTCGTGTAAAAACTCTGAATTGGAATTGGTCTTCTATGAACATAAAAAATATCATTTTCACATTGCTTATTTTATTTGCGGGCTCGGTGTATGCTGATAATTCGAGCGAATCGGGCATAGGTAAGGATTATCGGGCTTTAATGCTGCCTTCCGATGCTTCCGACGAGGCTTTCGGCCCAGTTCAAGCCGAAGGTTTTCAGGAAGGCGTTGGTGATTCTTTTGGCAATGAACTGACTAATAATCCTTACGAGTCCGAATCGCCGTTGATTCCAACCGATCCGTACGGCAGCCCGTCCTTAGACAATACCGGCAGAGAATATTGATTGGACTTCATTTGGTTATTCGTTAACGGTTCGAAGTATTTCTTGAGCAACGCCGCGTCAAGCGGCGTACGTATCGGAAAAAGGAACAATCCGGAATTTTAAAAAACGTTCTGTTCTTTCTTTCGAGTACGATGCGAGCCGAGCTATCCCTTTTTCTTTCCCAATGAGGCGGTGTATCGTTACCCGAAACTACATCAGCGTCGCTGGACTTCTGTCTGATTGCTAGCTTCCGTAGTCGTTTCGCCGCTTTTTATATGCGCCGTGTCCGGGAATTGTAGGCGCGCGCCCAAGATGGCCGCATTGTTGCTGAATATCGCCCATAGCGCTTGCCCCGGCTCAATACCCATGTCTTCAACGCTATGCTCAGTCATAGTAACCGCAAGTATTTCTCCGCCAGGTAATAAAACCTTGACTTCCGCGTTCAGGCCGTCCTGTTGAATTCTAAGTACCCGGCATGGAAGATGATTGCTGGCTATGAAACGCTCATGGTCGGCTTCCGTCGTCAACGTAATATCACTATCGTTGATCAACAATAAAGCGTCAAGGCCGACGCTCAAGCCAGTCGATTCGATTGCCGTTAAAGGCACAGTGACATTAATTTTTTCACCGCCTTTTAAAGTTAAGGTTACTTCGGCATGTACTTTACCGATTTGAATAGCGCTTATATTGCCGAATAATTGGTTGCGTGCACTGGTTTTAACGACCAAGCGCTGTAATAGCAGCAAGGTGTCCGGATCCGCGATGAGACTCTGGTTCAATTCGGCCAGAAACTGCTTATGTTGCTTTTCTAATCGAGTGAACAACTTTAACAATGCATGGCCGGCGTCGGTTAAATGAGTACCTCCGCCTTTACTGCCGCCGGTGGCCGTGCTGACCAATACCTTAGGCGCTCCATTGTTGGCGCGTTCTATGATCTGCCATGCGCCTTTATAACTTAAGCCAACTTGCTTTGCGGCACGATTAATCGAGCCTGTTTGGGCTATAGCCGTTAACAGGGCAATCATGCGGCCGTCCAACGTGCCGGCCAGTCTTATTTCACCCTCGACCCATTCTGACGAGACGTTTTTACCAAATTTTTGCGGCATTTTGTTATCTAGATTTCGGTCTGATTCGGAACTTTGCGCATTTTAAACCTATTAGTCGACACGGTGACGAGAGAAAACGAAGCTACAGAATAAAGACAAATAATTACAAGAAATATAGGGGTATTGTTTCTTGCTTGGCAATAATTTATTAGCTTAATTCATTATTTACTTTTGTACATAACGAATTAAACTAAGGCCGTACTTTAGACGGCATTCGATTCTTAATACCGGATGATGTGTTCCATATGTATTTATAACGGGAAATTAGATGGCCAGACAGCAAGCAATAGGAATCACTACCAAATTTGCATTCAATCTTGTAATTGCCGGTAGCTTATCGATATCGGTTAACGAAATATCGGAAGCTGCGGAAAAGAAAAGTTATACTGCCCCACCTTTTGGCTCATTTTCCAGTCAAATGTCGGATGCATTGCTAGGTGGCGGTAAATATGAAAAGCCCGTCTGGAACTTGCACGACGCCATAAATTTACCGAAATGGTTGGACTTATCGATCGAGCAGCGCACGCGCTACGAAACTATGGACGGCCAGTTCATAAAGGGACGCACGGGCGGCAATCAGCAAATTCCCTTGCAAACCGACGTCTTCTTACAAGCACATTTGGGCAAATTCAGATTCGGCACGGAATTTTTAGACGCACGGGCGGCGGATGAAAGCGATTATGTCAATAATACGCAAGTCGACACGGCGGATTTTATACAAGGCTACTTGGCTTGGGCCGATCAGAATGTCTTTTATAGCGGTCTTGGAGCCGAAGTCATCGCGGGCCGGCAAACCTTGAATTTAGGCAGCCGCCGCTTGGTAGCGCGGAATGTGTTTCGAAATACGATTAACAGCTTCACCGGTGTCCGTTTAAGATTGGTCGATTACGAAAAATGGCAATTTAACGGATTTGTCACGATGCCGGTACTTCGTCTTCCGGCCGAACCCGAGAAAATACTGGACGGCGTCCACGAGTGGGACGAGGAAGATACCCATACCTGGTTTTCCGGCGGTATTTTGGAAATAAACGACCTGTACAAAGGCGTCAATTCCGAGGTGTATTTGTACTACCTTAACGAAGGCGATACATTGGATCGTCCAACGCGTAATCGGCGATACTTTACACCCGGTATGCGATTTTTTCTAAAACCCAAAGTGTCTCAATACGACTTTCAATTGGAAACCATTGGCCAGTTAGGTACGATTCAAGCAAGTAACACAAATACTACCGAGCTGGATCAAGAGGCTTGGTATGTGCATCTCGATGTCGGTTACACTTTTGATGTGCCATGGAAGCCCCGTCTTGCTTTGGAATACGATTATGCGAGCGGAGACGAGAACCCTAACGACGACAAGAACCAACGGTTCGATACCTTGTACGGCGCTCGTCGTTTCGAATTCGGCCCGACCGGTATCTACGGTGCGTTCGCCCGCAGTAACATCAATACACCCGGCCTGGCGGTCAAATTCGCTCCGCGCTCCGATCTCACGTTCAATGCCAATTATCGCGCGTTCTGGCTGGCCGCGGATAAGGATGCTTGGGTGACCGCCAATTTGCGCGATCCGACAGGCAATACGGCTGACCACATCGGTGAGCAACTGGAAATGAGCGCGCGTTGGAATTTCAATAGCAGCTTGAATTTCGAAACCGGTTGGGCACATTTATTCAAAGGCGCATTCGCCAAAGAGGCTCCGGGTGCGCCGCCACCGGAGGATGTCGACTATTTCTATGTGGAAAGCATGCTGCGGTTTTAATCGAACGGAATGTTGATCATTTAAGGTATCTAATGTCAGAAAAAATCCAAATGATCCCTGTCCGACCTGATAGAAAGAACTGGCCTAACGTGTTTGTTAGTGGCGCCGTGATTGGTACACTGGGTGGACTAATCGGTCTGGGTGGTGCTGAATTCCGATTGCCGTTACTGATTGGCCTGTTCGGTTTCGGTTCGCTGGAAGCAGTGGTTTTGAACAAAGTTATGAGTATGATTGTGGTTGCGTCGGCGTTACCTTTCCGTGCCGGCACCGTTCCGATTATGCAACTTATCGAACATTGGCCGGTGATCTTGAATCTACTGGCGGGCAGTCTGCTAGGTGCTTGGGCAGGCGCAAGTTGGGCAACCCGATTACGTAGCGAAACCCTATATCGGATCATTGCCGTGTTGCTGCTAACGATTGCCTTGGTACTCGCTTTCGGCCATCAATCAAGCAGTATTCACCAGCCCATCTTGACCGGAAGTGCTCTAGTGATTGCCGGTGTCGCTGCAGGTTTGGGTATCGGAGTGGTCGCCTCTTTATTAGGCGTGGCAGGCGGCGAGTTGCTGGTTCCGACATTAATGTTGTTGTTCGGAGCGGACATCAAACTGGCCGGGAGTTTGTCATTGTTCATTAGCCTACCGACGATGCTGACCGGCATCGCCCGTTACAGCAAAGATCAGCGCTTTATCACGGTTAAGCATTATCGTGATTTCGTGCTGATCATGGCGACCGGTTCTCTGCTTGGAAGTTATGTGGGCGGCCAACTGGTCGGTATCGTTTCGGCCGGCCCCTTATTGTCATTGTTGTCGTTGATCTTGCTGATTTCGGCAGTGAAGGTATGGCGGCACGCAAAGCCTGACGAAACCCAAAGAACTCTCTGAGCAACATCAAATTGTCATTATTTTAATCTATTACTCAATTACTACCTTAGAGGTGTTTTATGTTTAATCATCGCTTGTTTCGTTTGACCATCTCGGCCGGCTTGGTCTTATTTAGTCAGTTGGTTTTCGCGGAAACGGTATTAGTGGCTGTCGCCTCTAATTTTACAAAGCCGATGACCGAAATCGCCGAGTCTTTCCATAAAGACACCGGTCATACCGCCAAGCTGTCCTTCGGCTCTTCCGGCAAGATCGTTTCGCAATTGGAAAACGGCGCGCCGTTCGAGGTATTTTTGTCGGCCGACGACGTCAAGCCGGCCAATCTGGAACAACAAGGTTTGACGGTAGCCGGCAGCCGCTTTACTTATGCCTTGGGTACTTTGGTGCTGTGGTCGGCTAAACCCGGCTATGTCGATGATCAAGGGCAAATCCTCAGTAAAGGCGGTTTTCAACATTTAGCCATCGCTAACCCAAAGCTGGCGCCTTACGGCGAAGCCGCCGTGGAAACGATGAAGAATCTTGGCGTACAAGATCAATTAAAGCCATTGCTGGTAGAAGGCGACAACATTTCCCAAACCCATCAATTCATCAGCACAGGCAACGCCGAACTGGGTTTCGTGGCCTTATCGCAAGTGATCTCGGATGGCAAGATCGCGGAAGGCTCGGGTTGGATCGTTCCGGCGTCCTTCCATCAGCCTATTCGCCAGGATGCCGTGTTGATGAAAACCGGCGAGGAAAATCCCGCCGCGCCGGCGTTGCTGGATTACCTAAAATCCGCCTCGGCTAAAGCGACAATCCGGAAATACGGCTACGGCTTGGCCCAATAAACTATGTTAAACGCTTCCGATATCGCCACATTGTGGCTGACTTTTAAGGTAGCCAGTCTGGCGACCGGCATCATGTTGGTTATCGGTACGCCGCTGGCCTGGTGGTTAGCTCGCACCACCTCGCGCTGGAAAGGTATTTGTAATGCACTGGTGGCCTTGCCGTTAGTGTTGCCGCCGACCGTATTGGGCTTTTATTTGTTGGTGATGATGGGGCCGAACGGCCCTATCGGCAAGCTGACTAGCGAATTGGGACTGGGAACATTGCCTTTCACTTTCGCCGGATTGGTAGTAGCCTCGGTGTTTTATTCGCTGCCATTCGTCGTCCAACCCCTGCAAGCCTCGTTCAGCGCAATCGGCGACCTGCCTTTGGAAGCCGCGGCAACCTTGCGGGCGAGTCCTCTGGATACTTTTTTTAGCGTCGTTATTCCGCTGGCCAAGCCCGGTTTCATGACAGGGGCTATTTTGGGTTTTGCTCACACGGTCGGCGAATTCGGTGTCGTGCTGATGGTAGGCGGCAATATACCCGATAGAACGCGGGTGGTGTCGGTACAAATATACAATCACGTAGAAGCATTGGAATACGACCAAGCCCACTGGCTGGCAGGCGGCTTGCTGGCATTTTCCTTTACCGTATTGCTGGTAATGTATACCGCCTTAAAAACTCAGCCTGTAGCCCATACTTTGAAATGATGACACCGATTAACGCCCGTTTTCGCCTCCGCTACGGGGCTTTTCAACTGAATGCCGATCTGCGGTTGCCCGGCGCCGGCATCACCGTGTTGTTCGGTCCGTCCGGATCCGGCAAAACTACACTGCTACGTTGCGTAGCCGGGCTGGAGAAGGCGCCGGAAGGTTTTCTAGCACTTAACGGCGACGTCTGGCAGGACAGCGATCGCGGGATATTTCTACCGGCTCATAAACGTTCCTTGGGCTATGTATTTCAGGAAGCCAATCTGTTTCCGCACCTGACGGTTAAAGGCAATTTAGAATTCGGCATCAAACGTGCCGGCAATTCTCGAAACAATGATTTGCAGCATATCTTGGAATTGCTCGGAATCGGACATCTATTGGATCGGACACCGGATCGATTGTCCGGCGGCGAAAGGCAACGGGTTGCCATAGCCAGAGCGCTAGCATTGAACCCGAAAATCTTGTTAATGGATGAACCTCTGGCCGCGCTGGATTTCAAGCGCAAGCAGGAAATTCTGCCTTATTTGAACCAATTGCATCGGGAACTACATATACCGGTGCTTTACGTGACGCATTCGCAGCAGGAAGCGGCGCAATTGGCCGACCATTTGGTCATACTGAACGAGAACGGCGTCGTGGCGTCCGGTCCCGTATCTGAAACCTTGAGCCGGCTTGATGTGCCGTTGGCTCAAGACCGGGATGCGTCGACCGTCTGGCAGGTAAGCGTTTGCGGACATGAAGCCGAATACCATTTAACACATGTCGAATTCGACAGTGCTATAATCAGCCTGCCGAGTCTAGTAGGCGAAATCGGTGTTTCCATCAGGCTGCAAATATTCGCCCGCGATGTGAGTATCACCCTACAGGCGCCCGCCGCTACGAGCATACTGAATGTTTTACCCGCCAGAATTACCGGTATGATCGATGATGACAGCGGTCACAGTGTAATCGGACTGCGAGTCGGTACTCACCCCCTTTTGGCCCATATCACGCAAAAATCCAAAACATTGTTGCAATTACAGCCCGGGATGTCGGTTTATGTGCAAATCAAAGGCACGTCCATCTTGAATTAACCCCCCACCTCAAAAAGGAGATAACACATGAAAGCAAGTGCACGTAATCAATTCACCGGTACCATCAAGGACGTGATCATCGGTGCGGTCAATGCCGAAGTGCATGTCACATTGAAAGGCGGCGATACCATCGCCGCCAACGTCACCAAAGAAGCCGTTGACGATTTGGGCCTGAAAGCCGGCATGGATGTCATTGCTATGGTTAAAGCGCCGCAAATCATCATCGTTACCGATTTCGGCGGCTATAAACTCTCGGCTCGCAATCAGCTGAGCGGAACGATCACCGAAGTCAAACCGGGCGCGGTTAACTCTGAAATCGATATCGAGCTAACCGGCGGAGATACGATTGCCGCCACCATAACCAACGACAGTGTTGCAAGCTTAGGCTTGGCCAAAGGCAAGTCCGCAACCGCGGCGTTTAAAGCCGGTGCGGTGATATTGGCTATAGCCGGTTAATCAACCCAATCTGTGCTCGGCCGTCAACCGGTCTGGGATTTGCGGCCGAGTTCAACTATAGACGGAGGTTGTCGTGTTGTTGGATATGAATATCAAAATACGGCGAGGGCATTTCAATCTGAGTACGCAAATCTCGCTGCAAGATTCAAGTATCGGTTTGTATGGTAAATCCGGTGCAGGGAAAAGCACGATGTTAGGCTCGATTGCCGGCACCATTCAACCGCATAGCGGACACATCGTAATGGACGGCAAAACGCTATTCGATAGTCGCAAAAGAATAGTGATGCCTCGTGAGCTGCGACCGGTTGGTGCGGTGTTGCAAGCTGACTCGCTCGGTTTGGATGAAACCGTACGCGATCATTTAACAGCGGCTTATCACCGAGCGAAGCAACAACGCAGTCTGTTTAAATTAGATTTTCTGATTGCGCTTTTGGAGATAGGCGGCATTCTGGATCAGCCGCTAAAACTACTCTCGGTCGCCGAACGGCAACGCGTCGCGCTTGGACGCGCATTATTGAAATCCCCCAAACTTTTGCTGTTAGACGATACCTTTGCGACGGTCGGCGCTGCTTACCGCATGCAAATGCTGCCGATACTCAAGCGGCTTCAGTGTGAATTTAACCTATCGATAGTGTACGCCAGTCAGTCTCTTGGAGACATATTGGAATTAACCGACCAAGTCGTCGTATTGGATCAAGGTAAGGTGATACGGAACGGTTCCCTACGCGAACTTGCCCGACAACAAGATTTTTTGCGTTATCTTGGAATACGTCAGATTGACAATATCTTGCCGGTAACGATACGCGAGCACGATTATTCGTCGGGCTGCAGTTTAGCCGATAGCTTTGGTTTACCGCTCATGTTGCCGTTACGTCCGCATTTTGTCGTTGGTAGCCGGACTCAAGTTTCGATACGTGCGAAAGATATCGCTTTGTCGCGGCGGTTCATTGACGGCATTTCCATCCAAAACCAACTGAAAGGTCGCATTTGCGCGCTGATACCCAGTGACGACAGCGTCGTCGTTCAAATCGATTGCGGTGGTACATTGCTGGCGGAAATCACGCCGGGAGCGCTACACAGCATGGCTTTGCAAGAAGGCGACATGGTTCACTGTTTGATCAAAACGCATGCGATAGTTTATCTTGCCGAGCTTGACGACATGCCGTATCAGCGCGTGGTCAGCCATCGGGATGGCTATTATTATTTGAGCGCCACGAATTCCGGTGGGCAGCCGCTCATTCGCAACTCCTTAGCATGACGGTGGCTTTATCGCCGGGTCGAAGAAGGATGCCGTTATGGGAAAATCTGCGTAACAACATGATACGGATACCGATCCAAATTTGCCGCATACGCTTGAAATCCCTCCCATTAGCCCTTAAAACCGTGGTAGATTGTTTCCATTCTTTCACCACACAACGCAATAATGACTATTCAACAAAAAGCCCATCCCTGGCATGGGATTACGCCCGGCGACAATGCCCCAGATACCGTTACAGCATTCATTGAAATCGTTCCTTCCGACACTGTCAAATACGAAGTCGACAAAGCCACCGGCTATTTGAAAATCGATCGTCCGCAAAAATTTTCCAACATGATTCCGACCCTCTACGGCTTCATCCCGCAAACGTATTGTGCCGAGAGAGTGGCCGAATATGCGCAAATGATGTCAGGCAGAACCGTCGGCAGAGGCGATGGCGATCCCCTGGATATTTGCGTATTGAGCGAGCGCAGCGTCACGCATGGCGATATTCTGGTACAGGCGATTCCGATCGGCGGATTTCGTCTGCTGGATGGAGGCGAAGCGGACGATAAAATTATTGCGGTGATGAAAGGCGACGAATTTTACCGGCAATGGCGGGACGTATCAGATGCTCCCGAGTCGTATATCAATCGCTTGAAACATTATTTTCTAACTTATAAACATTTACCTCACGAAAAAAGTAGCTGCGAGATTACCCATGTTTATGGTCGTGACGAAGCTCACGAAGTCATCAGACGTTCGATAGCCGATTACCAATACCATTTCAGCTGCCAGGACGTGGAATAGATCCTGGTTCCTAATGATAAGCGTTGGTTTCAATGTGAAATCCGGCTTGACCGCTTCTGATGAGTAACGGTGCGGCAAGCCGGTTAAGCGGAGCGGTTATAGCGAATGCTTTTTGCACGGAATTACTACAATACCAAGCGCACGGGAAAGTTGCTCCGAATAGCGATGATCGCATGTTAACCATACACGTCGGCAAAGCTTGAGGACGGTTTGCCGCCCGCAGGCGGCAAACCGTCGACGGACTTATTCAGCCATTAATGCCAAGCGGTTTTCCAGTTCTGCCGCGACCAACGAATCATAGTGGCGCTGCAACACGGAACAGGTGGGGCGTGGAAACAAATCGGCCTCAATCTCATCTTTCAGGTAGCTTAGGAAGCTGACCGTTTCTTTATGCGCCGGTCGCTTTGCACTGATTGATGAAGAGACGGGTAGAGCGTTTTCCGATAAGTTTGATTTAGAAAAATACGGCTTGCTGCCTTTCAATGGCGAAAAAACGGCAGCCGCAAAGAAACACAAGATCATAAACAGCAAAATAAGTTCTAACATATCAATACCTCAGGACTATAAAAAGAGCGGACCTGCAATATTCGATCAATCGGATAACTCGCAAAGGTCGGCCTTGTCCAGAGCAAATAAAATGCCATCCTGCAGAAGATATAACTCTATGTTTTATAATGTACTTTTTGTGCTATCTAATGGTGATTACTGTTGTTTTTAGAACAATTTGCCGGTATTACCGCATAGATTAGCGGGTAAATAACACTCGGATCGATCGACTTAGGACGCGAATGTGCTTAATGTTTTTAAAATGTGTGCCTATTCATAAAAAAGACTACACTAGCTATTGACAAATATCATCATTTTATAATTCAGCTGAAAAGATGTTTTATACAAGTACAGAGATATGCAACAAAACAAGGAGGTTTAGGGTATCGTCCAAAATAACTTCCCGATATGGCAATAGTCACAGGGGAGGTACCGAGTGAGGATGTCGGCAGCAAGGACGCTGCCGTCAAGCCTCCATGGAAGGGTTCACGGCGTTCCTCATTCGGTATGCCCCAGGGTTTCGCACCGGCAAAACGGGAAGTTGTTTTTGGCCAAATCCTTAGGGCTTATTCGCAGACTCTTATTATTAAAATTATAAAGAGAGGTGTTTTATGAAGTCGCTTTGGTCCTCGGTTATTCTAGCCGCATTCATTCTGACACCCATATTTTCTCAAGCCGCTAACCCGACGATAGCCGAACGGACGGTGCAATTCCAACAACAACTTAATGGGATGAGAGCAACCTTGGGCTTGGATGAAAATCATTCCTTTCAGGCACAAAGCATGCAGCAGGACTCCTTAGGGCAGATTCATGTGCGCTTCCAGCAGTTTTATCACGGCATACGGATTTGGGGTGGCGAAGTCATTACCCATACACAAGAAGATAGGATGGCTCAGCCGCCAACTTCCATGCTTAAGCAAGATATTCAGGTCGATACCATGCCGGAGCTTTCCACGGCGGATGCGCTAAGCGTTATCGAGAAAGACATCGCTCCCCGTGTTCCTCTTGCGATAAAACCCGTGTCGGAATTGGTGATCTATCCGCAAATAGAAAGGCGTCTGATCCCGCGTAAAACCTTGGCTCCTGGAAAAGAGCCGAATGCGCAAGATTTCGTCACCGAAACTAAAGGTTACAAACTAGCCTACTACGTTCATACCGAGCGCGAAAATCCCGGCGACACCCAACACATCGATTACTTGATCGATGCCGATAATGGCGAGATCATCGAAAAATGGGACAGCTTAACTACAGCTAACGCGGTTGGCACCGGAAAAAGCCAATATAGCGGCACGGTGCAATTGAATACCAATAGGATATCAAGCGGCTTTGAGTTGATTGATTCGACTCGGCCAAGTAGCGGCGGTAACAAGGTTTATAACCTAGATCATGCCACCTCTGGAACCGGCACCATATACACCGATGCTGACAATACCTGGGGCGACGGTAACAATTTCAAGGAGGATCCCGAGCCGACGACATCCGCTAACGGTCAGACCGCTGCTGTCGATGCCGCTTATGGCTTGCAAGTAACCTGGGATATGTATAAAAACGTTTTCGGGCGTAACGGTATCGATGGCCAAGGAACACAGACCTACGCCCGTGTCCATTACGACAATGCCTATGATAACGCCTTCTACTCGGATTATTGCATGTGTATCACCTACGGTGACGGCACTAAATTGCAAACGTTGACCGCTATGGATGTGGCCGCGCATGAATTTTCGCATGGTGTTTGCTCGACATCGGCGGGTCTGATTTACAACAAGGAATCCGGCGGCTTGAATGAGGCCAATTCCGACATCATGGGTACCATGGCGGAGTTTTATGCCAGAGGTGCTAACGGTAAAGGCAATATTATCCCGGATACCGGCGGAAACTGGACGCACGGTGAGCAGATGACCACGCCAGCCTATCCGTTAATGATGCGCTTTCTGTACAAACCCAGCAAGGATGGCAAAAGCGCAGATGCCTGGAGTCCGAGCTTGCAAAATCTGGACGTGCATTACAGCTCCGGCCCGATGAATCGTGCTTTCTATTTTCTAAGCCAAGGTGCCACCACGAGTGGCGACACATCATCGTCTTACTTGCCGCAAGGCATGAAAGGTATAGGCAACGACAAAGCCGCAAAAATTTGGTATCGGGCCTTGACCACCTATATGATCGCTTCGACTGATTATCTCGGTGCCAGAGTTGCCAATATCCAAGCCGTAAGAGATCTATTCCCGGTATCCGGGCCCGAAGAAATCGCCGTCTGGAATGCTTTCGCCGCGATTAATGTCGGCGATCCTTGGAGTGGGCCCGATACTCCGCCCAGGGTTACCGTCAGCGAATCGGGTGAAAAAGGCGTATTAACCTTCAGCGCTACAGCGACAGACGATAAAGGTGTAGTAAAAGTTGAGTTTCTGTTAGATGGCTCATTGATTGGCACCAAGACCTCGGCACCTTATTCAATGACTTACGATTCTCGGATGGAGGATGACGGCCAACATACCTTGGTGGCCAAGGCCACAGATACTACCGGCCAATACACCAACGTCTCGATGACATTTACGATTAACAACGGTCAGTTAATCCGTAATGGTAGTTTTGAGAAGGGTTACGGTGTGGGGTGGTCAAATACCACCGGCATGCAAATTGGTGCCATTCTGAACGAAACACCCTTTGACGGCACAAAAATGGCGAAGTTCTGCGGTACCGGCTCGCAAATGAGCGTAGCGCTCTATCAATACGTAACGATTCCGGCGAGCGCTTCGTCGGCAAGTTTAAGTTACGCTTTGCATATCGAAACCGAAGAGACGACGACAAGTTCGGCCCGCGATACCCTGACCGTGCAAATACGTAACAGTTCCGGCACCGTCTTGAAGACGCTGGCCACCCACAGTAACTTGAATGCCGCAACGGGTTATCAAATCCATAGCCATGATCTGGCCGCCTATAAAGGCCAAACCATTCAAGTGTATTTTTTCGGAGCCGAGGATTCGGGGATGGCTACCGGCTTTATCTTGGACAAGGTAAATCTCGATGTTAGCGGCGGTGGGGAAGTTGATGACGTCGCCCCGGATGTCAGTGCAAGCGAGAGCAGTATTAACGGCACCATCACATTATCCGCCGTTGCCACGGACAATGTCGGCGTCGCTAAAGTGGAGTTTTATGTCGACAATATTCTGAAAGGCTCGGTTTTATATTCACCGTATCGCATACAGCTAGCCAGCAATACCTTGACCAACGGAATCCATACGCTGATCGCGAAGGCGTATGATGCGGCCGGCAATGTCGGCACATCTAAGGCGGTGACTTTCACGGTTGACAATACGATAGTCGACACGGTAGCCCCGGTTATTTCCGTTAGCGAGACCGGAAGCAGTGGCACCATTGCTTTCAACGCGTCGGCAACCGATAACGTTGGGGTCACAAAAGTCGAGTTCTATGTCGACAACTCCTTGAAAGGCACCGATGTGACCACGCCTTATAGCATGGAGCTAGATTCTAAGTCGTTGGCCGATGGTAATCACACCTTGCTTGGAAAAGCCTACGATGGGGCCGGCAATATCGGAATATCCTCAGCCGTGACCTTCAGTATCGATAACTCCGCGCCGCCGTCTACGACCTACAACGAGGCGGAGAACAACGGCACTACTACATTGGCAAATGTAATCGGCAGTGGTGTGACTACCATCGTCGGCTTTATCGGTAATTCGACCGATCAAGACTACTTTAAGCTGGATATTAAGGCTGGCCAAACACTGACCGTCAATATGAAGGGGCCAGCCAGAGACTACGACCTTTATTTGTTGAGCAGCTCCGGCAGCAGGTTGAGGGTGAGTAGTAATGTGAGTTCTACGGAGTCAGTCAGTTATACCAATTCCGGTTCGTCGACCGCCAGTTATTATCTCAAGGTCGTCGCCTTTGGAGGTGCTCATAGTAATACAGAGGCTTACACCCTTACCATGCAAAGAAGCGGCGGCAGCGACACTGACAAGGAGGCACCCAGCGTTCGCGTCAGTGAGAGTGGAACCAGCGGTAGTATTACATTGTCTGCCGTCGCCACTGACAATGTGGGTGTTGCTAAAGTCGAGTTTTATGTCGACGGTGATCTTAAGAGTACTGTTTTGTATGCGCCATATAGCTTTAAGTTAGATAGCAACACGTTATCCAATGGAAATCATACGCTGGTGGCCAAGGCCTACGATGATGCTGCTAATGTGGGTATCTCCAGTCCTGTCATCTTCTCGATCAACAATAGTGGAGTCGACAAGGAATCACCGGTGATTTCGGTTGGTGAAACGGGTAATAGTGGTTCAATTACTTTCGAGGCCTCGGCATCTGATAACGTTGGTGTTACCAGGGTTGAGTTTTATGTCGATAGTTCTCTGAAAGGCACCGACACGATTGAACCCTATGCTATGGTGCTCGATTCGCTTACCTTGTCGAATGGTGTTCATACATTGGTCGGAAAAGCGTACGATGCCGCCGGCAACATGGGCATCTCTACCGCAGTTGCCTTCAGTATCGATAACTCGGGCTCCACATCTAGCACCTACAACGAGGTTGAGAATAATGGCACAACCACGACTGCGAATATCATCAGCGGGAATGTCACGAAAATCGTGGGTTATATTAGTAATTCCGTCGATCAAGATTACTTTAAGATCGATATCCCTGCCGGAGGTACCCTCAGCGTGAATATGAAAGGGCCAGCGAGAGACTACGACCTGTATTTGATGAGCAGTGGTGGCAGTAGACTCAGAACCAGCACAAATGTCGGCTCTACCGAATCCTTGAGTTATACCAATTCTGGCTCGTCCAGCGCCAGCTATTACCTGAAAGTTGTTGCTTTCGGCGGCGCTCATAGTCAAACGGAAACTTATACACTCACGTTGAATCGTTGATAGCGACGCAATGATCGGAAGGCCGCGTCTTTGCGGCTTTCCGCGCTCAAATCCAATCGCTGCCGACAAAAGGCACTTAGGAGGTAACAATGCAAAAGACGTTTAAAACGCTATTTGTCACTGCTCTCAGTGGTTGGATAGTCTTGTTTGCCGCCGTAGTCAATTCTCAACCGAAGCATGATCTTTCAATTGCTATCGGTCAATCCGCGGCGATTGAAAACACAAATCTGATGATCAAATTCAAAGCGGTTCTGGAAGATTCGCGTTGCCCGGTTAATGCGTTTTGTACATTGCCTGGCAACGGTCGAATAGAACTTGAAGTGATTGATGCTCATCGAAATCCAAAGTCGGTCGTGTTAAGCACTACCGAGGAACCTAGGTCCAAAATCGTAATGGATCATCAGTTGACTTTAGTTTCACTAAGTCCGCAAAGAGTGGAAGGTGAATCGTTCTCAGAAAAAGATTACTCGATAACATTGCGTGTTGAAAAGCGCACAGCCAAGTGACAGCGGGCGTAATCCTACCATTTACGTGGAGTCGTATTGCAGAAAAAACGCTCGAATGTATAAGACTATGGCTAGCAGGGTCATGGGCAAATATCAAAATATTCGTGTTGACAAAAGAGCTCGGCTAACGTTTATCGCGCTCGGCTTCCAGCGCATCATGACGCAAGTCGACATAGTTGTTGCCCACCATTTTCCAAAACATCGCGGCAGACTCAGGATCGTTACTTAACAGTTCGACAGCGATTGCGCCGTTGCTGCTGATATCGGTAATTTTGGCCTCGATGTTTACGATGCTTTTGTTTTTAATGATGCGCTTGTCGGCTTCGAATTGTAAGGTAACCGGTTCGCCGACCCGGAACACCAAGTCGCGTTTAAACCCGCCAAAAAACTGCAAATGATATTCGGGCACAGATTGAAAGGGTAGGACAAACTCGGAGTGCCAGCGGAACGGCGGGCAATTGATGGGGCCGCTTTTTTTGGGGAAATGGATGGTATAGCCGTCATCGACTTTGGCGATGACAGTTCCTTTAGTATAAATTTGCCGGCAATTGGTTAAAACCGTATCGCCCGGTTCGAATTGGTCGTTGCTTGCGGCGTTGCCGTTTGCGCTCAGCAAAGACGATAGGCCGATGATGATCGAGTAAATCAGTCGCATAATACACCTCCTTATAATTATTCTGAGGCCTGAGTCTGGCTGCGGTGCGGATGATTGTCAAGATAGCCGCCGCAATAATATCCCTTTCTTTTCAGTCAACCCGGTCACTCGGTCGAGTTGAACCTAACTAGCGGTCATAAAGGCCTGCGGATTATGACAGCGATTTGTGCCCCACCGCCATCCCAATATTCCTAATGCAATTAACGTCCAGGTAGCAGGTTCCGGCACCGAGGTCGGCGCGGTCACCGTGATCGGCTGGGCAGTGGTCGGGCCGATTAGTTGGATCGTAAACGGCGGGTCGAAAGCGGGGCTTAGCGCGGCTTCGATGATGTAATTGCCAGCCGCCAGGTTCAGTACCGATAATAAGCCGTTGGCGTCGGCGGTCGCAATCGGCGCGATGGGATCGGTTGGGAGAATGGGATCAGGTGGATAGAACAGCGCGAAAAACAAGGCTTCCGGCGAGATGGGGTCGCCTGGATAAAAAAGGCCGGTTGCACCGAAGTCGCCGCCCGCGAAGTAAAACAGGAAGGCGTCGGCGGTGTCGTCGACGTCCAGGTTGCCGGCAAAACCTTGGTAGGCGCCGGTTATCGCCTGGGCTGAGTAGACGTCGCCGGCGTCGCCGTTTTCGGCGAACAGATGAATAGGCGGGTTATCGTTGCCGCCTATGTCTATGTAGGCGGGCGTATCCGCTTGGACGATTCGCCCGGACAGGGCAAGGGTAAGAAACAGCAGGGGCAACAGCGGCTTGTGCATGGCTATCTCCTCGAATGGATGAACGATGGCGAGCGGAGTGTAGCAGAAGCGGATTTGTCGGTCATGCAAAAAATCGCCTGTTCTGGGCCGCTAGACACATTTGGCGGCTTTTGTATAAGGCTAGCTCTAGACCGGTTGTTCGCGAGGTCTAACCTATAAAAAACTAATTTCCAAGCTCATCTGCAACGTCTGCAAGCACGCTAGCGATTCAAGGTGGCCGGATATCCTTAGCAATCCGGTTAAGTTTGGATTGCCGTAAGCTGGAATAAGCAGAAAACGAAAATTCGGCATATATAAATAATATTGAGGCGAATGACTTTTTATGGTAGATAGACGGCGGAATTGCCTATGTTGCGGCAGTCAAGAGTCGAGTAAGCAATTGCCTAAGAATCCAAGATAAAAGTCGAATACAGGATACTTACATGGCTTTCCCCACGATGAATCTATTTTACTATCAACGCAAACCGTTTCCGGTTGTAGGTCAACTCGACAAGGAGAAGGGGCCGCCTGAACGAAATTCAGCCAGGCATGTTGCAGGTCAACTCGGGTTACAAGTTATGTTCTTATTAGAGAGGTGAAAGGAAAAAATCAAATCAAGCAGGTAAAACTGGCTCGTTATGAATAGCGGGCACATTATCAAATGCGGAGGCTGCTATGAAACCAAATATAAATACTCGACGCGATGGAGCGGCTATCGTTGGAATGTTTACTCAAAAAAATCATTATGTCGGCTTGGCTGCCATTGCGCTCGCGATCGTTGGCATAACCGCCGACGTAATCAAGACTGCGCGTGCGGATGAAACGGTCTATCAAACCGGCTTCGAGCGCCCGACATTCCAAGCCGGCGATGAGCTGTTGGGACTGGATGGGTGGTCGACCGCCATTCCGCCATTCTTGAATCCTTCGGCGGCGATAATTACCCGTAACGAAGCCAGGGGGGATCACCGGCGCTTTCGTCAATCCGTTGAAGTCCGCGGCGAGGATTTGATCGGTTCGGATGGCATCACTAGTCCCTACGATGCCGTCGGCTCATACCGGAAACCGGTCGATCAAACGCTGACTGAAGATAACAAAATGGCGCGCATCGACGCCGACTTGTTGTTGGAGACGGATGCGCCAAAGACTCTCGGCGAATTCTTCTCCCTGACCATTGCCGCGCGCTCCGGTGATGGCGAAACCCTAGGCGAAGTTGGGTTGTCTTCTGCAGGGATCGTCGAAGCGTTCCCCTTCAATGCGGCTCCCGGCTCTCCAGCGGCATTTCATAAGCGTATTCACTTCAACAAGTGGTATCACGTTGCCATGTTAATCGATTTCGAACATCGAACCACTTCGTATTTCATCGACCAGCACTTCTTAGGGGCGGTTCCGGCACCGAGTGAATCTAACATTCTTTCACGCGGCGCCCTGGTGGTTTATGCGCGCCCGGACGGCGACCAAACGACCGGCCCGGACAGCACTCGGGATGATTACAAGGCTCACTTCGACAATTTTCGGATAAGTTTACACGGCGCTGCGCCACCATTAGAGGACTGAACGCAGCCGATCGATCGTCTTGCGGGGCGGGCGTTACTTGCCCGTCCCAACGGATAACAGCCGGAACAAAGTAATCACGTTTTCGATTCCAAGCGAACCAGCAGCTTCTGCAAAAACGCCACCTTGTCTTCCATGTCTTTGAAGGTATAGCTAAACCTCAGTTTGTCGGCGCCGTCGAACTTGTAGACCTGCGACTGACTTTGGATCATCCTGATCAATTCGGCGGTGTCGATCTGCGGGTTGGCGCTGAAGACGATACGTCCGCCGCCGCTGTGGCTTTCGATTTTCTTGATGCCCAAGTTTGCCGCCTGCTGTTTCAACTCGGTAATCGCGAACAGAGCCTTGACCGGGTCCGGCAGCAGGCCGAAGCGGTCTATCATTTCGATCTTGAGCTTGCGCAAATCGTCTTCGTGTTCGGCGCTGGCGATGCGTTTGTACAGCACCAAACGGGCGTGAATGTCCGGGAGGTAATCTTCCGGAATCAGCGCGGCGACTTGCAAGTCGACTTCCGGCCCCAAATCCAGCGGCGCGTCCAGCTCCGGCTGCTTGCCGGATTTCAACGCTTTGACAGCCCGTTCCAGCAGTTCGGTATAAAGAGTAAAGCCGATTTCCTGGATCTGGCCGCTTTGCTCGTCGCCCAATAACTCGCCGGCGCCGCGGATTTCCATGTCGTGCGAGGACAGCATGAAGCCGGCGCCGAGTTCGCCCGAGGTTTCGAAGGCCTCCAGCCGCTTGACGGCGTCCTTGGTCATCAGCGATTTGGGCGGCACGATGCAATAGGCATAGGCCCTGTGGTGCGAACGCCCGACCCGGCCGCGCAACTGATGCAATTGCGCCAGGCCCAACTTGTCGGCGCGATTGATGACGATGGTGTTGGCGCTGGGAATGTCGATGCCGCTCTCGATGATGGTCGTTGCCACCAGCAGGTTGAAGCGCTGATGGTAAAAATCCAGCATGATTTGCTCCAGTTCGCGTTCTGCCATCTGGCCGTGAGCGATCTGGATGCGCGCCTCGGGCACCAAGCCTTCCAGTTCGCGGGCCATCTTGTCCATGGTCTTGACGTCGTTATGCAGGAAGAACACCTGGCCGCCGCGCTTGATTTCGCGCTGGCAAGCTTCTTGGACCTGCGAGTCTATCCATTCGGTGACGAAGGTCTTGATGGCATGGCGGTTCGGCGGCGGGGTTGCGATAATCGAAATGTCCCTGAGGCCGGACATCGCCATATTCAATGTGCGGGGAATCGGCGTTGCGGTCAGCGTCAGCAGATCCAGTTCGTAACGCAGTTTCTTGAAATGTTCCTTTTGGCTTACGCCGAAACGGTGTTCTTCGTCGATGATCACCAAGCCCAAAGCTTGATACCGAATGTCTTTCGAAAGCAATTTATGCGTGCCGATGATGATATCGACCTTGCCGTCGGCCAATTCATCGGCGACGCTCTTTTGCTGTTTGGCGGTGACGAAACGCGACATCACTTCGACCCGCACCGGCCAATCGGCGAAACGGTCGCGGAAATTTTGGTAATGCTGTTGTGCCAGCAAGGTGGTCGGTACCAGCACCGCCACCTGTTTGCCGCTTTGCACCGCGACGAAAGCGGCGCGCATGGCCACTTCGGTCTTGCCGAAGCCGACGTCGCCGCACACCACCCGGTCCATGGGTTGCGTTGCCGCCATGTCGTGCAATATTGCGTCGATCGCGCTGAGCTGGTCCGGCGTTTCCTCGAACGGAAAGGCTGCGGCGAAGGCTTCGTATTCGCTGTTTTCGACGTCGAAGGCAAAGCCCTGCCGGGCGGCGCGCTTGGCGTGCACGTCCAACAATTCCGCCGCGACGTCGCGCGCCCGTTCCATGGCTTTTTTCTTGGCCTTGCTCCATTGTTCGGTGCCGAGCTTATGCAGTGGCGCGTTTTCGGCGCTGACGCCGCTATAGCGTCCGATCAGATGCAACGAGGCCACCGGCACGTAAATCTTGTCGCCGCCGGCGTATTCCAGCATCAAAAACTCGGCGTCTATGCCGCCGACGTTGAGCATTTGCAAGCCCTGGTAGCGGCCGACCCCGTGTTCCTGATGCACTACCGGCGAACCGATGTCGAGTTCGTCCAGGTTGTTGAACACGTTTTCAAGTTCGCGCGCGGCCGACAAACGCCGGCGCCGGCGCTGTTGAGCCTTGGCGCCGCTGAGCTGGCTTTCGGTGACGATAGCGATTTGCTGATGTTCCAGCCACAAGCCCTGATCCATCGGTGCGACGACGATGCAGGGGGACTGATCGCCTTGCAGAAACTCCGGCCAGCTGGAAATTTGTTTGAGCTTGAGTTTGATGCTTTTCAACCTTTCGATCAGGCCCTCGCGGTGGCCGGCGGTTTCGGCCACGAACAGAATCTTACCGTCGAAACCTTCGATAAACCGGCGCAAATGCTGGGCGGGTTCTTTCAGTCTATTGTCTATCGCAAGCTCCGGTAGCGCTTTGCAGGCGAAACGGTCGGCATCCTCGGCGTCATTATCCAACACGATACGATCGAAACCGGCGGTATGCTCTTGAATTTCGGTTGCCGACAGGAACAAGCGGGCGGGCGGCAATAAGGGACGGTCCACGTCGTATTTGCGCTGCTGATAGCGCTCTTCGGCCTCGTTGAAGTAGCGCTGCGCGTTCTCCACGAATTTGGCCGGCAGTACGAACAAAGCCGATTGCGGCAAATAGGCGAACAGCGATTCGGTGTGGTCGACGAACAGCGGTAAATAATATTCTATGCCGGCCGGCGCGATTTGCTTGGTGACGTCCAAATACAGCGGGTTTTTCGGCGATGCGTCGGGGAATTGCTCGCGAAAGGATTGGCGGAAATGTTTGATGGCGTCGTCGGAAAACGGAAATTCGCGGGCCGGAAACAACTCGACTTTGTCCATCTTCTCCAGCGACATTTGCGTATCGGGGTCGAAGCTGCGTATCGATTCCACGTCGTCGTCGAACAATTCGATGCGGTAGGGCTGTTTGCTGCCCATCGGAAACAAATCCAGAATCGATCCGCGGACGGCGAATTCGCCATGCTGGTAAACCTGCGACACGCATTGGTAACCGACCGCTTCCAATCGGGCGCGCGTCAGTTCCAGGCTCAAGCTGCCGCCGACTTCTATCGCAAAGCTGTAGGCCAGGATATGTTCACGCGGCGCCAGGCGCTGCATCAAGGTCGAAACCGGCACGATCAATGCGCCGCGTTTGGTTGCCGGCAGCAACGCCAGCGTGCGTATCCGCTCGGAGATGATTTCCGGCAGCGGCGAAAAAACGTCGTAGGGCAGGGTTTCCCAGTCCGGGAATTGCAGGATAGGGTAGGCGCCGTCCAGAAAAAAGCTGAGTTCGTGTTCCAAGCGCAGTGCGGTCTGCGTGTCCGGCGTGACGATCACCAGCAGGCGTTTTTCTTGAGCGATGGCGTTGGCCAGTGCCAGCGAATCGCCGCAGCCGGTTAGACCGCTCCAGTAAATCGGCCTTTCGTTTGTTTGCGGAATCGGTGGATCAAAAAGCGAGGTCTGCATGGGTTTATGGCTAGACGAAAAATGGCTTATTATAACCCGATGCTTGCCGTTGCCGGACCAAGGTTGGCGGAACCGGGTTTGTCCGGCGGTTCTACGATCTACCGGGCGGCCGGCGTTTGCGTGCCGCATCCCTGAATAAGCCGAAATACCGAGTCGAATATGCCCATGTCCGAGGATATCGCCATCAGCAAGCTATTGCTTAAGTGTAAGGAGCTCAGTGCCTTTTGCACGCAAAACGGCTGGATCATCGACGACTCGATCCGCTACGAAGTCCTCGAACGACAACCCGATAGTCTGCTGATCTATGTGACTTTCCTTGAAAGCATCATGGAAGGTTCCGGTTGCCAGTGCGACCAAAAACCGTGTTACGGCCGCTTGCGCTTGAAATTGGGGGGCGACGGCGAAATTGTCGATGTCGAACCGGTTTGATCGGCCGCGAAAGCGGGTGATCGTCGAGTTGCTTTTCCCCTAAACAGGGTGTCGTAGAAGTCAAAATCTAGCTTGGGCATAGGGAGCGAAGCCCGCAAAGTCAATCTGTCGGGCTTCATCGCATTCGGCCCGACCTGTCCGGCAATTTCCTAAAACCGCGAAGCAATCAGCGTGACATCGGCTTCGGCCCAAACGTCGTCGAATTGTCGACGGACGCTTTCCGCCTCCTGCGTTTTGCCCATTGCGTCGAGGCTTTGCATCAGGCCGAACAAGGACCAGCCGTTTTGCGGGTGATAACGCAGGTCTTGAAGATAGACTTGTTCGGCTTCGCGCGCCTTCCCCGCTTGCAACAGCACCGCACCTAGCACCTGGCGCGGCGGCAGATACCAATCTTTGGGTTCGGTATAGTTCAGCCGGTCTTCAAGTGTGGCGGCTTGTTGCAGAAAGGCGATCGCTCGGTCGAAATCCCCTTGTTGCGCCGCCAATTCGCCTCGCAGGATGTTCGCGCCGATTTCGAGTAGCTGTTTGACCGGATTCAGGTCGAATACCTTCAGATCGGCGACGGCCGGATCGTCGATGGCTTGCTCCAGGCTGTCGAGTTCGGCTTGGGCTTCGGCGGTACGGCCTTTTCTGAGCCAGGCCAAGCCGCGCGCGTAATGCCGGATTGCTGTCGGATAAACCAAATCGGCGGCGGGCGGCGTTTCGTTCAGCACGGCGTCCCAATCGCCGAACAAGGCCTTGGTATAGAGCGGAAGCAACAGGAAATGCTGCATGGTGCCGCCGAACGCCGAGTCGCGCAGTAGTTCCGGCTTGATTTCGGACGCGGTGTGCGCGGCGGCCTGCGTTGACAAGGCCTTGCGCCCGGTCTTGATCGCGGCGGCCCACAGGAAATGATGGTTGTGCGGTACGTAGGCCAGGGTGTAAATGCTTTCGGCGGGATGATGGTCCAAATAGCGGTGGTCGACTTCGACCGCGTGTTGATTGGCCAGGATCGCATCTCGATAACGCCCGGTTCGAATGTAGATATGGGCGGGCATGTGTACCAGATGCCCGGAACCCGGCACCAGCTTAGGTAAACGCTCGGCGCTGGCCAGGGCTTTTTCGGCAACAGGCGAGGCTTCCAGCGCATGAATGTAGAGGTGGTTTGCAAGCGGATTGTCGGCATCGCGTTGCAGCGCGTGTTCCAAAACCGAGACGATCTCGGAAGTCCAGGGCCGCGCTTGGCCGTCCTTGCTCCAGAAATCCCAGGGATGCAAATCCATCAGTGCCTCGGCGTATAAGGATGCGATCACCGCATCCTCGGGATAACGCCGAAATACCTCACCCATCGCGTCGGCGTAGGCCGCATCCAGCTTTTTACGGTCCGCCGTCGCCGGGTCCGCATAACGCGTCGCCAAGGCTTCGATCAGGGCGCGTTCTTTGTCCGTCGCCGATTCGGCCAGCAGCCCGGCCTGACGTATCGAAGCCAAGGCCGTTGGGATTGCGGACGGTTCCATCGGTGCATTGATGTTGGGGCCCAGCACCAAAGCCTCGCCCCAATAACACAGCGCGCAATCCGGATCTATACGGTAAGCTTGCCGAAACGAGCGGGCCGCTTCCGCGTGATTGAAGCCGAAAGCCAAAATCAGTCCTTGATCGAAATAACGTTGCGCGTTACGGCTCTGCGTCGATATCGGATAATGGTGCGCGCCTAGGTTGTCGAACACCGGAACCGGTTCCGGCTCTTTAATGTCCTCGTGCGTGGGCCGGCAAGCGTTGAGCAGCGAGATCGATAAAATTAAGACGGCGCCAAGGAAGATGTTTATGTTGGAAGTGTTGCCGGTCTGCATCGCTGTCCTCCGATTTCCAGGATGATAGGCGTGGGGAACGATCGGTACGAATTCCGAGATTGCGGAGGCGCTATTGAATCCCGATTTTTTAGAGATGGCAACCCTATTTTGAGTGCGTGAATACGCTGGTATCGGCGATGAGGGAAGAACGACGGGATGCCCCCCAAGCTAATTGAGGGGCACTTGAATAGCATTCGGATCGGCGCTTTCTTTCGCCGGCCTGCGCGCTCAATAGTGTTTATCCATGAAATCTTTGACGAACACATAAGCGTAAGCGACCAATGCGCCGAATACGCCGACCAGTAAAAAGTCTATAACCATGATGAGGCCCCCCTGAGATGAAGATACCAGTCGCTATTTTTCGATAGCGTACGGTCCAGTGAAAGCGATTCTCGTGCCAACATTGTTTTCCGAATATATATTAGGAATATCAACGGCATAAAGAGACGTCCTCCGGCGGTTTCGGCGAAAGTAAATAGGTATCGGTTGAAATCAACGATAGCAACGGTTTGTTTCAACCGTTATTCGAATGGATTTTGCCGCAATCGATTCCGAGCCGCCCCGCAAAGCGTTCAGTAATCATTCAACACCCGGACTCAGTTTGTACGGCTTGCGATTTGTTGTTACCCTTTTTCCGTTCCAATAAGACTATAGCGAAATCATGGATATCAGTTCGGTCCAAACCATTGCCAAACAAGGCCGCCTGGCTGCGCGCCAATTAGCATCAACCACCGAAGCGCAACGTAACCGTGCGCTTGCCTATATGGCCGAGTCGCTTGAATCGGCCAAACAAACGGTGTTGTCCGTGAACGCGGAGGAAGTCGAACAAGCGCGGCAGGCCGGATTAGCGGACGCGATAGTCAAGCGTTTAACCATCGACGATAAAGTTTTTCAGTACATGCGGTCCAGGCTCGGAAAGGTGGCCGGGCGTCCTGATCCTTTGAATCGCGTGCTGCAAGGTCATACCAATCCGAACGGTCTGCAGGTTTACAAAAAGTCGGTGCCATTGGGTGTCGTCGGCATCATTTACGAATCGCGTCCCAACGTCACGACCGACGCCGCCGGCGTTTGCATCAAGAGCGGCAACGCCGTCATCCTGCGAGGAGGAAGCGAGGCCTTGCAAACCAATATGTGCTTGGCGGACGCGATGATAGACGGCGCCGTCGCCGCGGGACTTCCTGAACATGCGATACAGATCATCCGCACGCCGGGCCACGAAGCCGTCGGCGAATTGCTGAAGATGGACGATTATGTGGACGTATTGATTCCGCGCGGCGGCAAGGATTTGATCAAACGCATCGCCGAAGGCACCCGCATTCCGGTGATCAAGCATTACGACGGCATTTGCCATCTCTATATCGCCGAGGATGCCGATCCCAAGCAGGCCGTCGAGTTGGCGGTCAACTCAAAATGCCAAAGCGTGCAGGTTTGCAACGCGCTGGAAACGCTCTTGGTCGACGAACAGTGCGCCGAACAAATGTTGCCGCTGCTGCGCGCGGCATTCGAGGCCGAGCGGATCGAATTGCGCGGCTGCGAACGGACACAAGCCGTATTGCCCGGTATCCGGCCGGCCACAGAGCAAGACTGGCACACCGAATACTTGGCGTCGGTGTTGTCGGTCAAGGTAGTCGACGGCATCGCCGTGGCGATAGAGCATATCAACCATTACGGTTCCGGGCATACCGACGCCATCGTCACCCGAAGCTTGAAACTGGCGCAGACATTCGAGCAGCAAGTCGATTCGGCGTCGGTGTTGATCAATGCATCGACCCGTTTGTCGGGCGGCGGCGATTACGGTTTGGGTTCGGTGGTCGGCATCAGCACCGACAAGCTGCATGCCCGCGGCCCGGTCGGTCCGGATGAGCTGACTACTTATAAGTGGGTGGCCTACGGCAACGGCCATTTAAGGAAATAGAGCGCAAAGCGGTCGCCTTGCCGATGCCGAAAGTAAGTGGCGGAGCAGCCGGCCGCGACCGATATGGCGCATGCGAAGATGCGCATGTCTGTTTCCGGCCGTGTAACAATTCAAGCCTGCCAATTAGTGTATCCTTGATTAAGACGATGCAATCGATTATGCCGGACAATCGGGCGTGCTTGCATCTTGAGAATCATAACGACCCTACTCAGGGAGCCCGTAAACCATCTCATGCTTCAGACTAAATTACATTTTCAGTTGCCTGAGGACCTCAAAGCGGAACTCTTTATCGCTGAATTGGAAAACACAACAGCATTGCAAGTCGTGTCCAAGCAAGCTTTTTTGAGGGAATTTTACGACAGCTTCGATTGGCGGCTGTTCAATGCCGGCCTTCTGTGTGAATTCGATTATTCCAAATCGATTTCTCGGTTATGCCTGATTGATTTACATGGTGCAGGGGTGATCGTAACGGCCGACTTACCGAAAGTTCCGGAATTTGCCGATCAATTCAGCGACGAAATGATCAAAAACAAATTGGCTTCGCTATTGGAAATGCGCGCCTTGATGTCGATGGCATCGATACCCTGTCAGGCCTATTGCGTCAATGTTCTGAATGAGGAACAAAAAACCACGGCGCGTTTATTGATAGAGGATTACGAAAGCTTGCCGACGCGCGTGCGGATACAGTCCATCAGAGGTTACGACAAGGCCGCCAAACATCTTAGGCAATTATTCGAACATAAACTGGCACTCAATCGGGTCGAAGAATCGCTTTTGGAAAGCGCTTTGCAATTGCATGGCCGTAAACCCAAAGACTATTCGTCGAAATTGAATATCGATCTGGAACCGGGGATGCGGGCGGATGTCGCCTGCAGAACCATTTACCGCACCTTGTCGCGGACGATGCGATCGAATGAGGGCGGCACCAAAGACGATATCGACAGTGAGTTTTTACATGATTTCAGAGTGGCCGTCAGGAGAACGCGCTCGGGTTTAAGCCAATTGAAAAACATCTTGCCCGGGCGGGTTACCGCGCAATACAAACCATTTTTTGCCTGGCTTGGCCAAATCACCGGCGAAGCGCGCGATCTGGATGTGTATCTTTTGAACTTCCCTGAATATCAGCGCAGTTTGCCTGCCGATATGCGTAATAGTCTGGATCCCTTATATCGTTTTCTTCAGCGTAAACAACATAAGATTTACCGGGAATTGGCGGCAAAGTTGAATTCGTCCGACTACGTATCCGGTATGCGGCAATGGGAAAGTTATTTGAACGAACCGATTGCGGTAACGCCTGATGAAACGAACGCAGCGCTGCCGATCAAGCAAGTCGCGGATAAACGGATTTTGCGGCTCTATCAGCGGGTGTTGAAACAGGGAGAGGCCATTACCGACGATACGCCGCCCGAAGCCTTGCACGAACTTCGTAAAACCTGTAAGAAGCTGCGTTACTTGATGGAGTTTTTCCAGAATCTGTATCCGGAAAAGAAAATCGGCAAATTGATCAAGGCATTGAAAAATTTCCAAAACATCCTCGGGGATTTTCAGGATTATCAGGTTCAGGAACAAACCTTGAAAAAGTTTGCCGAGGAAATGGCCGAAGAACGAACGCCGGCCGAAACCTTTATTTCGATGGGGATATTGATGCAGAATCTGCATCAGAAACGCGAGCAGGCGCGGCGGCATTTCGCCGGCAGTTTCGCGCAATTCAAAAAGCCGGCGAACGGCGTGTTGTTTCACGCCTTGTTTGCCAACAAGGAGTAGGGGAGAGCATGACGGTTATCGCAGCATACAATATCAAGGGCGGAGTCGGAAAAACATCGACCGCGGTCAATCTGGCGCATTTGGCGGCGGAAAAAGGCTATAAAACCTTGCTTTGGGATTTGGACCCGCAAGGAGCCAGCAGCTATTATTTCCGCATCAAGCCCAAGATCAAGGGCGGCGGCAAACAGCTGATTGCCGGCGAACGCGAGCTGGATGACTTGATCAAGGGCACCGATTTCAACAACCTGGACATGTTGCCGGCCGATTTCTCTTTCCGTAATCTGGATTTGGTGTTGGATGCGCGCAAACATCCTACCCGGCGCCTGCAAAAGCTGCTGAAGCCGCTCAGCAAAGAATACGATTTGATATTTTTGGATTGCCCGCCGAATATCTCCTTATTGTCAGAAGCGGTGTTCGAAGCCGCCGATGTGTTGCTCTCGCCCGTCATTCCGACCACGCTATCGCTGCGTACGCTGCAACAATTGAAAAAATTCATCAACGAAAATAAATTGCACAAGCTGAAATTATTGCCTTTCTTCTCGATGGCCGATCGCCGTAAAAAGATGCACCGCGACATCATGGCCGCGCTGACCGACGAACATCCCGAGCTGTTGGCGACCGTGATCCCTTATGCCAGCGATATCGAACGCATGGGCTTAGAGCGCAAGCCCCTCGGCGGTTTCGTCAAACGAAGCCGTTCTATCGATGCTTATCGAGGACTATGGATGGAGATTGAATCGGCGTTAGCTTAACTCAGCGCTTACTTGCGATATTATAAGGCTTAACCATCAATTCCCATTCAACCCGTTCTTCAATCGCATGCGCGCTAGCGCTGGTAATCGATCTTGCCTAGCTTATACGGAGCCAGTTTACCGGCGGTCAACGACGCCGCGGTCCGGCACGGCTAAGGGGGGCATTTATGGTCCGCCTCGTATCGCAAGAAAGAGACATAAAAAAATATTGCGCCCGTATATCCGGTCTTTGGGTGAGTTTAAACGGCCGCTGGCCCTGATGGACTTCGCACAGTCCGACCTCATCAGGTCCGACTTCTAAAGAGCCCGAGACCTCCCGGGTTCTATGGAATGCAGGTGTGAAATGGTCTAAATCAGCCGTAATCGCAGGGCTGGCCGGGTCGAATGTTTCAATGCTTTCCAGGCTCCAGCTTCACTCCGCGCCGCTCGTGAGTGACATAGGCCTGAATCGCGATCATCCTCGGATCATCGGCGGCCAGGGCTTGGCCTTCCAAAGGATTGCGCAAACACCAATTGATCATTTCCCACAGCGGAACCACTTTGCCGATTTGTTTCTGGAATTTCGGATAGGTCTCCGGATGGGTATTGGCGGCGTTCGGATGGCATTGAGCGCAGGCTACCCCGTTGCTGCCCAGTTCCGGACTGGTCCATAGCTCACGGCCTTGTTTGACCACGTCCATGAATTGTTGTTGCCAGCGCTGTTCGTCTTCCGCGGTGAATTCATCCGCGTGCGCCGCAGTGATCGCAGCAGTCAGTCCGCAAGCCAACAGCGTTCTCGTCAATGTTTTGAAAGGTGTCATGGTCGTCTCCGGTCTGGTCAATAGTGGCGTTGCGGATTGATGCGTGCGCTTTCGTCCTGATATTCGGTATCCTCGGGGCGCTTTTTGAGTTTGTTAAAACGAACTACCCGGTCTTTGTTGTTATAAAGCGTAAAGTTGACATCGATATCGCCGTTGGCCAGGTTGATGAACTGCCAGCCGGTCGCGTCGCGTTCGAAGAACGGATCGGCCCGGTTCATCGGCACCGTCAGTTTCGGTAGATATTGTTCGGCCTGGGCATAAGCTTGCGGATACGGCCACGGCCAGGCGGTCGCCATGACCGAGTTGAAGCTGATGTTGCCGATCTGATTGTATTGAATCTGATGCACATGGCCGTAGAGCACGGAGACTTTCTGATACGGCTTCAGCAAGGCTTGAATTTCATCGGCGTCTTCGGTCCAGAAATTCCAGCCCTTAAAGATTTTTTGCAAAGGGGAGTGCGAGAACACCACGATAGGCGTGGCCTTGTCCACTTTATCCAAATCGGCTTTCAGCCATTGGCGCTGCTCGTCGCCCACCATGAACGGCGAACCGTTGGGATTATCCAAACCGGCCATCTCCAACATGCGCTGTTCCGGCGTCGGCCAACGCTTGTAAGTCCAATCGTCGTAGGTGCGGATGCTGTTCAACACGATGAAATGCACGCCTTTGTGATCGAAGCTGTAATACTGCGGCCCGAACAGATTTTCCCAATATTCGCCCAAGTCCAGATAATAATCGTGCTCGCCCATCACGTATTTGAGCGGATGCTTCAAGCCCGACAGGATTTCCGCGCCGTGATCCAGTTCTTCCTTGCTGCCGAGTTGGGCCAAGTCGCCGCCGAACATCACGAAGTCCGGTTTCGGCGTCAGCAAGTTAGCCTCGGCTACCGCGCGGATCAAGCCTCTGTCCCAATTTCTGACGAATCGATTGCCTTTGATGTGTTGGATATGGGCGTCGGAAATATAGGCGAACGTGAAGTTTTGATCGGTTTCGGCGAAAGCCAATTCCACCAGGCTGACCGGTAAGGCCGAGCTTAAGGCCAACGCGCCGCCGGATTTCAAGAAATTGCGCCGACTGAAATGGGTGTTACTCATGGCTGCCTCCCGCGGCCAATGCGGCCTGTTGAATGTATTGCTGACTGGTCAATGCCTGTAAAAAGGCCACCAGATCATCGACTTGAGCGTCGGTCATATTAAGCGGACGAATGCCGCCGCTCAAAAAATCGTTGACCTTGGCACCGGCCGGCGTCACGCCGCCGTTGTTGTAATGTATGACGACTTCTTTCAAGGTCTTCAGACTACCGTCGTGCATATACGGCGCCGTCAATGCGATATTGCGCAAAGTCGGGGTTTTGAAGGCGCCTAGGTCGTCGAAGCGATCGGTGACGGCAAAGCGGCCCAGTTCCGAGGATTTTTTATCGCTTAAAACCATTTGATCGACCTCGCCGCCTTTGGCTTTTGCCTGCAAAAATGCCTGGGCCAGACGCGGGATATCGTCTTGAATCGCAGTGATGCCAACGCCGATATTATGGAAGCGGCTGTCGGTAAACAAGGCATGATCTTGTTCTATCGTGTGGCAAGACACGCAGCGGCCTTGTCCTAAAAACAAATTAAATCCGCGTTTTTGCTGCTCGGTCAACGCCGCTTGATCACCGTTAAAATAATAACGATCGAAGGCCGAATTGCCGGCCACAATGCTGCGCTCGAAACTGGCGATGGCTTTGGCTATGTGATCGATGTTGAGCTGATCCCCTGCCACGGCAAACACCTCTTTGAATGCGGCCTGATAGTCCGGGTCGCTGCGCACGATTTCCAGAATCGGGTCATGATTGGCCAAGCCGCCTTCCACCGGATTCACGAATGGCTGCTTGGACTGGCTTTCCAAGTCCGGCTCCCGACCGTCCCAAAATTGCGATTTATAGAACGCCGCATTGATGACGGTAGGTGCATTGCGGGTACCGGTCAAACCGTTGTGGCCGACCGAAACCGTTAGATTATCGGTAAAGCCCCGGTCGTCGTCGTGACAGGATGCGCAGCTGATAGTGCCGTCGACGGAAAACCGCCGGTCGTGAAACAGTTTGTCGCCCAAGGCAATTTTGGCCGGCGTTTGTGGATTGTCGGCCGGCTGAGGCACGGCGGGGAGGCCTAGCAATGGGTCGGTCTCAGCCGCTGCTGTCAGTTCCGGCGACGTCGCAGGCGGCGGCACCGCCGATTCGGCCGCATTGGTCTGTTGATTGTTGCTTGATTGGTCGCAAGCTGCCAAGCCTATGGCAGCCAACGTGAATAAGAGTAAGCGGCGCATAAGACACCTCCTTTTTCAGGCGTTTTTTGATTACCGACTCGGGATCGGGATTAGACTAAACAGCGGATTCGAATATAAGCGTTGTCCGAATAACCAATCCTACATCATCATGCTTGTCGAAGTCGGTTAGATCAAACGATAAAATCAACAGACTGCTCCGAACGCGAGCTTGGGTTATCTGCTATATCTGATAGCAATAACCCAGCGATACGATTTTGCGCTAGCCGTTGCAGAACGTCACGTTAGCCAACCGACTCTAGGTACACAGGTTAACATGTTAGAGGGTAGGCTAACTGTAATGATTTTCGAGCGTCAAAATAAAAGCTTATAGTTTACGCCTACAGGCTTTGCAAATTTGCCGGCTGAGCGGTAGCGAAGATGACCGGGATGCGCGCCTCCGACTGGAACCTTACGGCAAACGGTATGAGCCGGCCGGGCATTAATTTTTTCCCGTATTGTCGTCCGAGAAGACGCAGCGCCGAGTCGTTTGGTATTGACGCATAATCCGAACAACGCTTAGTTCTACTTTGTCAGATTCATTCCAGAGCCACCCTAGACCGCCTGGAGTGAGATTCCTTGGTCTTGCGCCTCACATAATGGCGCTTGCTGATAATGTCCGCCAATTCCTCGGCGGTGAGTTGGCGCCGAAGCAGCAGATGTTCCAGTGCCGTCACTAAATCGTTGAATGACAGCATGGGCCACTGTTGGCGCCCCGCCTTTTTCTGTTTGACCAGAAACAAGGTTCCGAGCATCACCAAGGCCATATGGTGATGCCAAGCGTCCCAGCGGCGAACCTGGTAGTCAGCCATACCGCATTCACTTTTGGCTTCGCGAAAACTGTGCTCGATGAAGAAGCGCTGCGCCTGAACCCGCGCCAGCTCTTGCCAGGGTGTATCCTGCGGCGCATTGGATAAGCAATAGTGCGATATCGTCTCGGCGCCGGCTTCACGACGTACCAACAAATGCCAGCAGCGCGCGTTTTCTTCTTGCCCATCCCATACCCAAACCAGAGCGTGCAGA
>NZ_JBSYXO010000012.1:0-127021 GCF_054172045.1 Methylomonas sp. MgM2 | reverse complement strand
TGTTAAATGCTAATCAACGTCGGTTCTCCGACAAGGGACTTTCACCTTATAAGTTCACGCCCATGCTGGGCGTACACAATCGCATACACTCGGACAGCAAAAAGCGCCGCTCGTTCCTCGCTCTGCTTTTTGCTGCCGGTGATGCGTGGCGTTAAGCTTCAAATAGGGAACAGAAATTAAATGACATACGATGTAATAGCTCTTGCATGCGAAAAGCTTAGTTATAGGGATAAACTACGCCTTGCTCAATTGTTGATACAGGCGGCAAGAAAAGAAGAAGAGAATGCAAACCCGCAAAATCGATCAGAATCAGAAATTACTACAAAGAGTTCCAAAATCATTAAAACACAGGCGTTTGACGAAATTGACACCATCGGATACGTTCTTGAAAGGCTTTTGAAATTGAGACCAAGCAAGAAAAAGACGTTAGCCCATTCAATTTAAGTCAATGTTTCAATTTCAGGGCGGAATTTCGGAGGCGGATATCGACGCAATTATCCATGAACTTGAAAAACGTAAGCATATAAACATTGAGCAAAATAGCGTCAGTTATTTATAATCGAATTCACCTTGGCCATCGAGACAAGTTATCCTTGCCGTCATTATTCAGCTAAAATCACTGGTTTGTTTATAAGGCGTTTGAAAATAAGGAGAGCCAGTTGAATACTCATTGCCTTTAAGCTCTTCAATCCGGAAACCGACACAACTACACAAGGGGAAACCGTTGAGGAAGCATTGACCAATTTGCGTGAGGCAACCGAGCTTTATCTTGAAGAATTTCCTCTTATCGTCGCGGGACGCCCTTTGCCGACCTCATTTCAAATACCGGAACATGCCTAAATTGCCGGTTGTATCGGGAGCAGCGGTTGTAAGGGCTTTGCAGCGGTGGGATTCGTGGCTGCGCGGCAGCGTGGTAGCCCTATCGTGATGCGGCGCGGTTCCTCTGGTTGCGTCATGCCAAAGCACGCGAACTAAAAACTGGCACATTGAGAGGAGTTCTGAAACAAGCTGGCATTTCCGTCGATGAATTCGTCGAGGCGCTACATGCTTAACCATGCGCTCCAGCCGACTCCGCTAACGCTACGCCCCTTACCTTGGCGTTAGGCATTTGAAATGGAGCATTTTAAGAACCAATCAGATAGGCTTTCTTCGGCTAAATTACCGGCAGCTAGCTCCTCGATAATAACAACCGCTTCAGGTTCAGACGCATTGAAGGAATATCCATTTATCTCTAAAAACATTGCAGCAATAGTTAAGGCAATTCGTTTATTGCCATCTATGAAAGGGTGATTATTGGCTAATCCGTAGCAATATGAAGCAGCGAGATCAAAAATTGAAGGATTATCGGCATATTCAAATCGTTGTCGCGGCCGGTTCAACGCAGATTCAAGAAGGGCGGCATCCCGTATGCCAAGTGCACCACCATGTTCTTCCAAAAGCAACTGGTGAACGGATGTCACAACTTCAGGCAAAATCCAAAAGGGCTCCTTCATTTCGCCAGCTGATGGAGGGCGTTTCGGTATTTTTTCATTACCTTTTCGGCAGCCTCCATCTGGGTCTCAAAATCCTGCTGATAAGGGGTAAGTATGAGTCCCTCAGGTCCGTCTACCAAATACAAAACATCGCCTTTTTCAGCCTTGAGTTTTGTAAGCGCTTCTTTTGGCAGTACAATTCCCATAGAGTTGCCGATAGGGGTTACTTTAACTTTAAGCATTGCGGCGCACCTCAAGAGGTTATAACCAATGTTAGTACGCAGTATAGTCATGCCTAACAAGCGCGTCAACACGGACTGCCAAAAGCTGTACCGCTCGTACCTTCCTATGCAGCTTTTGGCATCCGGTTACACTTATCGTTAGGCCTCGCAACCCGAACAATGCACAGTTTCGCTGCTGAATCTGCCCCGATCGGCGTACTCGACTCCGGTGTCGGCGGCCTATCCATCCTGCGCGCCTTGCGCGCGAAGATGCCCGAAGAGTCATTCATCTACGTTTCGGACGGCGCCAATGCACCCTATGGCGATAAGTCCACTGAATTTGTCCTCGAACGGGCGAAAGAGGTGGCTGCCTTCTTGTTGCAAAAGCAGGCAAAGGCGATGGTCCTGGCCTGCAATACCGCCAGCGTCATTTCTGCTCAAGCGCTCCGGTCTCTCCACTCTCTACCTATCGTTGCGATGGAGCCTGCAATTAAGCCTGCCGCCGCTATAACCAAGGCAAAGATAGTGCTCGTGCTGGCCACGACCAACACGATACGAAGCGAATCCGTCGCGCGCCTCTGCGAAGCCTACGCCAGAGGTGTTCGCGTCATCTTGCAGCCTTGCCCGGGCCTTGCCGATCTGGTGGAGATCGGTCGGCTAGATCATGATGCAACCCATGCGATGCTGGAGAAGTACATACGGCCGGGCCTCGTTGCGGGAGCAGATACCATTGTGCTGGGCTGCACGCATTACGCGTTTCTCGCAGACTCGATTGCACGAATAGCGGGGCCGGCCGTCACCATCATTGAGCCTTCTGAGGCTATTGCTCGACAGCTACATCGCATACTCCCCGCAGCGGTCAGCAGCCTGTCCAAGCCGACTGCGACCACCTTCTATTCGACGGGCTCGTTAGAAGGCCTCTCCGCCTTCCTCGCCGCCGCCGGCGAACCTCATGCACAAGTGTGCCGACTTCCTACCTGCCAGCGTGACATAAGCACCGGTTAAGAGCGAGCCCGCAGCGGGCTTAGCTCAGAAACACGGATAACACCAAAGCCGCTTATGAAACTCGCGGCGTTGGCTGATCCGGAATATTGGGCTGACCAGGCGCTGCTGCGAACGCCTGATTGATGCGGGAACAATCAGCATGGCAAACACCAATTTCACCTATACGCGCGGTTTGGATGATATACGGAAGGGAAAATCCTTGCGGTTCACAAACTTATTAACGTCACAGCGAAACAATTTGCGCAGGCACATTCCATGACAGAGATCGTTTGCGTCCAGAATGGTTACAACTTGGCGCATCGCGCCGACGATGCGTTTGTCGATGACCCGGCCGCCATGGGCATCACGTTTGTTCCGTTCTTTCCGTTGCGCGGAGCCGCGCCGCTTCAGTCCGCAGCGTTGGAGAAGGCGGCGCGCACGTTGGGAGCTACGCCCGTGCAGGTTACGCTTGTGTGGATGCTGTGCGGCATGGTTCGCATCGTAGAAATGATGCGCCCAGAAACGACGTTGCCGGAGACTACCTGCCTGCCGACGGCCATCAAAGCCCATGGGCCGGAACCGCCTATTTTTACGTTAGCCTGTGTCTGGCGATTATTGCCACAACGAAAAACTCGCCAACGACGTCGACCATTGCAAATCGCATTTTTCGGGGATGTCATCTTTTATATCGGTCAGCAAGACTCTATTACCGTTGTCGATACAAAAAATGTCCTTATGCAAGGCGTTTTCCGAAAACTTCCATTCAGCGTCTAGCGAGCCTTTTGCCGTTGTCGAAGGCATACCGGCCCAAATATCGACCACATTAAATTTTTCCGGAACGTGAAACACGATTCGCCGAGTTATCGTTTCATTGGGTTTCAGAGATGTGTCTCCGAATAGGCGGCCGCTGGCAACGGTATCGGTCGTGTCCGGATTATGGGGTTTAGAGATCGATGCGTATTTTTCGGCCATTTTATTTCCTTCCGCACTTTTAAGCGCTAAATTTGCCGAGCCGTCAAAGTCATTGCTATTGGCTTCTTCAAACTTATTTCCCCAGGCAATCCAAGCGCTCGGCAATAAATATATTTCCCGTGCACTTGGATTAGTTGCCGTTGCCACCATTTCAACGGCAATCAAACCTGCATGCTCATTAATCATATTTTTGGCAGGCGGTATTAATTTTTTGAATTGCAGATTCATGGTGATGTTTACCGGCGCAGAGTTAGGTTTCGTGATTTCTTGGTAGATAAATGTGTAAATACCCCATATAGCGGCAATCACAATACCGATTATCTCCACCCATGCCTTTACATTTTCTGATAACGTTTTTTCCGTTGGTAATGACATCTTTTAGTCTCCCGGCAGAGCTGCTTATCAATGGCCAACAACAATCCGGCCTCCTTGCGTCGGAGCGTGGGCCTTGTCTTTAAGCGTTCGAGTGAACTAACTCACTTCTTTTCTTTAGGCTGCTTTTTGTCGGGTTGCTTTTCGTTTTCTTTTTCTTTTTTTACATCCCCTTTATTATCCTTAGATTTTTCTTCGCTTTCATTTCTGTTAGGACTTCCTATATCGGAATTTAGGTTGTCGTTACCGGCATAAGACGGCCCGGTTAAAATCAAAACCGCAAACGATATCATCAAAGCTTTGCTCGTATTTCTCATTAGCCCCCCAAATATCAAAAAGGTATCTCTTCCGTTTAATAATTGTCCGTCTAACCACGTTTAAATTACTTGCAGTCTAAGATAATCAATATCAGGCTGAATAAGCCTTACGCCCTGCATCTAAATTATTTTTTCCCGACCCAATAACGGCGGCTCGCACTACCGCTTGACATGATGCGCAAGAACGCGGTCAGCTCCTGTTGTGATTTTGATAACCGTCCCAATTGAAAATGGCCGTAGCGGTCAATTGGAATTGGCTATCGCACATATAAAATAGCTTGAAAGGCCGCTTGTCAACCAATTCGTAGCGCAGCGTCAGAACCAACAACAACTCGGCGATCGCCTTTCAGGACATGATCCAATTCCAAATAAACGTTATAAACGTCGATTGCGTCCGCATCGGCACGAATAATCGCAGTTGTTATCAAACTCAGGCCGTCACCAGGGCTTTTGCTTCGTTCAACGCTTGTACGAACAAACTTTCAACGAAAACGGCCGGTTGCCGTACATCCAGTTCGAATGAGCCGCCGGCGTCTTTGGATAACACGCTCATATCGACTTCGGCTTGAAACAACTGGCCCCGTTCAATTGCTTTCAGACTGCCGGATAGCCGCACTTGGCGGATATCGATCAAATCGCCCGCATGCGATGCGGCCAGCTTGGCCAAACCCAACATCGCCGTCGAACCCTGTTTTGCTGCTTCCAAAGCCGCTTTCGCCGATTCGAATGCAATCGCGGAACTGCCGTGTTTGACGATATCGAGATTCCGTTTCGCGGCTTCCAGCGCTAAATAAACGGCCGACGTGCCGATCGACGCCAAGGTTTTTTCGGCTGCCGTCAATGCGGCGCTACCTGTGGTTTGCACCGCATTTAGACTCTGTTCGGCGGCTCGCCAAGTGGTATATTCCGAGCCTTGTTTGACCAATGCCAGGGATTGTTTCGCGGCTTCCAGCGCGCCGTATTCGACGCCGATCCGAGTCAGCTCCAGGGACTTTTTCGCGGCTTCCAATGCGCCGTATTGTCCGCCGTAGCGCACGGCTTCCAGGGTTTTCTTGGCGCTTTCGAATGCTGCGTATTTACCGCCTTGCTGCACCGCCTTCAACACGCCTTCCGCCGCTGTTAATCCGGCGTAGGTGGTGCCGTAAGCGGTACCCAATGCCGCGATTTTCGAACTCAAATACGGCGCTTTATAAGCCTTGTTCCAGGGTAAATGTTTGAGCTCGTTTTTCGCTGCGTTCAATTCGGACAATATGCTATTCACTTGGCGTTTAGCGCCTTGAACTTTCTTACTGGCGTCGTTGAAAGCGCCTTCGTAGGCCCGTTGCGCATTACCGACATCGTTTTGCGCCTTTTTCATCGCATTGCTGTAAGCGGTTTGCGCTTGCGACACCGCATTTTGGGCACTGCGCATGGCTTGATCGTAATCGGTTTGCGCTTTGGTCAATGCATTCCGTGCCTGAGTCAATGCGCGCTCGTAACCGCCCTTGGCGACTTCGACCCGCTTTTTCGCATTATTCAGGCTCTGATTGTATTGGTCTTGTTCGTCTTTGACGGCCTCCCGGCATTTTTGCAAATAGGCATCGGCATCGGACCGGGCCTTGGTCAAAGCCGCTTCGGCCTTGCCGAATTCGTTTTCGTAGGCCTGTTGCGCCTTGCTGACGTTGGCCTGGGCCGTGCCGATATCGGTTTGGGCTTGATCGATCGCGATTTGCAGTTTATTCGACAAATCGTTTTTCAGGTAGGCCGTCAACTTGGAATCGAATTCGGAGCTCAGCATGAAATCCAAAGCCGCCGGATTGTCTAAAGAGCCGCTACTCTTGCCGGCTATCGTGTAATTGATTATTCCCATGAAGCTCTGATCGAAGTCGAATTCGATGCCGCGATTGGAAATGTCGACGTAGGCGCCGATATTGGAGGACAAAAATTCGATTTCGCCGTCTATCAATATCGATTGCCTGGCGGCGGTCAATTCCAGGTCCAGCCGCGCATCGCCGCCCTTCTCGCCGTGGATTTTCAACGGGCCGATCGCCATCCGGTCCAGATGGCCTTTGATGACGGCGCCTTCGTCCGAAACGCGGGCATAAGCCGCGATCTGCTTATTGAATAAAATCAGGTCGCCGGCAAAACTGAACCCCGGCTCGTAGCTTATCGTGCCTATGCTGCCGCCGGTCGGCGCACAATAGAGTTTCAGCTGTTTCAATTCGAAGAAGTTCGGCACATCTTGACCGGGAATGCTGATATTGGCGACACCTTCGACAAATTTAACCAGATTGGCCGGACTTAGCTCATCCAGTTCGCCGTATAAGATTTCTTCGGAAGGTACTTCGGAAATCTTAACCGCCATTTGCGCGACGACGTCGCCTAGCTGTAAACCGCCGGCGAAGCCGAAGGCGGACGGAATGCCCGTCGCGACGAATTGCTGGTAGATGATGCCCAATTCCAACGCCAGATTCGGGCCGATTCTTAAACCCTTGGCGCCGAAAGGGTCTTCCCAATAGCCTTTCATCGTGCCGGAACCGGCGGCTTCCATCATGCCCAGTTCCAATTTCAGATCGAAATGCAAGGGCTGGTCCTGCTTGGGCACGCGAACCGCACAGCCAAACACCATGTCCAGGGCCGGGCTGGGCAAAATATCGATCCCTAGCCGGAACGGATCGCAGATCACCGACGGCCCCAGATGCAAACCCGAATTCGGCACGGCAATCGAAATATTGACGACCTTGCCGAAATAGGCGGCCAATTCCAGACCGATATGTTTGCTGCCGGTGATATCGAAAAGGGCCGGAATTTCCTGCAATACCCCCATCAATTGCATCCCTTTACGCACCCGGAACGCAAAATCCGGATCTTCGGTGGCCGCATCGTTAGTCGAATAAATGAATGCGACTTTGGAAAATTGTAAGGTATCGACGAAAGTGCCTTTGGCCTGGGGCACGA
The DNA here is from genome assembly GCF_054172045.1 of Methylomonas sp. MgM2. Lineage (NCBI taxonomy): Bacteria > Pseudomonadati > Pseudomonadota > Gammaproteobacteria > Methylococcales > Methylococcaceae > Methylomonas > Methylomonas sp. MgM2. Next base: position 119,746 of record NZ_JBSYXO010000012.1, on the reverse strand, counting down.
TACTGCTCAATCCGAACGATGCGGCATCCAGCTCGCCGTATAGTACGGCGCTGTATGCGCCGTTTTGTTTTTCGTAGGCCAGTTTGGCTTTGACGTCCATGCCCTCGATATGGGTGTCGCCCGAAATCGCCAGCTCGGTCGGTCTTTTGCTTTGCTGGCTAAACAGCGAAAATTGCAGCCGGGCATCGTTGATGACGACCGGTCCGATCGTCAGATCCTGCAACTCGCCGGAAAATGCGATACCTTGAGCGGACAGTTGCGCGGTCGCCTTGGCCTTGGTATCGAACAGCGAAAAGTCACCGGATAAGCCCACGCCCCTGCCTATTTTTTTGCCGGCCACCGTACAGTCGGCGGTGGCGAGCGAGAAAGTCACGTCGGTAAATTTCGCGTCGTAATCGGGTAGCGCCAATTTGCCCGGCGCGACAGCCGCAAACAGCTTGGACAGTTCTTTTAAATCGAAGCCGGAAACTTCGGTGGCCAGCCCGATGTAGGTTTGATTGATGACACCGGCAAAGCCGTATTCTCGCGACTTGGTGTTCAGCTTGGCGCTTAACGCGAAATTGCTGGTTTGGCCGGCGCCGAACCGAACGCTCAAATCCGACAGCGATAGATTATCCAAGCCGAATAACCCATCGAGTTGCGCCAGCGTTGCCTGGCCGCGCAGCGTTTTATCGGCATAATCGACGTTGCAAGCGAATACCGCGTCGCCGTCGGCCAAACCGCTGACAATCAAATCGCCGGCCAATTGCGGGGTAATCGTCCAATTGTTTTTCTTTTTCGGCTCTATGGTCAGTTTCAATTGCAAGCCGTTTAAGGCCATGCCGTCGATCAAATTCAGATGGAAAACCGCGGCGCTGGTCAATGTGAGTTCGGTAACCGCAATCTTGTCGCCGATATTCTGTCCTTCCAGGTCGATTTCAGCGCCGAACAACACGCCGCCGCTCAGATTCAAATAGCGTGCAAACGCTTGCATCGGTTGTTGGTCCATGCGCAGCACGCCGCTGAAAATCATGGAATTGCCGGTCGGTTTCTGCTTGACGATGATTTTGACGTCGTCGAAGACGAAAAGGCTTTGATCCTCGCAAACGAAATTTTGCAGTATCTGGCCCAGCGTAAACCCATTCTTGGCAATATCGATCACGCTGTTGCGCACCTCGTCGCCGAGCACAGCCGTCGAAGCTTTAAGACCGGTTTCGCCGAAGGCATCTACATCTGCGACAAAAGCGCCGCTGCCCTTTACCGGCTCAATGACGCCTTGTCCTTCGGCCGACTCGATCACAGTGGCAGGCGTCGTCGGTGATATTGGAATAAACTCATGATTGACCACCAAGCTGGGCTGTACATTATCGAATTGCAAACTGTGGTTACGGCCCGTCGATTTTTTCTTGGTTTTCATGCTATTTCTCCAGTATTGTAAAAAGCCAAATAATCAATCACAGTCCATTTTGCGGCTTCTTGGGTTTTGAATTTTTCGTAGTTGGGCTGCTCGTGTTCCAAACCGCGAAAAAAACATTCGCTTGGGGAACTATCCCAGCAATTGCCTTTTCGGCACATACTCTGCCCCATCTTCATCACGGCCAAATGTTGGCGATATTCCCGACTTGCATATTGGCTGGATCGGTCCGAATGGTGCAACAGGCTTGGCGGAGGCATACACCGCCAGAAGACCATTTGCAAGGTGTTGACACAAAGCGACGTACACGTGTGATCATCCATAAGTAGACATATGTAGCCATCCGGCCTCTCGACCTCCAATATCTAACGTGTACTATACTGTACATGCGAATACCCGTACCGATTTCTTTAATTCCATATGTTGGAGGCATTATGAACAACTCAAAGAAGCTAAGGACTATTTTCTCGGTGCATGCAGGGGTCTTGCTGATTGGATTAACCACTAATGTCCTCGCTGAAGAGAACGTCGATATTGGAAAAAATAGAAGCCAAAAATAATGACGGTGTATTCCATATGACTTGGTGTATCAGATCGTAGACGGGTGCGGAGCAGTCAAAGCTCATGGGTCGCGTGATATGCCAGTTTAGGGCGCAACCTTTAACTACCAAATTTGCTTATATTTTGAACAAAATTCATCATATATCCGTGAATCATTCGTTCGAAGCCAAATCTTAGCGTTTTTTGCGAAATATTTTTTCATCTTATTTTGTTTAAAGCATTCACAACAATTTTCATCCATTGGATAACTTTGTAACCCTCATGTAACCAGCACTCGCTCGCAAATAGATTGCTGATAAGACTGCGAAAGATAACGGAGGTGTATGTCACAGATATAAAACCATTTATACAAAACCTGCCAAGGACGACTGATCTTCCATAGCTATTGAAAGAGGTTTGCACAAATCAATCTTCTGAAACATCGTCAATCATTCGAGGTCGATCTAACATGTACGTTCCAGATTACAAATACGACGTCTTCGTCAGTTATGCCCACGTAGATGATATCGCGTTTCCTGATCCTTCCAGAGAAGGGTGGGTCACAACCTTCGTAAAGTGCTTGAAGTTACGCCTTGCTCAAGGATTGGGCACGAGCGACGCTTATTCGCTCTGGATGGATCACGAATTGGAAAGTGGGCAATACGTCTCTGAGCAGCTAATTAATAACGTGCGCAATTCGGCGACGTTAGTCATCATTCTATCGCCTGGATATGTGGCTTCGAATTGGTGTCTGCGCGAACGTGATACATTCCTTAAGCTTATTCGGGAATGCTCAGAACGCCCAGTTTTCATTGTCGAGCGGGACTTGATTGACGACAGAGAGCGTCCGAAAGAATTAACCGACCGAAAAGTTTTTCGTTTTTGGACTCAAGAGCGCGAAGGCAAAGCACCGCGTATTCTTGGCTGGCCATACCCAGCTTCCGACCAAGAGTATTACAACCGTATCGATGACCTCAGCCGAGATATTGTTAATGAGCTAAAGCGCCTCAAATCCACTACGTTTAATACCGCTGACAAAACAGAAGTTCATCAGAAGCAAGCCATTGCCGAACCGAGTATGCAACACGCGCCAACTGTCTTTCTCGCCCAAGTTACGGATGACCTTGATTTCCAGCGGAACAACATAAAGCGTTATCTCGATCAAGCTGGTATACAGGTTCTTCCAGATACTTGGTATTCGCAGGAACCGAACGCTTTTCGTGCCTCTGCCGAACGCGACCTTACAAATAGCCACCTATTTGTACAGCTCATCAGCGGAACGGCAGGCAAGAAACCAATCGACTTACCTCAAGGCTATCCGAAATTTCAGATGGAACTTGCGCTTGCTGCTGATAAGCCGATTTTGCAATGGCGAAGCCCAACATTAGATATAGATTCTATAGAAGATATTGATCATCGGGCACTATTAGGAAGCACTACCGTCCGCGCGGAAGGATTGGAAGATTTTAAATTGGAAATACTGAAGCGCCTGACAGAACACCCTAAACCCACACCGACGAAAAAGAATATCTTTGTTTTTGTTGACATGGAATCGACTGATCGTCCGTTTGCGGAGCAAATATGCGACATTCTCGATCGCTATGGTGCTGAGTACGTGTTACCAGTCCAAAGCGATAATCCTGCAGACAACCGGCGTGATTTGGAACAAAACCTTACAGAATGTGATGCACTGATCGTGATTTACGGCGGGGCAACCAATACTTGGGTTCGGGGACAATTGCGGGAAGCACATAAAGCCGTGGCGATGAGGCGACAGCCGCTGCGCGCTTTAGCCGTTGTCGAGGGACCACCGGAACAAAAAGCCCCTATCGATATGAAGATTCAAGACATGAAAATACTCGACTATCGGATGGGCATCAATGAGAACAAGGTTCGCCAATTCCTGGATAGCCTTGTAGTGTAATAGGAGACGTCATGACCGACCTTCAACCATACCCCGGTTTACGTCCATTCGAGAGTGATGAGGCAGACATTTTTTTCGGACGCGAAGCGCAAACCGATGAGCTGCTAAGTCGACTCGATAAAACTCGCTTTCTGGCAATTGTCGGCGCTTCAGGTTGCGGTAAATCTTCTTTGGTACGCGCCGGCATGATCCCCGCGTTGGAAACGGGCTTTATGGCCGCTGCCGGCTCTCGGTGGCAATTCGTACAAATGCGGCCAGGTAGCCATCCCATTCGCCGCTTAGCCGAGGCTTTGGCAAATCAAGCAGACCTTTTAGCAGAGGATGAGGAAAAAACAACGGCCCTGGGCTTTCTGAATGCCACGTTAAGGCGCGGCCCATTGGGTCTAGTTGAAGCCTTAACCTACTCCCCGCTTCCTGAACAGACCAATCTTTTGGTTCTAGTCGATCAATTCGAGGAAATCTTTCGTTTTCGACGGGAAGGCGACCGGGACGAAGCCGATGCTTTCGTCGCGATGCTTATCCAAAGTTCGCAGCAGCGTGACGTACCGATCTATGTCGCCATTACTATGCGCTCTGATTTTATCGGAGACTGCGCGTTATTTAATGGCCTGCCCGAGGTACTCAATCAAAGTCAATATTTAACGCCCAGGCTAACACGTGAACAGCAACAAATGGCTATCGTTGGCCCGGCCCGTGTATTTGGTGGGGACGTAGAACCCGAGCTAGTCAACGCACTGCTTAACGAAATGGGTACAGACCCCGACCAACTACCTCTGTTGCAACATCTATTGATGCGAATCTGGACCTGCGCTCGATTGGAAGAAGCATCAGATGAGACAGGATGCCTTTTGACTATGCGGGCCTGTGAAGCCGTCGGCGGTCTAAAACATGCTTTATCCAATCACTTAGACGAAGCCTACGGCAAGTTGAGCGACAGACAAAAACGCATCGCCGAAATGCTGTTTCGGAGATTGTCGGAACGTGGGACCGATCAGCGGGATATACGCCGACCGACCAGCGCATCCGAAATTGTGGCGCTTGCCGACGCCAGCTTGGAGGAACTGGTTGGCATAGTCGATATATTTCGCGCGCCCACTCGAAGCTTTTTGGTTCCTCGTTATCCTGAGACAATTTATCCGAATACCGTGCTGGATATCACCCACGAAAGCCTGATACGGCAGTGGGATCGATTACGTGGCTGGGCTGAAGCCGAGGCACAGTCGACGGAGACCTATCATCTGCTTGAGCAAGCTGCGCATCGTTGGAAAGAGGGACTTAGCGGCCTTTGGCGCACACCTGATTTGGACACTGCCTTGGCTTGGAAAGAACGAGAACGGCCATCGGCTGCCTGGGCTAAACGTTATGGCGGCAATTTCGACTTGGCAATGCAATTTCTTGACGCCAGCGAGCTGGAACGTAAAGCAGAAGAAACCAGAGCCGAGGCCCGACGACTAAAGGAGATACGTAAGTTACAGCGTTCTAGGACGGCTTGGGCAATAGTGTGTATCTTTCTGTTAATTGGTGGGCTTGTCATTTGGGATATAAAGTACAGAGAACATGTCAACTACTACAATACATTTATCAAGCGGTGGGGGGTTCCCCAAGGAATTGGTGGGCTTAGTCCAGATCAAGTAAGGCATAGGGCTGCATCATTTGAATTTACTTCGTTAACTGGAAAAGTTATACGGGTAAAAGCCGTTGATAGCCGCGGAGAATGCACCCCTAATAATAATGTTGGTACTTATCTTAATTTAAACCCTGATCCAAGCCCTTTGCGCGAATGCGCCTGGGAATTCCTGCGCGATCGGAACGGAAATGTAGTTTATGAGAAGGCCTACAACAAACACGATAAACTGGTTTGGGGGTTTGCATATACGCCGCCTGAAAAAGAAAAAAAGAAACGTAGCGCCTATTTCATTGGACCAGATGGCTTCCCCCAACCCCGAAAGAATGCTTCGGCCGAAATCGTACAAATCGAATATTCGGATGCCGGAGAAGAAATTACTAGCCGATTTTGGGATCGCAGACACAAACGCCAACCCGGCCAAGACATGGCGTTTGGCCTTAGACTCGAATATTACGACAACGGCCAGGTCCACCGCATGTTATCGCTCGATGCCGACGATCAGTTAATGAATGATAATGCGGGAAACGCGATTGCAGAATATGAATATGACAGTTTGGGCAATGCTACACGGGTTCGCGGATTTGATAAAGACGGAAACCCAATCTTGGTTAAAGAGGGATGGCACGAGGCGCGTTTCGAATATGACCAGAATGGTAACCGTACTGCGGTTGCTTTGTACAACACAAGTGGCGGCGCAGCTCGTAACAATCAACGCTGTCATAAAATGACATACCACTATGACCAAGCGGGCAACGTTATCGAGATGGCCTGTTTCGACGGTCGACAACAACCGACGCTAGACGAAAATGGTTGCCAATCGACCACTTTCACTTACGACGTAAAAGGCAACCAGACTGAGGCCGCTTGTTTCGATTATGTAAATCGTAAACCGGCAAGCTTTGGTAACGGCTTTCATAAAGCTAAAATGCGCTATGACGATCGGGGCAATGCAATCGAATGGCGCTATTTCGACACCGAAAGTAAGCCAACTTTTGTGAATAACGGACACTATATAACAACTCAGGCTTATGACGAATCGGGGCATTTAACGAACGCAGCCTTTTTTGATGCGCAAGGAGAGCCTATGTATATCGTAGGCGGATATCATAAGGTAGCGTATGAGTACGATGATCGCGGCAATGAGACTTTATATGCCTATTACGATATCAATGGTTCTCCTACAGTCCATGATGGTGGCTATCATAAGATAGCGTTGACTTATGACGAACGTGGAAACGTCATTGAACGCCGGTTTTTCGATATCAAGGGTAAAGAGACATTATATGAAGACGGATACCATTTAGAAAAATCCCATTACAACGATCGTGGCCAAATGACTGAGCACGCTTTCTACGATATACACTACGATCCGGTGCTTGCGAACAATGGTTACCATTGGGAGAAACTAAATCGCGACGAGCGTGGTAACGTAACCGAAAGTACATTTTTGGACACCGACGGAAAACCTGTATTACATAACGATGGCTATTACAAGCAATTATCGTCCTTTGACGAACGTGACCAGGAAATTGAAAAAGCATTTTTCGATGCGAAAAATGCGGCTGTTCTATTGAAAGATGGATACCACCGGCAAACGTTGAGATACGACGATCGAGGCAATGTAATTGAAACTGCTTACTTTGGGCTCGACGGAAAACCGGTGAATATTACCAGCGGTTATCATAAAGCTAGCAGTCAGTACGATGACGCAGGAAACCTTATCGAACAAGCTTATTTTTCGACTAATGGTAATCCGGCAAAACACAGTGATGGCTATGCAACAGTTCGTAAATATTATCAAGACGCTGGGCGGACTGTCGAAGAGCACTATCTTGACGCCTTAGGTAAGCCCACAAATACCTATAACGGCTGTTTTATCGGGCGAGGGCATAGAGATATAAAAGGGCGCTACGTTGAAGGAGCCTGTTTTGACGCAGAGGGCCAGCCGATGCGAAGTAATGGTGGATTTGCGAAGTTCACGAAAACCTACGATAACCTAGGTAACGAGACAGAAACAGCCTATTTCGGAGAGAATGGAGAATTAGTCTTGGGAAAAGAAGGCTATGCAATTTTACGCCAAGCTTTTGACAAGCATAGCCGGGTCATAGAACAGTCTTATTACGGTGAAGACGGTGAGCCCCTTCTCCAACCTTTGGGTTATGCGAGATTTAAAAAAACCTACGATAACCTCGGTAACGAAACAGAAACCGCCTATTATGATGCCAAGGATCAATTAGTCATTGGACCCTACGGCTTTGCCAAAGCTAAAAATGTGTATCATGCCGATGGCCGCATAGAAAACATTCAGATTGGACCCGACGGCAAAGCCATTTTCAACCCGTTGGTCGGTTATGCGATCAGAAAAATGAATTCTCGTCAAACTGGCGATACCATAAATTCGTATCATGGCCCAGACGGCGAGCTTATCATGGGCCCTGAAGGTTATGCCGAAGGGCGTGTTCATTGGGGTGAAGATAGCAATCCGTTGTCTTTAGCATGGTTTGGCCCTGAGTCTGTTCCGATCGTTGGTCCCATCGGGTGTCATCGTATCGAGCGTATACCGAACGCTGAATCAGACACACCCAAATGCTTTGACGTTCAAAACCGCGAAATGGCCGAGCGAGAGCCCCCTATTTCTGTTATTTTTATTGCCGAGATCACCGACATCAACCAACCTGCCGCTAAAGCCGGCTTGCAAGCTGGTGACGTACTCTGGAAATACGGGAACTGGACTTTCCTTAAAGCTTTGGCCGATGAACTCGCGAGCGGAACCGAACCCGATGCAACCATAAAATCCGTCGTGAACGCATTCTTAGCCGAACGTGACCGGGTCGGCTCTCAATCTATGCCCATGACCGTCATCCGTTATGGCCAGCCAACCACATTAACCATCCCACCTTTGCCTGAGAAGAGCTTCGGCATGCAACTTAAGGATCTAGCGGTTCCCATTTCCACATTCGAAAAATGGAAAGCTGCGACAGCAAAAAAGTAAATGAGAATACTCACCTGACAACTTCCATACAGAGGTGGCGCCGAAAAATTGAACAACCGGTTAAGTGAAAAACCTGCGACTTTTGAACGTCCGAAAGGACAAAGAAATGGAGCAGAAGATGTCCAAAAGACCGAGAAGAAAACATTCAGCCGCCTTCAAAGCCAAGGTAGCCCTAGCCGCGTTAGCGGGTGACAAAACCCTGGCTCAGTTAAGTCAAGAATGCGAAGTCCATCAGAACCAAATTGTCGACTGGAAGAAGCAACTAAGCGAACGGGCGATTGAGGTGTTTGGGAAGCCGACGGAGCCCTCCTCGCCGCCGGTCGATCTGCAAGCATTGCATGCCAAAATCGGCCAATTGACATTGGAAAACGATTTTTTAAAAGGCGCGCTCAGCAAGGCGGGATTGTTGAGCGCAAAGCGATGATAGACCGTCAATCTAAGCTATCGATTGGGCGACAAGCGCAGTTATTGGGTATGAGTCGAGGTAGTGTTTACTACTTGCCTAAACCGGTTTCTGAGCGGGATCTCGACATCATGAAACGGTTGGACATATTGCACTTGAAACATCCCTTCATGGGTGCCCGCATGTTACGCGACGAGTTGCATGCTCAAGGCATCAAGATTGGCCGCAAGCATGTGAAAACCTTGATGACACGGATGGGCATTGAAGCGATTTATTGCAAGCCCAATACCAGCCAGAAAACGCTAGGACACGAAGTGTATCCGTATTTGCTGCGCGGCATGACCATCAACCGATCCAATCAGGTATGGGCCTTAGATACGACCTATATTCCGATGGCAAAAGGCTTTGCTTATCTGACCGCCGTGGTCGATTGGGCCAGCCGTAAAGTCTTGGCCGCCAAGGTGGCCATTACGCTGGAAGCCTGCCATGCCGTGGATGTGCTGGAGCAGGCATTCAGGCAATACGGAGCGCCCGAGATCGTCAATACTGATCAAGGCAGCCAATTCACCGCCAAGGCCTTTGTTGAGACCGTGAAAAACCGGGGGTATCAGCTCAGTATGGACGGGCGCGGTGCCTGGCAGGATAATGTGTTTGTCGAGCGTTTGTGGCGTTCGGTCAAATACGAACGGGTTTATCTCCATGCTTACGATTCCGTCAGCCAAGCACGTGCATCGATCATGGATTACTTTGATTGGTATAACCACAAACGGCACCATTCGAGTTTGAACCGACAAACGCCTCAACAGGCGTATACCGACTTACTGCCAAGGGTTAAACAGGCAGCCTAACCAACGGCAGGGATTTCACTTTAATTTCTGGAATTACTGTTCAATCGATTGGGGCCACTTCTATCCTCTATACTGACTAGGCTTTTAAACGTTTGAGGCAATCAGTTTTTAAACCCATATGACAAACAATATTTTCTTGATAGTGCCTTTTTCGGCAGTTTTAGGCCTTAGTTTCGCGGTGTATTTTTTCAAGCAAATGATGCGCGCGGACGAAGGCACCGACACGATGAAAAACATCGCGCAGTATGTACGCGAAGGCGCAATGTCCTATTTGAAGCAGCAATACAAGGTGGTTTTGATGGTTTTTGTCGTGCTGTCCGCGCTGTTCGCCGCCATGGCCTATTTCGGCTTGCAAAACATCTGGGTGCCGTTTGCCTTCCTGACCGGCGGTTTTTTTTCCGGACTGGCCGGTTACTTCGGCATGAAGACCGCTACTTACGCATCCGCGCGCACGACTCACGCCGCGTCCGAATCCTTGAACAAAGCCCTGCAAATCGCGTTTCGCTCGGGCGCCGTGATGGGTTTGGTCGTGGTGGGGCTGGCGCTGGTCGACATCTCGGCCTGGTATTCCATTCTGAATTATTTCGTCGACACCGCCGAACCGGGCCATAAGTTGGTCGTTATCACGACGACGATGCTGACCTTCGGCATGGGTGCCTCCACTCAGGCCCTGTTCGCCAGGGTCGGCGGCGGGATTTACACCAAAGCCGCCGACGTCGGCGCCGATTTGGTCGGCAAAATCGAGGCCGGCATTCCGGAAGACGATCCGCGCAATCCGGCGACCATCGCCGACAACGTCGGCGACAATGTCGGCGACGTGGCCGGCATGGGCGCGGACTTGTACGAGTCTTATTGCGGCTCGATCCTGGCCACGGCGGCCTTGGGTGCTTCGGCTTTTACCTCTGATCCCGCCATGCAATTAAAAGCCGTGTTCGCGCCCATGCTGATCGCGGCCGTCGGCGTTTTTCTGTCCATATTCGGGATTTTCCTGGTCAGAACCAACGGCGATACCGGCATGCAACAACTGCTGCGGGCGCTAAATCGCGGCATCCATACCAGCTCGCTGTTGATCGGCCTGACGGTGTTTGCCTTGCTGCAATATCTTGATTTGCATCACTGGCTGGGAATTTCGTCCGCCGTGGTCTGCGGCTTGATCGCCGGCCTGATCATCGGCCAAGGCGCCGAGTATTACACCTCTCACGCCTACCGTCCCACCCAAAAAATTGCCGAAAGCGCGGCAACCGGGCCGGCCACCGTGATCATCGCCGGTCTGGGTACCGGCATGATTTCGACCGCGCTCCCGGTGTTGACCATAGGCCTGGCGATTATCATGTCTTTTCTGTGCGCGATCGAGTTTGACGTACAACACATGCTGACGGCCGAAAATCTGAGCCTGGGTTTATACGGCATAGGCATAGCCGCGGTGGGTATGTTATCGACGCTCGGCATCACGCTGGCCACCGACGCCTACGGCCCTATCGCCGACAACGCCGGCGGCAACGCGGAGATGAGCGGTTTGGCGCCGGAGGTGCGCAAGCTCACCGACGCGCTGGATGCGCTGGGCAATACCACGGCGGCGACCGGCAAAGGTTTTGCTATCGGTTCCGCCGCGCTGACGGCGTTGGTGTTGCTGGCTTCTTATATCGAAGAAATCAAGATCGGCCTATTGCGTATAGGCCAATCCACGCTGACCTTGGCCAACGGCGACCTGATAGAAACCCGCAATGCCAGTCTGTTGGACTTCATGAATTATTACCAGGTCACGCTGATAAACCCCAAAGTGCTGATCGGCATGTTTATCGGTTCGATGATGGCCTTCGTGTTCTGCGGCCTTACGATGAACGCGGTGGGCCGGGCCGCGCAGAAAATGGTGGAGGAAGTCCGGCGCCAATTCCGCGAGATCAAGGGGATACTGGAAGGAAGCGGTAAACCCGAATATGCGCGTTGCGTCGAGATTTCGACCAAGAGCGCTCAAAAAGAAATGCTGCTGCCGTCGCTTTTGGCCTTGGTCGCCCCTATCCTCACCGGCATGGTGTTCGGGGTCGCCGGCATCATGGGTTTGCTGGCCGGCGGATTGTCCGCGGGATTCATCCTGGCTGTGTTCATGGCCAACACCGGCGGCGCCTGGGACAACGCCAAAAAATACGTCGAAGAGGGCCACTTGGGCGGCAAAGGTTCGGTGATGCATAAGGCTTGCGTCGTCGGCGATACCGTCGGCGATCCGTTCAAAGACACCTCCGGCCCGTCGCTGAATATTCTGATCAAGCTGATGAGCATGGTCTCCATCGTGATGGCCGGCCTGACCGCGGCATGGAGCTTGTTTTGACCAAATTGATTCGCGTTTCTTTGAAATTACCTGTTCCGATTCGCTGCCCGGCTCATTTCGTCAGGATCAGCATCCGTTTTTCGCGATTGCCTGATCCAACGCGCAGCTATTCGCTATAGCGTAATCGAAGAAATGAATGCCTTAACATCGTCTCTTAAACAGCGCCCCTGACCGGAAAAAACCTGCTGTTTCTAATCAGCTATATTTAACCTGACTTTAATCGCAGCTTAAGTAGATATTAAGGCGTCGTGAATACCATCATTCGCAACCGAATACTTTATGGGACAATTATGATCAACTCGACTACTGTGGCGAATCAAAATATCGGCAAAAGTACTTATGTCACAATTGACGGTATCGTGAAACATTGCATAACCGCCCCTTTGCTCGAGCTGCCGATTGATTTTAAGGAATGGTATAAACCTGCCGGTATTGATGCTACCAAATTCACGAAGCCTAAGAACAACGGTCCGAAAATATCGTTAAAGTACATTTTGTCGTCCGAGTTCGACAGCATATCTGACTGCGGTTAGCGGCAGATAATGGTGTCCAGGACACATCCGTCAAAATTCGCATCGCGGGCCGATGTTCTATTTCGCCAACTGGAAAAGAAATCGCACTTGGCTGGACGAAGCCAGTCCATAACTACCGATCAAAGCGTTCGGGTTTCCAATCTGAATCCATTGCAAGACCCCGAATCGTCCATCTGAGCATATTTTCGAAACGATTTGTTGACCCTCCTTTATTAAAGTTTGTTTTTCTCTCGCAATTTGCATTTCGCGGCGACTTTCCGCCGTGTTCCATTCCATCAGGCGCAATGAGCTTAGGGTCTGATCATCCCGTTTCTCACGGTTAGCGACGCTTTCGTATTCGTAGGCGGATTTGGTTCCGGACTGGCTAGGACTGTGCATAGGCGCGCATACAGGCCGTTAGCGTCAATTGACAGGCTAGGATCGGTCAGTCTCGGCTCCGTTGCGTTGCCTACTCATTGATCGCCGAAGCGCTTAGTTGCTACTAACATCAGCCTCAGTTCAGTACAACTGGAGTGATTGGCTATACTTAATGTCAGTAATAAACTTTAAGGAAAAAAATGTCACTCTTGCAACTTGATCAAGCTCTTCTGGAATGGCGTAACGCATTAGGAGATCACGCGGTTATTACCCATCAACACATTTTAGATGTCACAAAGATTAGCTGCATATCTGTAACCCGGAATATCCCAGCCGTAGTAATTCCGAAGGATGTCAAAGCAGTTCAAGACGTTGTCGAAATCGCCCGGAAATATCACGTTAGACTTTACCCTTTCAGTACGGGACACAACTGGGGTTATGGTTCAAAAAATCCGGCTCAAGACCATTGTGTTTTGGTCGACTTGTCTCATATGAAGAAAATTCTCGATTTTGATGCTGAGACAGGATTACTGACTATTGAACCCGGTGTTACCCAGCGGCAACTGGACTCATTTTTAAAAACACATCATTATCCGTATTTGATCCCCGTCACCGGTGCCGGTCCAGATTGTAGTCTGGTTGGTAATGCCTTGGAACGCGGCTTCGGTATTACTCCTTATACCGATCATTTCGGTGCCGTCATGGACTTGGAAGCCGTTCTCCCAAATGGAACCATTTACCGCTCGATGCTGAATAATTTAGGCGGCCCAGCGGTTAATTCAGCTTTTAAATGGGGTATCGGCCCCTATATTGACGGAATATTCTCGCAAAGCAACTTCGGCATCGTGACAAAAATGACTATCGCACTTGCCGCTAGACCGGAACGAGTTGAAGCATTCTTTTTTAGTGTAAAAAAAGCTGACAGTTTGGAGTTGGCGGTAGAAAAAGTGCGTCAAGTACTGAAAGAACTTGGGGGTACGACAGGATCGATTAACTTAATGAACAAACATCGAGTCCTATCTATGTCGGAGCCTTATCCTAAAGATCAATTAGATAATGAGGGTTTGATTCCGCATGACCTTATACTCAAAATGACTAAACGAAACCAAGTCATGGAATGGACAGGGGTAGGAGCCATTTACGGCAACGGAAAAGTCGTTGCTGCAACCCGTGGAGAAATTCGAAAAATATTGCGCCCCGTCGCCAAACGCCTAGTATTTTTGACCCCCGGTCAAGTTAAATTTGCACACAAAGCCAGCCGGACCCTTCCGTTAATTCGCGATTTAAACTTAGTAAAGATTTTAACTACGCTTAACAAAACCATGCAATTAATTGCCGGTGAGCCTAGTGAGATCGCGCTACCTCTGGCCTATTGGCGATCAGGCACTCGACCAGCTGAAGGTTCAACAATGAATCCGGCGCAAGACGGCTGCGGATTGATTTGGTATTCCCCTCTATTACCTATGAAACCTAGCCTTACCCGCCAATATGTGGAGATGGTTACAGAAATCTGTATCAAACACCGGATCGAACCTTTAATTACGCTAACTAGTATTTCGGACCGTTGCTGGAATAGTACGATACCGATCTTATACGATAAACAAAACCCCGAAGAAGTTGCTAGAGCCCAAAAGTGTTATGACGAACTATTGGAGACCGGGCGAAAACACGGCTACGTGCCTTATCGGTTAGGCATTCAGTCTATGGACTTACCCAACAAAGAACATGCCGTGCCTGATATTTTAATAAAAATCAAACACGCGATTGATCCAAACAATATTATTGCACCTGGTCGGTATGGATTATGATCGTTAAAAAATCAGCAATTATTTAGGTCGACCCTTAGAATCGAACAATCGGTTGATTGAAAAACCTACTAGTTTTACTCGATCATAAGCGACCGATAATTGAAGCATAACGTAACTAAAACCCAAGAAAAAAACATTTTGTAACCTGGGAAAAGTGATTGACAGAACGAGCGACTAGAACTAGACCGTAAATCCAAACTTTCGATCAGTCTGAAACCTGAGATGTTAGGAATCAGTCGCGGCATCGTCTGTTATTTATCCAAGCCTGTTTATAAATTTGATCTAGACTTCATATGGCGCCAGGATAAACTACACTGGAGTATCCGTTTATGGATACCCTCATATTAGGGGGACCAAATGAACGACTAAAAAATCAAAGTTGGTTGCAAACATGTGAAAACTCTGACGCAGGAAATATGTATCGAAGCGAAATTATTTGTACGTGCAATACCAGCGAAAAGCAGTCCAGGCATAATTCCAGCTTGAATCGATGAACGCCTGGTCGAGCTAATCTTGGCTTGCTGTCCTCGATTAGTTAAAAAGGCAGCAAAACCAAAAGTAGGGATTTCTTAACCCGCGAGTACTGTTCAACACTTGAGAACCGCTTCGGATTATTTTATTTTTAAAAGCAGAATAACATCTGAAACGGTCACTTTTTTTGATGATCCAATTAAAGAGGATGTTTATGTCCAATGAAATAACACTTCGTACAAATCCAGCTATCATAACCAATGAGCTTGATTCGGAAATCATTGTGATTGGGACCGGCATGGGTGCTGGGGCTGCGGGCTATCACCTCGCTAAAGCCGGATATGATGTATTATTCCTGGAAAAAGGACTCTCAAGCCAAGATTGGGATCCACAATTAGCAGGCCATTACACTGAAGTATTTTTCGGAGGTAAAAGCAATAATGAAAAAGATAATTTACTCCAAAAAAGTGCTCGTGGAACCTTTAAACTAAACGGCAACATCCCAGTTATTGGCAGCGGACAAGGTGGCTCATCTGCAATTTATGGGGCTGGGTTATTACGGTTTATTCCTAGCGATTTTGAATCATGGCCTTTCTCTTATCAAGACTTATTAGATTATTACAACCTCTGTGATAGATTGTTTGTGCCTATGGGAACGCAAGATCCGTTAGGTGATCATCGGACCCTTGCCCCCCCCCCAGAATTGTCAGATTCAGGAAAGGAGACCTTTAGTTATCTGACTGATAAACAATTGCACCCCTATCGACCACCAATAGCATACAAAAACGTCGATAGCTGCCAGGAATGCGTTGGTTTTTTTTGCCAAAACAATTGTAAGCAAACGGCTGGCAATGTTTTCATAACTCCCTCCGTTGAAAATTACGGTGCAAAAGTTCGCTACCAAACAAAAGTGCAAACATTACTCATGGAAAATGGTCGTTGCGTAGGCGTACATTGCAATACACCAGCCGGTCCGATTCAACTTAAAGCTCGATACATCTTTATCGGAGCGGGAGCTCTGATTACACCTACAATTTTGATGAATTCAAAAAGCGATAACTTCCCACAAGGCATTGGAAATAATAACGATCTAGTTGGTCGCTATTTAATGCGCCATTTAATCGACTTTTTTTATATAAAAACAAAATCGAAAGATCTTGTCGGCAGGGCTATCACTGAACTTTCTTTATCTGATTACTATTGTGATAAAAAAAATAGGTGGGGAATAATAAATATAGTAGGGGGATTAATGTCTCCCCAACTCGTTGCGCAAGTTTTTGCTGAACAGCACTTTCATACTTTCCCTTTAATTGGTAAATTAATAAAGCCTTTTATCAAAGCTGGCTTTTCGTTTCTAACGGCTGGCCGCATCCTCGCAACAACGATCATGGAAGATGAAGCGTCCTTTGAAAACCGAGTGTTGCCAAACTCAACGATTGACGACGTAAAAATAAAATATCACATTAGCCTTCGTGATAAACAGCGCCTTAGAGCATTTCGCAAAGAATTGAAAGGAAAGCTTAAAGACTTATCACCTAATTTAATAAAAGTTGCCGATGAGAACATGATGATATCCCATGCATGTGGGACCTGCCGGATGGGTAATAATCCAAAAACGTCAGTTGTCGATCCCCACGGTCGAATCCATGCTACAGAAAATATATATATCGTGGATGCTTCCATTTTCCCAACTAGTGGCGCAGCCAACCCGTCATTAACGGTAGCTGCTTGTGGATTGAAAATTGCTGACGAATTCCACAAAAAATTGAGTAGCGAGAATGCCAGCGTATAATTATATCATTATAAACCAGCCTCCAACTTAATATTGAATTTTTACCCAATTACACTATTGCTCAGTTAACCAACTGTGTATCCGCATCTTGAAATAAAACTTAAGATGCAATAAAAAACAGTGTTAATATATTCAACAATCTAAATGCTTGACTCAAAAACCCGTCTTGAAAGCTGATATCTTAAGTTTATCTAAGAACATAGACACATCAGGACTGAACGAATCATCTTAACGGGACAGCAATGATTCTATTAAATTAAATAGTTACCAGTCTTCTCTAAAAGAGTATGAATATGAATGGCGTGTTTGATTACAAAACGGCTTTTTCACGAAACATTGGTTGGATTACAGAGGATGAACTAATCCAGCTAAAAAGCCGAAAAGTAGCTATAGCCGGTTTGGGCGGAGTTGGCGGTAGCCACTTATTAACCTTGACTCGATTAGGCATTGGTTCATTTCATATCGCCGATTTTGACAAATTTGAATTAGCCAATTTCAACCGCCAAGTCGGAGCAGTAGTATCAAGCTTAGGGCGCGAGAAAACGGAGGTGCTTGCAGAGATGGCAACAAACGTTAACCCGACGCTCAACGTAAAAACCTTTGCTGAGGGTGTGTCAAAAGAAAATATCGACGAGTTTTTCTACGGAGTTGATGTTTACGTCGATGCATTGGATTTTTTTTCGTTCGAAGCCCGTGAAATGGTTTTCGCCTATTGCGCTAAAAAAAAGATTCCGGCAATCACTGCTGCTCCGCTAGGCATGGGAGTTGCGTTATTGAACTTTTTACCTGGGAAAATGACTTTCGAACAGTATTTCCAATTAAATGGGAAAGCTGAATTCGAAAAAATCCTCCATTTTCTTACAGGATTAGCGCCCGCGATGTTACAACGTGGTTATCTCGTCGACCAAAACGCAGTCGATTTACTAAATCACAAGGGCCCATCTACGCCCATGGCTTGTGAGCTATGTGCTGGTGTCGCGGCGACGCAAGTGCTAAAAATATTGCTTAAGAGGGGAAAGGTATTAGCCGCACCTTGGGGATTACATTTCGATGCTTATGAAAATAAGTTCGCTAAAACGTGGCGGCCGACCGGCAATAAAAATCCTATTCAACGACTAACCATAGCCCTAGCCAAGCGACAGTTTTCTCACGTCATAAAAGCAAATAACATATAGATGCCTGAACGCTGAAATGGATAGACAAACTATTGAACAAATTTTAAATACCGCAATTAGAGCGCCGTCGGGAGATAACGTACAACCTTGGCGATTTGAGATTACAAATAATTGCACTCAAGTTAAACTCTATAATTTGCCCGAGCGCGACAATTCCTACTACAACTATCGACAAGCAGCCTCGTATATCTCCCACGGCGCTCTAATTGAAAATCTCATAATTGCTTCAAAACATTACGGTTATAAGAGCTCTATTGATTTGTTTCCAGATGAGAGCAATCCCGATTTTGTTGCGCGAATTATTTTTCACTCAGATGACGTTGAAATCGACCCGCTTTACGATGCGATTTTCAACCGTACCACCAACCGATTTCATTACCAAAATCATCAAGTATCAGGCGAGGAACTTCAATCTATTATCGATTCAATCTCGAAAATCAAAGGAATCAATGCCTATTTTATTCATGAACCAAGAATCATCAAGAAACTAGCTATTGCCTTAATCCCAAATGACCGATTGGTCTTTGAGCGACGAGACATACATCGTTTTTTATTTAGTCAAATCCGTTGGAATCAAAAGGAGATAGACGAAAGCAAGGACGGCATGCCAATTGATACTTTAGGTTTAAATGGACTCGAAAAAGCATTTTTCCCGATGTTGAGGTTCTGGTGGTTTGTAAATTTTGCAAATTTCTTTGGCTTATCACGCGCTATAGGCCTTAAGAGTTGGTACAATTGTCAAAACGCTGGTGTGATTGGCCAAATTACATCCTTAAAAACCGACAGGGTTGATTTTGTTCAGGCAGGCAGAACCCTGCAGCGCATTTGGCTTGAGTCTACTTTACAGGGATTTGCGTTTCAACCGATTATCGGCTTGCAATTACTCTTTTATCGAGCGAGTATAGATGCTCTAACAGAGTTATCTCCAAAACATCAGAAAATGGTTACCGGAGCTGAAAAACTTCTGCGCAAACTTTTCGGCATACAAAATAACGAATATCTTATCGTCGGGTTCAGAATTGGCAAAGCGGACACACTGCGGACAAAAACATTAAGAAAACCACCCATAACAAGCCCTGAATAAAGATTTAGTACATCCTCACCTCGATATTCAACGCAATCTTCTTCCGCAGGCACGATCGATAATCGACGTAACAGTATCCAGTTTTAACGACAAATCTTCAATATCGCAGGTGGGTGTCAGTTTTTTTGACACCACTAGAGCTTGATTCATTGCTGCGCGAATGGATCGCGAGTCTGCTTGTCCAGCACGAACCATAATCCCTTTGCCTGCTTTTACTAATGCCGACATCATTAGGTGTTGATCAAGATTGCTCGGTATTCCGATGATCGCTTTATTTTCAGCCAAGCTTTGATACACCATAGGGCTGCCGCCGTTACAAATCACAATGTCAGCTTTTTTTACAGCCGCTTCTGCTGATAAAAACTCGGTAACGAAAATGTTTGAATAGACTCCCTTGATGATGGTCTTTTTTGCCGTCACGCAAACAGTAGTGACCGGCATACTTGCCAGGACCTCTAATATCATTGGCAACAAACGGCTATCACCAGAGCTTCCTAAAGTAACAAATACAATTGGCTCGTCATCCGGGAGATTGCACCACCATTCGGGCAGCGGCACATCGACGGACCATAATACCGGGCCAATAAAACCATGATTTTCAGGCATAGCCTTCATCGGGACTAGCCCTTCAAGATCCGCATACCACGTGTAATCGGCATGGGTATAGAGTTCTCGCAAATCACAAACCAATGGCATCAAACCGAATTTTCTGCAAGCCCGGTTAAATGCCAGCGTATGAAACTTGAACACCGCCGGCCTGAACAGATCAAACAATCTCTGCGCCAGACGAACACCAACAATCCGGGTCAAAGCCAAATCCGGAACCGGGTAGTCGATGTCGGCATAAGGACTCCAGTAAGCATTGGTAACCGAAGCATATGGAATATTTGCCAGCCGACAACTAATGGCTAGAGAAAGCCGAAAATCGCCTATAACAAAGTCCGGTTTCAGCATTTCAAAAAGCTTTAGATCCTCATCGACATAACTAACCAAATCTGCTGACGTATACAGAGGCAATGCTTTTGCGAGCCTATCAGAGAAAATTTGCGGCGTAATCGAATGCAACGATATCTTAGAAAAACACAATTGGCCAATCAAGCTGTCGTAAGGGCAATCTGCAGCCAGGGTGACTCGATAACCCTGTTCAAACAAGGCATTAGCCAACGCGACACAACGAGCGAGATGCGCAAGAGTAACCGCTTCAGCAAAAAATACTATATGCTTTGAGGTGGAATCATTCATCATATTTAATCGACTTATGGGAAAGTTCAAGACCCGACAATGCTAATGCTCAAGAATTGCATTGAATACCATTTATCTCCATCCACGCTCTTTATGATAAATTCCTATATTTGCATCTTGCCGATCCTGCTCTATAGGCTGGTTGCAACTGAATATTCAGAAAAATAAAACATTGAGTAGACTTTAACTTCAAAGTTCGCCCTTTTAACAAATCATACTCTTTACCAAACTCGGTATGTCAGTTTTTTTTACAATCGCCACCTAATCACTAGCTAATGCCGAGCAAACAATTCGCTATCCCCATGTAATTTCAGTACATTAATGTAATGGCATGCAAATAGCTATATGGTATGTGCATATATAAATCCATTATCGGAGACCCGTTATGAACAAACAACTTTCAATACTTGGCGGCGCAATTGCGCTTTCTTTAAGCATGAACGCGCACGCATATTTACCCGTAGATCTATTTTCCGTGCCAATTTCGGTGGGGAGCGGTGAAATCAAAGACACAACAGCCAACGGCACAGCGGTCTTCGATACAGTTGACGATACATTAGACCCGGGCAGCATTATCGGTGGATGGCGAGATGTTTCGGTAAATCTTATCACCGACAACGCCCCGTTAAATCTAAATAACGGCGTTAGCATGCAGATTGTTGGAGATAACACCTTAGCGTTCAACAACGACACTAACTCGGGCGGCGAAGGCGTGGTTCAATGGAACGGTCAATCAGGCATGCAAGATTTGACCGTAGCCGGTGGCTTTGGTTTAGGCCTTAACGCTTACGATTATGGTAACGCATTTAAGTACGAAACATTGACCGTTGACATCGGCTTTTGGTTCTCTGTCTCTGCGTTCACCGATGAAAATACGTGGACAACATTCGAGCTGTTAACCACAGGCCCAGGCGTTGAAACTATAGCATTTAACTCCTTCGAAACCGCAGTTTGCGGAACCAATACAGCATCGCTTAAAATACTGTGCGGTTCTAACGGCCAAGTAGACATGAGCGACTTGGGCGCACTCGAAGTTAGAATGAACTTGCTTGGCCAATCGCTTGCCGTAGATCTATCTATCAGCCAAATTGAAGCAATTCCTGAACCATCTATCATTGCATTGATGGGTATTGGACTAATGGCCGCCGGTTTTGTGAGCACACGTCGCCGAGATGCTACCGCCATTCAAGCTTAATTGTTAATAGGTTTTACCCATTAATGAAGGCCGTAAGTTCTGAGGAACTACGGCTTTCTGCTTATTCGAGCAACATCTTCCCTTAACGTAAACCCCTTGACATTCCCACCTTTTCCAACACGAAACAAAAACACGCCAAACCTGTCCTTACCTAGCTTTAAACTTGAAAATACTTCAGATAACATGACAAAAGCTTCATTTAATACCTCCCTTTCCCGGACATTATAAATGTCTTCCTGACCAAATTTCCAAGCCCAATAAAATTGCAGTATACTGTTATGCGGCTGAACTGCTAACCCAGACGCCGTCATCTCTAACCAAATCGATTCCAATGCGTTTCCAGCTCTGAGTAGATCATAGGACGACGAAGCTCTGACAGTTAAAAGGCCAATTACTCCACAGTGCATTAACCCAGCGCAAGCCCGACCGGCCTGACTCCTATCCACACCCAACAGATTCATTACACGCATCATACACCATGCTTTAGACATCCAGAAAAACGCTTTTCCAAACCCACAAACACCCATGCTAGGCAATGTGTATCCAGTTTTATCGGCATAAGCATCTTTATCGTTCCAACGTATCATTTTATGTAGCTGTTCGTGCAAATCTTTTCTGGAGAAACGAATCTGTTCAGCACGAGCAGCAGCCCTAAAAACATTTTCTTTATCTTTTTGGCTTGTCAACAACTGCAAGCCCACTCCATCTTGATAGTCAATGGCCGCAGTCAGAGCGGCTAGCTCAAAATCAGCCAAAGGATTATTATCGAACATCGAAGTATTAGTATGCCGGATCCAAATTGCTTTCTCGATAGCCAAATCATGTTCGCTAGGGTATGTGGCCGTACTAAAATTTAACCATATCGTGGCAACAACTAAATTATCGCCGTTAACTTCAGATAGCCACTCAATCCTGGTAGAAATTCCTCTTCCCTGTGCAGCGATTTCAATATTTCTAATAGCAGCGCCGCATGCCAACATTGAATTGAAATGCCCCCAATCATAAAGCGACCGATCACGCGAATCGTCCAATATGACATTGATATAGTCTTCACCCACATCAAACCGCCAAGGCTGGCAGTTATACCAGGATGGCGCCTGGACACCTGCCCGAATAAGATAGGCTATAATTTGTTTACGGCAATCAGGCGTGTCGGCGTAGTTTTGTGGCATCTCAATAACTCGGCGCGAATAAATGGTTTGGTCATTCATTTGTCTCAGCACCTCTAATTCGCTTGGCAGGCACGCCCCCCCAAACTTCACCCGCCGCGATATGAGTACCTTTCTTTACCACCGCACCCGTTGCAACCAGTGCATTATCTTCAATGACACACCCACCGAGCACAACCGCATGCGCGCCGATTGTCACGTTGTTACCCAAACGAATCCTGTAATGAGCTAAACGTTCATTTTCCAGAGCATGTGGAACAATAAGAGCATATTGCCCAATTAATGAATTTGACCCTACTTCGACAAACTGAGGATCTAAAATAATACCCGAGCTATAAGTGTTAGCTCCCAGCTTAGCGCCCAAAGCCAGATAAATCATACGCATAATCGGCAACGGTATCGCTCCGCTACGCATGATTGGGTAAAAAAGAACCAAAAAAAATAACAAATATATATGATAAACAAATTCTTGTTTGCTACCCGTAGGTATTTCTCCTTCTTTTAAAGGCGCTACCCACAAAAAAAGACGAAAGATCAAAAGCGCAAAAATATAAAGAATTATTACACCTAAAAAAGTGAGCACTACGCCGCGAAAGTCGCCTAATTGCAATATGCCAGACAACAAAGACGTGACGACTAAAGTACATCCCAAAATGATGCAGAAGAAAAATGAAAACACCAATATTTGTAAAACATTTATTTGCCTCATTATTTACCGCCCAATACTATCTGGATAAATATCTTCCATCCCGTTCTTAATTATACCGTCCTCTAGCTCTACGATACGGTCAGCAACATCTAAAATTCGATAATCATGCGTTACTAACAGAATAGTAGTGTTAGACTCTTTAGCGAGATGTTTAAGAATATTGACTGCCTCCAAACCACTCTGTTTATCAAGAGAGGCCGTAGGTTCATCGGCTAATACAATTTTTGGTTTGCCCACCAGCGCCCTAGCAATCGACACCCTTTGTCGCTGCCCTCCCGATAATTGCTCTGGTTTGTGGTGCAATCGATCAGACAGACCGACCGCGTCTAGCATTTTCTCAGCTAAATACGAACGTTTCTTTTCAGTCAAACCAGTCTGAATTTCAAGCGCCATGCTAACGTTTTGCAAAGCCGTTAGCGATTTGAGCAGATTATGTTGCTGGAAAATATAGCCCGTTTGGCGACGTATTCTAACCTTGGTCTTTTCGTCACTATTGATCAGTTGCTTTCCCAATACCGATACGCTCCCTTCCATAGCCTGCCTTAAACCGCCAATAATCGTTAAGAACGTCGTTTTACCCGACCCCGAGGGACCTGTCATAATAACAATCTCCCCTTTGCCAATAGTAACGCCAACCTTCTTAAGTACCGGTCTTTGTAGCTCACCAAAGCCGTAGCTAAAATCCAAATTTTGTACGTTTATTATAGACCCCATCAAAACATATCAGCCGGATTGGCCGCCTTCAAACGGCGCATCGCCAACATCCCAGCACTTGCACACATCGATAAAACAAAAACAAACACTGTTATTGCGCGTTCCGTAGTCATTGGCATAGGAATGGATGTTTCAGACCCGGCCAATTGATAAAGGCTTATCGATAAAAAGTAGCCTGGTACAAAACCCAATATAGCGAGAAAGAAAGCCGAAGAAAAAACGACTTTAATGAAATAACTATGCCGATATCCCATTGCTTTCAATGTAGCAAATTCGTTTAAATGGTTTGTTATATCCGTAAATAAAATTTGGTAGACAATCACCATGCCAACCACTAAACCCATCACGGTGCCAAACCCAAAAATAAAACCGATCGGAGCCGTATCAGACCAATAAGCCTTTTCATAAGTTACCAGTTCGTTATATGTAAAGATATTGACATACTCGTTTAGCAATCCTTTCAAATCAGCCTGTACTTGTTTAACATTAGCCCCCGGCTTAAGCCGAATTATTCCAAGGTCGATTTTATCGATATTCCGATTCGGAAATATTCTCAAGAAATTTAAATCGCTCGTAACAACGTTTCCATCGGCAGCAAAAGAAACACCTAGATGAAAAAGACCAATAAATTTGATTTTATAATCGTTAATTTCCGTAACATTATTTCCCTCGGAGATAAGCTGACGCATAGGACCAAAAAACGGCCGCGACGATTCATCAAACAATGCGGTATCTTTGAGAATTAGCTGTTTGCGATATGTTCTGACTTCGTCAAGAGTCATAAGCTGAGCATTAGGATCGAAACCATATACCATCAACGTCCTCTTGATATGGGTCTGGATATTTTTAAATTGCCCCAAAGACAGATATAAGGGATATGCCTCTGTCACTTCGGCATGCCCTAACGAGCGCATTAACTCACTACGCTCATATGGAACCGCCCGCCACATTGCCTCCGTCTGTTTATGCATGACGAATAAATCACCATCTAAGTTCGTCGGTGCTGATGCGGCACTCGCATAAAGAGAATCTTTAAATCCCAGCTGCATGAATACTAAAACACAGGCAAATAGGACTCCACTTATCGCGGCAATAAGTTTCGGCTTCTCGTGGATCAATTGTCTCCAAGCTAATCGTCCAGCAAAATAGAATTCGGTAACTAGGTTCACAATTTTATCCGCACGCGAACTTGACGATATATTTGATGCTTCAAATCGGAGACAGCTTGATCGTCAAGCGTGACGCGGACTTCGATTATCCTGTTATCGCGATCAGCTAATGGATCGGTATCATTCTCATCGTTCTTCCGCACTTGGAAACCAAGCTCACGAACAACACCAGAATAAAATGACTCTATTCCGTCAAGACGAATTTCTGCAGTTTGACCAATTTGCACCTTCGGTAAATCAGTTTCATATATCTCAGCAACTACATCAAGCTGAGATAAATCAGCCATCTCTAATAAGCCTCCATCTCCAATTCTTTCACCCGGCCACGCATGTATCTTTAAAACGGTTCCGGTAATGGGCGCCAGAATCACGGCATTTTTAAAATCTTCTTCAGCAATTTTTTGATTCGCTTTAGCTAAAGAAATTTCGGCTTGTAACTGCCGAATTGATGCCCTCGCTTGTTGAAAAGCGAGGTATTTAGATTCAATTAAGGAATCGCTCGCCAACGACTTAGGAGCGAGGGCATTATATCTTTTAAATTCGTTTTCAGTGTACTTTAAATTGACTTGTTCCGAATCCAATTTTGCAAGAAGTGCATTAACGTTCGCTTTCTGTACATTAATATCGGCTTGCTTTTTATCATGATCAGCCAATACCGCTAAAACACTTCCTTGTTGAATAGTATCGCCCTCTCGAACAAGTAATTGGCTAATATTCACCCCTTCCGCGCCAGCATTGTGGGAAACATTGATTATTCTAGATCTAGGTTCAATTCTTCCTAAGGCACCAACCGAATCTAAAGGTACGGATTGCAAAGATTCATGTTGATTAGCCAAGCTAACAGATAAAAATGAACCCACAGCCAATATCATAAACACTGTCGATATGTTAATTTTTTTAAGAATCATTATTTTAACTCTAATAAAGTTTCAAATAAGTAAATATTAATTCTTTATAAAAGATAACTCATCAGAACACTATGTGTTTTTAATAAGTTATCACGCAATTACTCGCCAGCGCGTTCACACTTCAATTAAAATAAAGAGTTAAATATCTATTTCAAGAACAGTTTACGCCCGTTTATAATATAGTACCAAATACCTGCGTCGAGGTTGAGCCATTAACCCCCCACCCTTCTAAGATTACCTATCAAGTTTCTTTATGGCTACATTAATAATACAGCATAATAAAACAACCAAAAAATATTAAAAATTATTAACTTTATATAATTATTTACCTAGCCCCTCTTCCCCACAAAACCACTTCAACGGTACTCATCATAATTGCCAAATCCAAAAACAAACTGTAATTTTTGACATAGTACAAATCATATTGTAGTTTCTGCCACGTATCGTGTTCACTAGCCCCGTAAGGATAGCAAAGCTGAGCCCAACCCGTGATTCCCGGTTTTACCCTATGCCGCTCTTTATAATAGGGTATGGTCTTCTCGAATCCTTCGACAAATTCCGGCCTTTCGGGTCGAGGACCGACAAAACTCATCTCACCTTTCAATACGTTAAATAATTGCGGCAATTCGTCGATCCGAACTTTTCGTATGAACTTACCCACCCGAGTAACCCTGTCGTCCGCCGTGCTGGCCCACTGCGCCCCGTTTTTTTCCGCATCCACTCGCATGCTACGGAATTTAATGACTTTGAACGGCTTATCTCGGTAGCCGACTCGGATTTGCCGATATAAAACCGGCGCCCCGAAACCGCTCTCGATATAAATTGCCAGTGCCGTAATAAGCATCACCCACCAGCTAACGCTGAGCAGCAAAATACTCGCAATGACGTCGAAAGAACGTTTAATGATAGGCCGCATGCCATCGTTGACAAACCCGTCGGAAAATACCAGCCAGCTTGGAGTCAACGTTTTCAAAAATACCAGGCGTTGCTCTCTTTCATAAAAGGTTTGTAAGTCCATGACAATTATTCCGGACATCTTGACATCCAGTAAGTCATCGACCGGCAATTTTTTCCGTCTATCGTCAATAGCGATGACAACTTCATCTACTTTTTCGTTACTGATGACATTCGCCAGCGTCAAATCATCGCTTAGCGTGATGGGGTTAGGTACGGCGACTTGCGAGTCATCTAATGCGACGTAACCCACAATATCAAAACCCCGGTACACGTAGCTGGAATTAATCACTTCAAGCTCACTCGCGCGCTTGCCACACCCCATAACAAGGACCCGTCGCTTTAATTTATCAAGATTGACAAACCGGTAAAATAAATAACGGGTTAGCAATATGCCTACAAACGAAAATACCAGCGCGGAAATCAGCACACTGCGCGCCAGCATCAAATCAGGAACGACGTAATAGATGAAAACCAACGCGAAAATTGCAAAGACAAAACTGTAATTGATCCGTTCCAGCAGATTATATTCTTCCCTATCTAAGGTTTTTCGATATAACCCAAAAAAGGAACAACTCGTAGTAAATACAACGGAGAACACCAATGAGGCCAGAATCATTTCCTCGGTTGAATACCATGAAGAAGTATACAGAAACCGGATAGCACTGCCCCAGTGCATAGCCAAATAAAACACCAACCATTCGGCCAACATCAGCCCTAAATAGGCAGTCGAAATATAGTGTCTAAATATTCTTATCATTATGGGATTCTCGTTCGCTATTTCAGTAACTTACTTTATGTTTTTTTGCGCTAATAAATGGCTGATATGCTCGGATGGTATCGCATAAGAAATACCGCTGGGATGGCTAATCGCATTTTCCTTACTTCCTTGCACGAACACTTTGTTGATGATGCCGATTACCTCACCGGTATCGATATCATATAAAGGACTACCGCTGTTGCCGGGATAGGCCGTCGCATCCAACTGAAATATATCGTAGGGCGCAGCCAGTTTTTTTAGCATTTTGATGTTTAATTGTTTGCTCGCAAGAACCGGAATTGCGTTCGGAGAAATTGCGGAAATAATACTGCGATGTGTGACGGGATATATTCCCAATACCATCCCGATTGGATAGCCCGTAAAGGCATACAACTCACCTTCCCTAACCCGATTAGAGTCGCCAATTTTAAGCGCAGGTAACTTTCCTTCGTTTAATTTTAATAAGGCCAGATCATGTTCATTGTCCGTGGCTATCAAGTCAGCCACCAGCATTTTTTCATTCTGGTCTTGCCTGAAAAACACCGCAAAACGCTCAAGACGCGCCGGATTTAAACCTTTAGCAGTAACATGGGCGTTTGTAACCACGTATTGACCATCTGCAACGGCAAAACCGGTTCCTAGAAACACCGCGCGAGGATTCCGTGTCGGCATATAGGTCCCGATAGCGACCACTGCCGGTTTTATTCGTTTTAACATATCCGGCAGATTCGCTTCGGCAGAACCGGCTGTTGCGTTATCGATAAGGAAAAAACCAATTAAAAAAAATATCGGTCTAAATAACATTTTACCCCCATTTTTCTCTTATCCGATGAACAATCGGTTAATAGCGAATCAAATACCAAAGCATACCCAGGCTTTCATGCGCCAGTAAAAAGCTATTCATCAACGAAGCCGACGATGGTAAAAAATCAAATATCGTAAAATCAATCGGCCCACCCCACTGATCGGTTATGAACGCCGTCGGAGCAGGAAGTACAGTAAACCCCGCCCTAGTAAATTCTCGCAACGCCCTGGGCATGTGATAGGCCTGAGTCACTAGAACAATATTCTTAACACCAAACCGACTTAACATGTCATGACTAAAACGTGCATTTTCTTGCGTATTCCGACTTTGCGGTTCTTTCCAGGCCACCGGGATATTGAATTCCTTTTCCAACACCCCAGCCATGACCGATGCTTCCGAAGGATATTCGGAACTGCGTTCCGAACTGAAAACCCGGCCGCCCGAAACTAAAACCGGCAAGTGAAATTGTTTAGCCAATATCGCCGCATAGCGCAGACGCGCCAATGTTCTGGTATTAACGGTCAAATTCTGACCGTACTCGGCGTATTTAGACAATCCGCCGCCGATCACGACCAGTGCTTGCGGCCCGGATTGCTGAACCCGACTAAAATCCAGCGGCGGAATGCGTTCCAAAAGCCGCGCCAAGTTACAGCTCACTATCGGCAGACTAAGCAATATAAGGATAGTCAAACTTGCGCTTAATAAAGGAAGCCCAAATTGACGCCTCCTAAAAATTAGCCCAAACCACGCCAAAATCAATAGCGAGCCGGGCGGTAATAGTATTATTTTGATGATATAGATTAAAGTGATTGAATCCTGCCAACTCACGTTTGCAAAAATTCACGTCTTAATCAAGCGATATGCGAGATATCCCCACCGCTTCACGCAATTGTTGGATAAACGGCCTACTGATTTCTCTGGCCTTTTGCGCACCGAACTGCAATTGCTCCTCGATATGCGCCGGAGCGCCCAGCAACGCTTCGTAACGCTCGCGAGCAGGAGCGATTTCATCATTGATTTTCTCGAACAAAATTTGCTTCATCTCGCCCCAACCGATTCCGTCGGCGTAGCGCTTGCGGATCTCGCCGACTTCATGGCTATTTGCAAAGGCCTGATAGATCCCGAATAGCGTGCAGCCTTCGGTGTCTTTAGGTTCTCCAGGCTCTTGTGAATTGGTTTTGATCTTATTGATCAGCTTGCGAAGTTTTTTTTCCGGCTCAAACAATGGAATCGTATTGTTATAGCTTTTGCTCATCTTGCGACCGTCCAAACCTAATAATGTGGACGCGTTTTCGTCCAGAACGGCTTCAGGTAAAACGAAGTGTTCACCGTAGATATGATTGAATCGACTGGCAATATCACGCGCCATTTCAATATGTTGAATCTGATCTTTTCCTACCGGCACCTTATTCGCGTTAAACATCAGAATATCGGCTGCCATCAGGATCGGGTAGCAAAACAAGCCCATCGTGATTCCTTTATCCGGATCATTACCGCCCACTTCTTCATTCTCCGCTACAGCGGCCTTGTAAGCGTGAGCCCGATTCATTAAGCCCTTGGCGGTGACGCAGGTCAGCATCCAAGTCAATTCCAGAATTTCCGGCACATCCGACTGCCGGTAGAAAACCGCATTAGAGGTGTCTAGGCCCAAGGCCAGCCAAGTAGCCGCGATTTCCAAACTTGACTGCTTAACTCGGGCCGGTTCGCTGCATTTGATCAATGCATGGTAATCGGCCAAAAAATAAAACGGCCTGACCTGCTCGTCCCTACTGGCTTCGATCGCGGGACGAATCGCACCCGCATAATTTCCTAAATGGGGAGTACCCGTCGTCGTTATACCGGTCAGAACAATCGATTTGCTCATGCTGCTACCTATGCGCTCTTCATAAAGATATTTAGTAAAGCATATGATTCTACACAATTCATTACAGATCGTCAGACCCAGTCAAAATACGCCGCCAATCAGAGTTAACAGAACGAAGCCCGGCTTTTTTGAAAGCGGCCACAAGCACTCGTTTTTTATAGTAAACTTGACCCCGATTTATTGGTCGTCACGCAAGCAAATTAACATATGTCGGAGGAACCTGATGCTGACTCATGACGAAAGACGCGATTACATCCGGATGGATGTCGATTGTGAAATTATCTATAAACTGGCCGACTCCAACGATGCAAAAACCGGCAAATGCCTGACCCTGAGTGGAGCGGGCGTTTCATTTGTCGCCGACCAAACATTCGAACCCGGCTTGGCCATGGAAATTACCATTGCACCGAAAAACAAAATCACACCGCCTATGACCGCCTATATCGAAGTTGTCCGCAGCAGCAAACGCGATGCCGATGAATATGAAATTGCCGCCGTAATCAAAGGCATCAAAGGCAATTAAACTCCACCAGTGTTCGTTAGGGACGCGTTTCATATATGTATATCATCACCAAAGAAATTTATTTTTGTTACGGACACCGGTTGATGAATCATCCCGGCAAGTGCCGCAATTTGCACGGACACAGCGTTAAAGCCAGCATCTCCATCAAAAGCGAACAGTTAGACGAGCAAGGCATGGTTTGCGACTTTGCCGATGTACGCGATGCGGTAGAGACATTCGTCGACCAATATCTGGATCATAATTTTTTATTACATAAAGACGACCCGATTATTCCTGCATTAGTGGCGAATAACGAACGTTTCATGGCAATCGACGAACACCCGACCGCCGAAGTATTGAGCAAAATGATTTACCGGCATTTAAAGCAAAAAGGCTTAAATGTCGATCAAGTAGTACTCTGGGAAACCGCCAGTGCTTACGCCTGTTACCGGGAAGAATGACATGGGACAGTTGCGGCTGATTAACACTTCCCTCTGTCTGGAGAGCATTTGCGAGTCGAACTATCATAAGCTGCTATACCTGATCCCTAACCTACACTCGCTGAAGAAAACCGCCATCGGCCACACCGATAACCATCCGGCCCTGCATCTGGATATTTTGGAACGCAATCCTTACACTTTGACCATAGAACTGAGCCATCGCTTTAAACAGCCGTTCTCCGAGCTGTTCGCCCCCGCGGTAAAAATCCGCATTTATTTGGATGCTAAATTAGCCGAGGTGATTCGCGATAACGATCGCCCCAGCGTCAATCGCGTCTACCAAAATCCCGGCCGAACCGTGGAAATACAACAATACAAATGGCAGCTGAATTATTTTTTGCAAAAATGGCTGGACCATTGCCTGAAAACCGAATATCAGTTTGCCGAGGCAAGCGATTGCGTCATCTGAGACGCCGTAGCAAAGCCGCCCTGACACAACGCAGCTCGCCGTAACTATAAGAACCGCCAAGCGCTTCGTATGCCGGCTTCAACGCATTTCGCTGTTGCTCGGGCAGAGCCAGCAGCACCGACTCTATGTCGGCAACTTCTTTTTCCGACAAATTCAACACCTCGTCGATTTGCACCGCACCGCTCTCCAAACCCTTGGCTAAATGCGCATAGACCGTATCCTCCTTCAAACCCCGTTGCCGGGCCACTTGTTCGATACTATAGCCCAGCCTGAACAAACCTAAGGTTTCGCCGACCGTATCGCTGAAAGGCTCATCTCCACTCTCGTCAAACTCCGCC
Source organism: Methylomonas sp. MgM2 (assembly GCF_054172045.1). Classification (NCBI taxonomy): domain Bacteria; kingdom Pseudomonadati; phylum Pseudomonadota; class Gammaproteobacteria; order Methylococcales; family Methylococcaceae; genus Methylomonas; species Methylomonas sp. MgM2. Next base: position 87,235 of record NZ_JBSYXO010000012.1, on the reverse strand, counting down.
AGAACGGCCAAGAATTCGTCACCGTACATGGCGAGCTTTCGCTCTCCAATCCCGGAGATGAATCCCAATTGTTCGTGATTCCGCGGTCTGCGTTCGATCATCGCCATTAAAGTGGCGTCGTGAAAAATCACATAAGGCGGCACATCCTGTTCATCGGCCAACTCCCGGCGCTTGGCGCGCAAGGCATTCCACAAGGCGCTATCGGCAGTGTCCATTCGAGTTTTTTCATGTTTATCGCGCCCGGACCTGGCCCGTTGCACTTCCTTGCGCAACATTAACGTTTGCTCGCCTCGCAACACAGGCCTGCAAGCATCGGTCAATTTCAAACCGCCGTAGCTGTCAAAATCGACCTCCACCAACGACTTAGCCACCAGCTGACGAAATACCGAACGCCACTGTTTTTCATCCAAGTCCTTGCCGATGCCGAATGTCGACTGCTCATGGTGTCCGTTCTGCCGGATACGCTCATCATCTTTGCCGCGCAACACCTCGATCAAATAGCTCACTCCGAAGCGCTGGCCGGTGCGGTAAACGGCCGACAGGGCCTGCTGCGCGGCAGTCGTCCCGTCCCAGGTCTCAACCGGCTCCAGACAGGTATCGCAATTGCCGCACTCGTGCTCCATCCGGTCGCCGAAATAGCCCAGCAAAGCCTGGCGCCGGCAACTCACCATCTCGCACAAGGCCAGCATCGCATCCAATTTATGGTATTCGATGCGCTTATGCGCCTCATCGGCAGTTGACGACGCCAGCATTTGCCGCAAGGTAATCACATCCTGTAGACCGTAAGCCATCCAGGCATTCGCCGGCAAGCCGTCACGGCCTGCCCGGCCGGTTTCCTGATAATAAGCCTCTATACTCTTGGGCAAATCCAAATGAGCCACGAAACGCACATTCGGTTTATCTATGCCCATGCCGAATGCGATGGTCGCAACGATGACCAAGCCGTCTTCCATCAAGAATTGATGCTGATTATTCCTGCGCTGATCGTTGCTCATGCCGGCGTGATAGGGCAAAGCGCGCACACCTTTTTGGTTCAGCCAGTCCGCGGTTTCTTCCACTTTTTTGCGCGACAGGCAATAGACGATACCCGTGTCGCCATCGTGTTCGGAACGAATAAAACTCAGCAATTGCTGCCGGGCATTGTCTTTTTGCACGATGCGATAGCGGATATTCGGGCGATCGAAACCGCTGACAAACACCCGAGCGTTTTCCAAGGCCAAGCGCACGATAATTTCCTGACGGGTTTTTTCGTCGGCCGTAGCGGTCAGCGCGATGCGCGGCACTTCCGGATACCATTGATGCAACACCGACAATTGCAAGTAATCGGCGCGAAAATCGTGGCCCCATTGCGAGACGCAATGGGCTTCGTCGATTGCGAACAGCGCGATCGGGCAACGCTCGAACAATGTCTGAGTACGCGGGTTCGACAGCCGCTCCGGCGCGATATAAAGCAAGTCCAATTCGCCGTTTAGTAAAGTCTGCTCGGTCTCTCGGACTTGTTCCAAAGACAGCGTGGAGTTCAAATAAGCCGCCCGCACGCCCAATTGATGCAGAGCGTTGACCTGATCCTGCATCAATGCGATTAAAGGCGAAACCACAATACCGACGCCGTCCCGTACTAGAGCCGGAATCTGATAGCACAAGGACTTACCGCCACCGGTGGGCATCAATACCAATACATCCCGGCCGGCGATTAATTGTTCGATTATCGTTTGCTGCTGACCGCGAAAACTGTCGTAACCGAATACCGATTGCAAAACTTGCAGCGCGGCATCGTCGTCGGCGGATTTGGGATAATGTTTCTGCAATGCTGTGTGACCCTATATAATGCAGCGATTATACCAGCACTCGGCTGACGCTCATGCCATAGCGATTCGGATACATGAACAGTAAAAACACCAACTTTCCCGCCCGTCTAAAATACCTGATCGACCACAATCTCCAGCACTTATTGCAACTGGGACTCAAGGGCATAGAAAAAGAAAGCCTGCGCATCAGCCGTTCCGGCGCCATCGCACAAACACCGCACCCGCGATCGCTAGGCTCCGCACTCACGCACCCTTACATCACTACCGACTATTCGGAAGCTTTACTCGAATTCATCACCCCGCCGTTTGCCGATGTCAAGCAAACCTTGGGCTACATGCATCAGATTCACCAGTTCGTCTATTCGCAATTAGGCGATGAAATGCTGTTGGCAACTAGCATGCCTTGCGGCATCGACGGCGACTTGAGCGTACCGATCGCCGAATACGGCCATTCCAACGTCGGGAAAATGAAATACGTTTACCGAAAGGGTCTATGGCATCGTTACGGACGTACGATGCAAGCGATTGCGGGCATCCATTTCAATTACTCGGTACCGCAAGCATTATGGCCCATACTGCACAGACAAGCGGGCAACCGCGGGCCGCTGCAACATTTTATTTCCAACGCGTATTTCGGATTAATTCGGAATTTTCAACGCCAAGGCTGGTTGCTACTCTATTTGTTCGGCGCGTCGCCGGCCATCTGCAAGAGCTTCTTCAATAGCCGTCCGCAGTTCATGAAGGAATTTGAAGAATTCGATAGTCAAACTTTATATCACCCCTACGCCACATCGCTACGAATGAGCGACATCGGCTACAAGAGCAAAAATCAGGCGGGACTGAAGATCGATTACAACTCGTTGGACGGCTATGTCGAAAGCCTCAGCGCCGCGATCACCACGCCCTACCCCGAATACGAAAAAATCGGCGTTACAGTGAACGGCGAATATCAACAGCTTAACGCTAACATTTTACAAATCGAAAACGAATTTTATAGCACCATCCGCCCTAAACAGGTGGCGGAATCCGGCGAGAAACCGACTTTGGCATTAAAACGCCGCGGCGTAATGTATGTGGAAGTGCGGTCACTGGATTTAAACTTGTTTAACCCGATAGGCATAGAAGAAAGCACCACCCGATTCCTCGAGGCGTTTTTACTGAGCTGCTTACTGCACGACAGCCCTCCCCAAGCCGAGGACGAATTCGACATCAATAACGCGAACCAATTACTGGTCGCCAATAGAGGCCGCGAACCCGGCTTAATGTTGAACCGAAACGGCGCCCCTATCGGCTTGCAAACCTGGGCCCACAAAATATTGGATGCCATGCAGCCGATATGCGCACTGTTAGACCAAGGCAGTTTGGACAAACCCTACCAGTTGGCATTGCAACAACAACAGGCCATGGTGGACAATCCGGCGCTGACCCCGTCGGCACACATCCTGGCTTGCATGGGCCAAAACAACCAGCAATTCGGCTGTTTCGCCGGCAAGACATCAGCCTTGCACAAGCACTATTTTCTGGCCCAGCCCCTGGACTTTCAGACGCAGCAACAATTCATCGCCATGGCTGAAAACTCGATACAAAAACAAGCCGCTATCGAAGCCGCCGACACCCTCTCTTTCGACGATTTTCTGACCCGTTATTTCGCACAATCATGACAAAATTTGACCTAAATACTGTCCAAACGGAACTTCAAGGCAAAAATCCCCGCACGATTTTAAAATCGGCTTTGGCGCATTTCGAAAACATCGCCATTTCTTTTAGCGGCGCCGAGGACGTGGTGTTAATCGATTTAGCCGTGCAAATCCGTAAAGATATCCGAGTATTCTCGCTCGACACCGGCCGTCTGCACCCGGAGACTTATCGTTTCCTGGAAAAAGTTCGCAATCATTATCAAATCGACATCGAAATCCTAAGCCCGAACCACGAACAACTCGAAGCCTTGGTTAAAGCCAAGGGTCTGTTCAGTTTTTACGAAGACGGACACAGCGAATGTTGCGGCATCCGCAAAGTAGAACCTTTGAAACGTAAACTGGCGACATTAGATGCTTGGATCACCGGTCAGCGCAGAGACCAAAGCATTGATACGCGAGGCGATATTCCGGAAGTGCAGCCCGATACGGCTTTTTCGAATGCAAATAGGCAGCTGATCAAATTTAATCCCCTGTTAAATTGGACTTCCGCCCAAGTATGGGATTACATCGAAGCCTATCAAGTACCGTTCAACGACTTGCATCATCGCGGCTATATCAGCATAGGCTGCGAACCTTGCACACGGCCGGTGTTACCGAATCAGCACGAACGCGCCGGACGCTGGTGGTGGGAAGATGCGACCAAAAAAGAATGCGGTTTGCATATAGGGAATTTTAAGGCAGACACCTGACCGTCCACGCGCGAATATCAAGCCGATTCGCCAGGTAATTCCTGTCTTTTTTGCTCCAGAAAAGCCGCGACGTCTTCGTTGTCGACCTGGTCGTATATCGCTTCTACCGGCACGGCGATATTGAGCGAATGAAAAACGATTTCATCGCCCAAATAAAAATAATTTGATTGCCAACCGTCCTTACGGCTAAAAACCTGAATTTCGCCCTTGTCTTGTTCGACCAGCAAGTATTCTTCCAGGGTCGGCAGCGATTGACAGCGTAAGCGTTTTCGACTTTGGTCGAATTTTCGCGTGGTTTTGGACAACACCTCGACGATAATGGTCGGCGAGGTTTTGTAATAAGTATTCTCGTGATCTTCCCGGCAAACGACCATCACATCCGGATAGAAAAAATCCTCCGCCACCCGAAGCTTCATATCCGCCATGAATGTACGGCAAGGCCGGCCTTTCAAGCGGTTTTTAAATTCACTGAAGATATTACCAGCCAGCAAATTGTGGTTCTCGCTGGCACCGCCCATCGCATAGATTTCGCCGTCGACGAGCTGGTGTTTTTTGCCTGTCGACGCTTCCCATCGCAAATACTCTTCAGCACTCAAATGCGTTAAAACTGATTGTAACGCCATCTAAACCACCCCAATGCCGTATTCAATGAATGACCCGCAACTTACCGAAAAAATAGCGCTTTCGTCAAATTCTATTGGCAGTATTACGAGCAATTGAATATCGACTATCTGAATATTGTAGTTGGCGTCTATTTCAGGCCGTTGTTTTGCCGAGCGAAGACGAAGAATTCAGTCTCGAATCATTTCCCTCACGGTCATGAAAAAGCTGCATCGCTCCGGAAAATGAAAGTTACATTGACAGAGTCAAAACGAGCAAGCCGGAAAGATTGGCAATCACTGCGATAGCTGAAGCAACCGCACTCCTCAATGCGGCTTTGAGTGAAAAAGCTTTAGCTTTTTCTAAGTCTCCCGGTGCCTCGCTCACCATGATTTTCACATTAAAATGAGCCGGAGTTTTACCATACCGGAAACGTTAAACAGATCTGAATTATGATCATGCGCGCTGCCATCGGCTGCCGTGACAGCCCTACTTTCCGGAATATTTCCATTTATGTCGTTATCAAAGCTGTTTCCGTCGGGAGGCTATCAAGAACCGGCATTACCATCGGTCCCACCTTAAAAACTGCTTGAATCGAAAGCCACCCCTATAACCTCTTAATACGCATTCGGATCACGAAACACCTGGAACATGGTTAAGAAAATAACCTTCAAGTCCAACAACAGGCTCCAATTCTGTATGTAACGCAAATCGTAGGCGACCCGACGCTCCATCTTCTCTATGGTATCCGTTTCCCCCCGGCATCCGCTAACCTGGGCCAGACCGGTAATTCCCGGCTTAACCTTATGCCTAAGCATATACTGTGATATTTCCTTACGGTACAGTTCGTTATGCGCCACCGCATGCGGCCTCGGCCCAACTATGGACATCCGCCCTTGCAGGACATTGAAAAACTGAGGCAACTCATCTAACGAGTACTTGCGCAAAAACGCGCCGAATGGCTTGATTCTGGGATCGTTCTTAGTCGCTTGCGTGACTTTAGCACCGTTCTCGCACACCGTCATCGTACGAAATTTCCAGACGTCTATCGGCGCGCCGTCCACTCCGTAACGCCTTTGTCTAAAAATAACGGGACCGGGAGAGTTTAACTTCACCCCGATCGCGATAAACAACATCGGCAGCAACACCAAACACATAATCAGTGAGGATAATACAATATCTTCCCAGCGTTTCAGCATGCCATCGAGCGGCTCCTGATCGAACGGCGAACCATAGACACTGAAACACGGGATACCGTGTATCATCACGCAGCGCGAACTAACCAGGTTAAAAGCAAATAGATCGGGCACATAAAATACCGTGGCCGTGGTGTCGCCCAGTTTATCCAAGATATCTCTAACCCGGTTTTCCGCCGCCATCGGCAAGGTCACGAATATGGTTTCAACCTTTCCGGATTTCGCGTCTTCATACAACCTGCTTAAATTACCCCGCCATTTCTGCGAGGCACATGACATGCGGCGGCCTTCATCTAACTTACGATCGTCGTAATAACCGGTAAAACGGTACCCCAAACCCGGCGCACTCGCAAAGGTATGCTCCAAGCGCAATCCCAACGCATTCGCACCGACTATTCCCACCGAAAGAGTATGCCGCTCGGCCGGTGTCGCGATACGCACAAAGTAATAATAAAACGCATGGAAGATCATCAGGAAAACCAATGCGGTAACAGACCAAATAGCCACCGCAAGCCTTGAGGTTTCGCCTGCCGTCTTGGAAAAGAACAACAAGGTGGCCAGCGCCGCCAATGTCAACAACCATGAACCGGCAATGCGAAAAAGTTGATTCGAAAAGGCAGCGCCCCTCCAGTTGTAATAGACCTCGTTGTACTCGGCAAAAAACTGGTACAGCAGCAGACCACTAAAGCCGTAAGTCATATACAATTCGTTCCAATCGTACTCGCCCGGCCAATTCAAATTCAGCAGCAGCATCGCCACCCATAAAGAAGTCAATACAATACAGCTATCGATCACCCGCACTAAGGCTTGCTGTTTGGTCAAATGGGGTCGGACGAAAGCCGGCGAATAATTCGAGCCGGTGGAAGCAAGGCTTTGCTGTAGCTCCAACTTTTCGGAGACATGGGGATTCGACATAAAAACGGATTTCTGGCTGCGGTTAAACCTATCGTGAACGAGGGAACGAAAATATTAATCCTTAAAGCAAAAACCACACCAAATAAAATGCGCGCGAATTCAAGCAATTGCCTTCATATGGCGCTCGACACTACGGCAAATCACACACTTTCCAGGTGATATTACACAGTCATTCCTACCGACATAGACGACATCACCGCCCCGAACATCGAATCGCGCCCAACCACTTGCCATGATTCGCCTAAACGTCCAATTGACAACACAAACGTTATCGGCCAGGTAGCTCCATGAATAGCAAGCGCGCCTATGGGTGTCGAACCACACCGTTCTAACGCCCTAAACTCGTCCACCTATTAAAGATTTATCGAAATAGCGCTATATGACAAAGCAATAAGGCAAATGCCACAAAACACAAGAATATATTTGACGTTAGACAAAGCCAAAACCACGTCAAACCTGGACTGGCACGCCGCATGCTAGGCAGTTGCTAGACCGAACAAGGTACGGTCGCCCAAAGAGAAAAAGCCACACCCGTCGCGAGGCGGGGCCGGAAAATGCGAGGTCTTGCCTCAAGAGCGTCGCACCGCCTCGTTGGGTTGTTAAACGGATAGGAACGGATAGCCAATGACCATCCGGCCGATCTAATTTCTTTGAAATCAATTTGAGGCATTTTTACATGACGAAAAAAACTCAACTTTCCAAAGCTATCGCCCTGGCACTGACCGGCGCGGCTACGGCATTTGCCGGCATCTCCACCGCACAAGCAGGCAGCACCGGTTACAACGCTTTCAACCACGACCGTGCTGCGCCTAACATACTAGTCGGCGGCGCGCCATCTGTAGGCGGAGCCGTAGGCGGGAACGGGACGGACGGCTGGCTGGTAACAGCAGCCAATGCCAACGGAACGGGTGCAGCGTATGCCAACGGCGGCTCTTATGGCGACGGTCCTGCGGCCGGCAATAGCGCTGCAAGCATCGCTTTCGGTAGTGGCGCTCAGACCGCATGGGTTGGCTTGAACCCTTATAGCGCATTCAACTATGCTCCAGCCTTTGGAACATTTAGCAATACAGCCTATCCTACTTTGAACTGGACGGCGGAAATCGGCGCCAGTGACAGCGTCACCATCTCCCGCCTGGACTCCAACACCCGTTACGGCGGTACCGTTTTGGCGGACGGCACGACTTTCAACTATGCCGACATCGACTCCGCCAAAGGCGCCTGGCATGATCCTATCAACAATACCGGTTGGAAACACGATACCGACCTTGGCTTGTTCCGCTCCACCGTCGAACAAGACGTGCAACTGAGCATCTCCAGTCTGCTGAGTAACGGTCAGGTTGACAACACACCGGATTACGGTATTTCCGTATATGCCAGCATGGCCGCAGGCGCAGCTGGCACTTACAGCCATCACGGCCCATGGCATACTTTCGATAATGCTACTGCCGCCGCCGTCCAAGGTTCCGGTCCGTATGAACCGGCAGGCACGGATACCGATGGTTCTAACCCATACGGCATTCTCGTCACCTCTTTGGTACTGGATGACGTGTTGAACAACAACGCCTATTTCCATGCGCTAGCGGGAGTAACTTACACCATCATGGTCGGCGGTTACAACGCCGGCGATTGGACCGTCACTCAAAACGACTATCAACTGACCATCGGAACTGCCCCCGTACCGATACCGGGTGCAGCCTGGTTGTTCGGCGGCGCTATCGCCAGCTTGTTGGGTGCAAATCGCCGCAAACGTGTCATTCCAGCCTGATTAAGTGGAATTAAAATAAACGTTCGCAATGAACGCGCTAAAGAAAGGCAAGGACGCAAGACGTCATCGGCGTCATCACAAGTAGGCGAACAAAATCCCTCGACACCCATTCGGGTGCGAGGGATATCCCTAACGTTTTTCCACACACGTCGAACTCCGGACAGTAGAAGCCCTCCACACCAACCTCCGGCACCCAACATCCGCAATCAACCAAGCTTCACGCCAGGCAACGTTCACGATCTTCTACTCAACTCAACGGATAAACGTTTTTCTCGACCAAACAACGAAAGGTGAAACGCCACCAATATCGGTGCTGTCATATCCCTAGCTCATCTAACCGCCTTCTTAAGGCTTGCATCAGGTAGCCCGGACGGTATGCAATGAAATCCGGGAGAACTACTCATTCGTTCACCCCAAGAAAAACAACATACTGGTGTTCGACCGCTTATGGTTCCGCACCACCAGCGTGCCGCCATGGATTACCGCATGGTGATCAACATCAACATCAGCTATCCGGGCAAAATCAGCGATTATTCCGACCAGACTGCTTGGGAAGCTTAGCATTCGACAAAATAATAACTTCCCGATTTAAATCCCCTCTTTTTAACCTTCTCCCAGTGGAATTAGTAACCGATTTCGCTTTTACGTCACTCTCTGGAGTTTGAATTACCGCAAACCGCGGTAAATGCCGCAACTTCGAAAAGATTACGGCAAATCACACACCACTGAGCTAGCTGTAAGCCTTGAATCACAAGGTGCATATGCGTGGCATGTTTAGTGCTTGATACAAAACTGGAGAGTAAAAGCCACACCCGTCGCGAGGCGGGGCCGGAAAGCGCGAGATCTTGCCTCGAGATCGTCGTGCCGCCTCTTTTGAAAAATAGCCGGATCAATTAGTCGGTATCCACTACTCCGGCAATACACTTATCATTTAAACCAATTGAGGCATTTTTAATCATGAAAAAAACTCAACTTTCTAAGGCAATAACACTGGCCTTGTCCGGCGCTGCCTTGACTTTGGGCGCGATCGCGGATGCATCGGCATCTACGACTTATTACAACACGTTCAATGCTTACTCCACGAACATAGTGACTGATCAAGCCTGTTTAGCAGATGGCAGCTCCTGTGGATTTGCGACAGACGGCTGGACAAACGGCGCACCTAGTTCCGGAACATGGGCCACACCGTCGCATTGGACTTCCGCCTCGGCTCCTTTCGGAACCGTTGCCAAAGTCGTCAATTGGGCAGCTGAAATCTCCAATGCCGGCGATTCGCTGACCATTTCATCCCAAGATTCTAAAACCCGCTACGACATCTGGGCAGATATCGATACCGCCAAAGGCGCTTGGTACGACGGCGCAAAAGGCTGGGGGCACAACACCGACGTAGGCTTGTTCAGATCGGACGTAGACACCGATGTCACGATCAACATCACGTCACTGCAACCCGTCGGCAGTTCCGAAACCTGGACCAATTTCGGAGTATCGATTTTTACCGGCATGGCTAACAACAGCTGGGGCCACCATGGTCAGTGGAACAATTCAACGTTCACCGCCAACAATCCGTTGGGCGGCGGTAGCGGCACGCTGATCTACCTGACGCATGATGCCACCGTGGATGCGGTCAACGCCATTACGTTTCACGCCACAGCAGGCCAGGTTTATTCGATTCTGTTGGGTGGCAATTCCGGCGGCACCAACTTCGACCCGCATGCCGGTTATTCGTTGAATATCGCCACTGCACCTGTCCCAGTTCCAGCTGCTGCCTGGCTGTTCGGCGGCGCAATCGCCAGCTTAGCCGGCACCATGCGCCGCAAACGTGTAATGCCCATTTAGAAGCAAAGTGGACCTTTAAGGAAAAAGCCCGGACGCGCTGGATAGACAGATCGCAAAATCCCTCGCCGATGCAAGCACGGCGGGGGATTTTTTTTACCGTCTAACCCGGTTTTCAGTCAAAATATTCCGACGACCGAGCGCAAACCGAATTTTGCTTTTCATTCTTTTCTTATGACATCTTCAGCAGCCAAAGCCGACCGTAACGCTCCCTGCCCTTGCGGCAGCGGTAAAAAATTCAAAGCTTGTTGCGGCGGAAAAATCGCGCAAAAGGCTTCGCCGGGAATGGATTCAGAAAGCTTACATCGCCAAGCGCAGCAGGCGGTTGCCCGTTCCGATTTCTCCGTTGCGGAGCATTATTTCCGGCAACTCGTCGCCGCAAAACCCAACGACGCCTATTTCCAAGCCAGCCTGGGCCAAGCACTATGCTGGTTAAAGCGACGTAAGGAAGGCTTGCAGCATTTATTGAAAGCGGCGCGCCTACTGGAGCGCCAGGCCGGCAAAACCCGCGATCCGCAATTTGTGTTACAGCTATCCGGACAACTTGGGCATTGGGGCGAAATGGCCGCCGCCGAACGCTTGGCTCGAATGGCAGTCGCTCTTGCACCCAAATCGCCGCCAGCGCTGAACAACTTGGCTCTGTGCTTGCACAGACTCAATAGAAACAAAGAGGCCCTACCTATTTCACAACAAGTCTGCCAACTATTACCCGACCATCCCGGCTGCAACATTTTGCTGGCTATTCTGGAAGCCAAGTTGATCGACAGCCAACAGGCCATCACCCGCCTGGATCAGGTCATCGCCAATAATCTGGAACCCGACCAAACCGCCCGCGCCTGGCTGGAAAAAGCCGGCATTCTGGATAAAGCCGGCCGCTATGATGATGCGTTTTTTGCCATGAGCAAAGCGGGTGAAATGCATGCCGCTTTGTCACCGTTCAATCCACAACAACGCGAGTTGATTTTCGATACCCTGGGGCACAATCAAGAAGGCTTCCAACGCCCTCTTTTGCAACGTTGGCCAAAAGACACGCTTATCGACGACGGCTTGCCGAAACCGGCTTTTCTCATGGGTTTCTTGCGATCCGGCACCACGCTGAGCGAACAAGTACTCGGCTCTCACCCACGCCTGCTAGCCACCGACGAGAGTAGCGTCATCCACGAAATGTCTCAAGAACTGGAAAAAATGACCGGCATTTTTGGCGATTCGGCCAAAGCGCTATCGATTCTGACCGTACCGCAAATAAAACAACTCAGGCAGTTTTATTGGCGGCGGATGCGCGAAGAATACGGCGACGAGGTCATGCGCAAGCAACTGGTTGACAAGAATGCTCTGCATACCATTGATTTGGGCCTGATCAGTGTAGTGTTCCCGGAGGCCAAAATCCTGTTTGCGCTGCGCGATCCGCGCGACGTCTGCCTAAGCTGTTTGATGCAACCCTTCAGCCCGGCGCCGGCCACGGCAAACCTGACCTCGTTACCCAACATCGCCCGACAGTATGGGGTCGTGATGGACTTCTGGTTGGCTGTCGGCAAACACATGCAGCCCGATTATCTCGAATTGCGCTATGAAGACACCGTCAACGACTTCGAAGCCACCTTCAAGCGGGTATTCGCATTTTTAGAGGTGGATTGGCATCCCAATGCACTTAAATTTCATCAGCGCGCGCAAAACCGCTATATCTCTACGCCGAGTTTTTCGGCCGTCTCTCAACCCTTATACAATTCCTCGGTCAGACGCTGGATGAATTACCGCGGTTATTTCGAACCCGTTTTAGCCCAATTACAGCCTTTTGCCGAAGCATTCGGCTATGGCGGCGCTAGCGAGTAGCAGACATCCAACATCGGCAATACAACTGCAAAACCGCATAACGGGATGATTTCTTTGCGTTATAATCAGCGCACCCGTCACATTATCGAGCACCCGGCATGAGCGTTGCTTTAAGACTCTACGAACAACTCACCGAGGCCGGCGAAGACCGTACAAGGGCCAAAGCCATTGCCGATGCTTTCGAGCAGCTGGAAGAGCGCTATCCCAATCTGAAAGACGTCGCCACCGAAAGCCATGTCAGAGAAACGGAACTGCGATTACAGAAGGAAATCAAGGAAGTCGAAGCCAAGTTACAGAAGGAAATCAAGGAAATCGATATTCGGATCAAAGAAGTCGAAGCCAGACTGCAAAAGGAACTTAGAGAAATCGACTTGCGCATCAAAGACGTCGATATGCGCATCACTCAAGTAGAAGCCAGACTCACTAAAGAAATCAAAGACGTTGAAATCAAACTGACTCAAGCCATACATCGGCAAACCATTTGGGTCATCGGCTCGGTCGGTGCCGTGATTAGCGGCATTCGCCTGCTCGAATGGTTTTTGGCGCATATGCCGACACATTGATTGAACCCCATTCGATATTCCGGCAGCGGGGAGCCCGAATGTAATGCATGAAGTCCGGGAAATCCGCTACGCATTAAACGCCTTAACCAAGCCGACCATCAAATCGGCATAAAAAATGCTGGATGAAACATGCTGTATTATTAGATTGTAGTCAAAAACTGACGTTACCGACCAGCAACCGACAGCCAACATTCTTTCATTTTAATTGAGACGGAGTAAATAATGAAAAAACTCAGAAAAGCCATCCGCCTGTCTTTGGGCTTGGCGGCCATCTCGACTCTGCCCGGCCAGGCTTTGGCGTTTGGCGGCGCAACTTTTGATATCGGCACATTTACCGGCGTAACACTCAACAGCAGTTCATCCGCGCCTTACAAGTCATGGACCGATTACGGCGCAACCGTCAATCTCGGCTGGGTCCACTCGACCGCCTGGGCAACTCTGCAAATCGGCTCGGCTGCGGATATACTTAACGGCACAACCTATGACGTTACCCTTACCATGACCGGCGCCGGCAACAACGGCTTGGCAGACGTCAATACGCTCGACAACCCGGCCTTTAGCGTTTGGACCGGCGGCACCAATCCCGTAACCACCGGCGGCGGCGGTTTTCATGAGTTCAACCAGCTGCGCGGACCATCAGGCCCTGGGGAAGCAAAAATCACAAATAATGCTTTGACCACCGGCGGCGTTATCGCGGGCTCCGATGGCTGGGTTGGCTATGCCAACGCCGGCTTTGTGATCACCAACTCCGACGGCGACACCGTTGATCACGGCGGCGTCAACACCAGTTCGCCGTGGTTGACCAGCCCCGGCACTTCCAGCTGGTCTTACAGCCAGTTAAATCAAAACGACTCGTCATCCGCACTGGACTATGCCAGCCTGACTTTGATGGGATTGAAATCAGGCTATTATTTGCTCGCCTTGGGCGGCAGCTGCGGAGGGCCTAATCCTGAGAGCAATTGCGGCGCCGGCCAGAACTTCACGTTCTCGGTTGCGACCGCACCGGTACCGGTTCCAAGCGCCGCCTGGCTGTTCGGCGGCGCGATCGCCGGTTTGATCGGTACTCGCAAACGCAAAGTCCTCTGAGCGCGTGACACAGGCTATTGAACCGAGCTTCAATAGCCTGCCGCATCAAACGAATCCCTCGCCCGTGCAATACAGGCGAGGGATTTTCTTACAAATGCACGCATCCAGTATCTCTTTTAAGCGAAACAAGCCAAAAACCTCAATAACCCTATCGTAATGCGTTAAATAACACTATTCAATTATTCATCCTATTGGGATGAGCCGCAAAGGCTAAACCGTAGGCTAGGCTAGCCCAGCATCATCCAGCAGAATCAAAACCTTGGCTTACTTGTATTCAAGCCACCCGACTTTTACGACATCCCCTTTCTGTAAGCTTTTTATTACGGCCATGACCACAGCTGGCATACATCCTGCTGAATATTAGAAGACTGGCAAAGACTAATGTCAGAAACTTTGGAAGAGAAAAAGCCACGCCCATCGCGAGTTGGGTTCGGAAAGCGCGAGGTCTTGCCTCAAGACGGTTGCGCCGCCTCTTCTTGAATTGAATGGACTCGGAATAGCAATGGGAAGCATCGCTCGAAAAAATTCCGGGTTATTTTTTGCAAAATAAAAATTGAGGCATTTCACTCATGATGAAAACAAAACTTGCTCGTGCGATTACTCTGACTTTGGCGGGCGGCGCATTGTCCCTGGGCGCAGCGTCCAACGCATCGGCGACGTCTACCACGATGTACAATACTTTTACTACTAACCAAGCTACTGACACCGATGGCTGGGTTTACGGCGGCATCGGCTACAACAACAATCCGAATAGCGCAGCTCAAACTAACGGTCTTATTAACCCTAACGCTAGCCAAGCCTACAAGGATGCACATCCAAACAATACTGTCGGGGCGGTACAGGGCTTTGTCGGCATCAACGGCAGCAGCCAAGTTTCCTATTCGACGCCATTCGGCTATGTTGGCTCGTCTCATTTGAACTGGGCAGCCGAATTGGGTGCGGTCGGTGATACTGCCACCATTTCGAGTGCAGACTCCTCTACTAAGTACGGTTTCGCGGCGGAAATCGATACCGGTGCCGGAGCTTGGATGGATAATGGCGGCACCATCTTCGGTGTTACTGGCTGGAAACACCAGACCGACATCGGCTTGATCAAATCCGCAGCTACTCAATATATCACGCTTAAACTTGACAATCTGGCTGATCCTTCGCTGAATGACAACTTCGGCGTTACCATCTTTACCGGCATGGATACCAATACCGAAGGCTATGCCCATCACGGCGCCTGGAACCAAAACGCCACACCATCTACCGGTAACAATCCATTCGGCACCCAAGGCGTAAACTACCTGATGCATGATGCAACCGTTGACGCCGTCAACGGCATCACGTTCCTAGCAACAGCAGGTCAAGTGTATTCCATCTATCTGGGTGGCAATAGCACTATTGGCACATGGAGTCAAAACGTATCCAATTACTCGTTGGCAATCTCCAGCGCACCTGTGCCTGTTCCAGCCGCAGCCTGGCTGTTCGGCGGCGCCCTGATGAGTTTGGTAGGTGCTCGCCGCCGTAAAAGCGTATTGCCGGCTTAATTTTAATAAGCCCGGCTGACTAAGGACCAATTTATGGAATTGGCGCAGGATGCGCCGTAACAGGTAGGTTGAGAATCCCCCGTTAGCCTTGAACTAACGGGGGATTTATTTTGATAACGCTGTAGCCGACATACCAATAAACAATCGCCATCGTGGAACACCCATATAAACCGATGGCAACCCTACTGAGTTGGCCGCCTTGATCCTATTTTAGAAACATAGGGTCGAATCAGCAAAAGCTAAAGCATTTGCACTCCTGGAGTGAAAAAGCTTCAGCTTTTTCCGATGCCGCACATCAAGTTTCACCGAACAACGAAAGCAAGCAAAAGGACATTGAAACGCTCGATCAATTGCGAGCACAGCCATAAGTTTCAGAAAGCCGGTTCAAAGTATCCCGGAACGCATTAAATCCAAAAGCAGGTAGCCCGGATGGAGCCGGCGAAATCCGGGACTGGCGGGCCACACCCCATTCCTGCATTGCATCCGGGCTACCTAGCTATTAGCTGACTCCATTGATACGCTGCAGCAGTTCGCGGGCTTTTGCCACATCTTTAAATCCACCTTTTTTCTCACCCAGTTCCAACGCTTTTTTAAGCTCTTCCGCGGCGGCGGCTGTGTCGCCGGCTTTATAAAACGCTTCACCTAAATGGTAACGAATCGGCGCTAATTCGGGCAATGCTTCGGCTGATTTTTTTAACGCCGCTAACGCTGTATCGGTTTGCCCCGCTTTCAACATCACCCACCCATAGGTATCCAGGAAATAAGGGTTTTCACTGCCCTTAAAGCGTTCGGCCAGCTTTGTCGCTTGCTGAATACTGTTTTGATCATGGCGATTACTGACCAACAGATCGGCCAAATTGTTCGCCAATTCATTATTATCAGGATATTTATCAACCAGCGCCTGATAAATCGCAATCGCCTCATCCGGTTTCCGGTTTTGCTCGTAATGCTTGGCCAATTCCAGTTGAAGCTCCGGAATTTCCGGTGATTGGGCAATGGCTTTTTTCAGCTCACCTTCAATCTCGTCCGTTTTTCCCTGCTGTTGCAGCATGGCAAGCAGTATGCGGTAGGTTGAAATGGATTTTGGCTGCAACTGCAGCGCTTCGCGCAGAACCTTATCCGCATCATTCCATCGCTGTTGCGCCGTATATACCAAACCTAATGCATTACGCGCGGCAATGCTATCGGTGTGCTGTTTGACGAAGTCTTTCAGATAAGTCAGCAATTCATCGCGACGGCCGGCGGCTTCATATGCGCTTGCCAATCCTGAAAGCGCTTGATCCGCCTTAGGCTGTTTGGATAATACGTTTTTATAAGCTTCGATCGCATCAGCATAATGACCTTGAGCCGCCGACAACATGGCATTCAGCATTTCGCCGCTAACGCCGCTTTGCGCTTGTTTTTTTAACTCGTTGACAACGATCTGAGCACCGAGCCAGTCTTTTTTCGCCACTTTAAGTTGAACCAACAGTTCGGCGATTTGCGGATTAGCCGGATTTGACTTATTGGCTTTTTCCAGCAAGGTTTCCGCCAAACCGTCCTCGCCACGCCGACGCATTTGCGCGATCAACGGACTCAAAGCTTGGAAATTCCCCGGATTCAGCTCCAACATTTTACGCCATTGGGTTTCCGCCGCGTTGACATCGCCTTTCTCCATATAAGCTTGCGCCAGCATCAGCATCGCACGGTCGGCATCGGGTCGAATTTGCACGATCCGTTGCAAGTCGCTTATGGCACCGTCCGGATTCTTGTCATCCATCCGCATTCCCGCTCGCAGCAGCAAGGCTTCCGAATTGTCGGCATTGATTTTCAACACGTCTTCTATCCAAGTGCTCGCCGCGGAAACATCTTTTTGCCGCAATGCGCTTTGTGCCAGTCGCATGCGTGCCACCTGGCCGGTCTTGCCGGATGAGTCAGCCGCCACAATCTCTTTCAACACGGCATCGGCATCCTCGTACCGTTTATGTGTAGTGTAATAGGCCGCCAAACGAAATTTGAGCTCCAGATCTTGCGGCTTGTCCGCTACGTATTGCTTCAATAAAGCCTCAGCCTCTGGCTGGCTGCGGCGTTCAACCAGATTGACTAAACGCAGTTTAAACTCCATTTCATCGGGCGCTTTTTCAACGGCCTTCCTTAACGTATTTTCCGCGTCATCCCATTGTTTTTGCTCAGCATAAGCCGATGTTAACAAGGAATACGCTTGTAGATTGTCCGGATTTTTTTGGATGAAGCCATTCAGGTAACTGACCAGCGCCTTGCTTTTACCCGCCTTTTGATAAGCCTGAGCCATCGACTGCCAGGCTCGGGTGAAATTAGGCTGTTTTTCCAGAACAATTTGGTAATGCCCGATCGCGGCATCGTACTCCCCACGCTCGGCGGCCAACAGACCACTCCAGAATTCGGCGACCATCTGGCTACGAGGCAGCTTGCTCAATTCCGCTACCGTCGCGCTAGCGCCCTCCCAGTCTTTCTTGGCCACTTTCACTTGAATTAGTAATTCCAAAATCGCCGGATTCGCCGGACTGGTTTTCATGGCTTTATCCAATAACTCTTGCGCACGCGCCGTGTCGCTTCTTTTGAGTAATTGGCCAATCATCGGCGCTAATGCCGAAACATTGTCCGGCGCTACATCAAGCGCCTTACGCCAATGACTTTCGGCAACTTCGGACTCTCCCTTCATCATGTAAGCCTGCGCCATCATAATCATTGCTTTGTCGGAATTGGGTTGGTCACGCAAAACGATACGCAAATCCGAAATTGCGCCATCCGAATCCTTGTCATCGAGGCGCAAACCGGAGCGCAATAATAAGGCTTCGCCGTTCCCCGCATCGGCGCCAATGACTTCGTCAGCCAATTTTTCCGCCGTCGCCCTATCATTCTTTGCCCATGCAATTCCAGCCAACCGGACTTTAGCAGCTAACCCGTCTTTACCTTTCGGGTCTGCAGATACAATATCCTCCAGAATAGACTGCTCTTCTTCGGAGCGACCGTGATCCGCATAGAAACGGGCAAAACGGGATTTCAATCGAACGTCATCAGGCCGTTCGGCCACAAATCCTTTCAACATCGCCTCGGCTTCCGTCCCGTCACGGCGTTCGACTAAAGCGACAAGCTTTAGCTTTAACTCAATGTCATCGGGATTTTTGGCGATCGTTTCTTGCAATACTTGCTCGGCTTGATCCACCCTGTCGATATTCACCAGTAAATCAATCAAAGCATGCCGTAACGATTTGTCTTCCGGATGTGCCGCAATCAATTCTTCAAACTCACTGACTACTTCGTCATATTGCTTGAGTTCTGTTTGAAACCGAATTTTTAACAAGCGCAGACCGGCATTATCCGGATTGGCACCAATACCTTTTTGAACGGCCGCCAAAGCCTCATCGTTACGTTTTTCGTTGAATAAAATGGTCGCCTGCGAAATAATTGCATCGGCATTGCCTGCATCTTTGGCTAAAACTTGATTTATCTTCTCCAGCGCCTCGGCATTTTTTCCTTCGCGAAACAGCACGGCCGCTTCAAAAATCATTGCATCGATATTTTCCGGCTCTAAGACAAGCGCACTGTCGACCTGCTCTTTGGCTTTATCGAGTTGCCCCTGTAACATGTACAATTGTCCCAGCTTCACACGCGCCTCAACGTGATTAGGATCTATCGCCACGGCTTCCTGCAGATTCGCAAACATTGCCCGCCAATCCTGTTTCTTTTCATCAAGGAGCGCTAAGCCATAATAAGCTTCGGATAACTTAGGATTGACCTGCAATGCATTTTTGAACTGCACCCGGGCACTTTCCATGTCGCCTTTTTCAAACAGCGCTTTCCCTTCCTGAATGTATTGCTGCGGGTCTTCTTCCGAACAGGCCATCAATAGCGCGAGCAAACATACAGCCAAAACTTTGGATAAACGGGAAGCTGGGGTTTTCAACCTGTCAGTCACAATAGAGTTCCTTGATAAATGAAGTAATAAAAATCGTTAATCGCCAAATCGATTCCGACGAGAACGCCTTACAGGCAATCATAGAGCCGGGCCAAGCGCACTCGCTTGCGTGATGAGCACATCATGCCGTGATATTCACCTTGGCACGTAGTCGGGTAGCAATGGCAACGCGCCAGCCAAAAACGCACTGATACGTTGGTCGGCGGCCTCTGCCGGCTCGCCGTCGGCAATAGGGGTAATGACACGAACCAATGCACCGTCCGTCCTGTTCTCCAACAGCGCATCTCGAAACAAATACCACTTGACCTGATATTCATCCGCCATCACCCTACCCCGCTCTTCAAACCAGTAATACACCAGTTGACTGGTTTTGCCTTTACGGATGATGACCCGATTAAACTCGAAGGGTTTTCCGGTTCCGTCCGAGAAAGTCCGGCGAGCCATGTCAATGATTTGCCAGCCTCCTCCAGGCAAGCAAACCGTCGGCGAATGCGGTGACGATCCTTTACGCTGAGACTCGTAATACGCCACATAGAAATTAACCGGAACCTCTTTTGCATTTGAAAAATCCATCAGCAGATAATCGGTCAGTTCCAGTGTCTTTAACGCCGCCGCTTCCAACGCTCCCGGCGTGCCATGCCAATCGCCAATCACTCTTGGAAATGCCGAGAAAAACGCCCTCTCCGGTTTGATTTCCGAACGAGCGCTTATTGAAGACGTTAAAAAGACGGTTAGCGCAATCATGCCAACACAAGCGATTAATGGTTTTGATAGCGGCCTGTTCTTGATTTGGTCTTCCGCCGTGATTGATAAAGGCTCAAAGGTCAAACCGAATACTTCGCCGAAAGAACGCCGATCTTCGCCGACAAACGTCAAAGCCCACATTTCCACGAACAAAATCGCGACACAAACCATGAATACGGCAAAGCCTTCGAAGTCATGCAAGAACCCTTCCGCCTGCTCGCTACCGAAATATTTGACTAAAAATCCGATCATGCCGATACGAAAACTGTTCAGCAGTATGGCAATGGGTATCGTCGAAATAATGATGATCACCCGTTTCCAGACATTGGTGTGATACAGGTAAGCGCAAATCGCCCCGAAGCCAAGCAGAGGATATAAATAGGTTAAGCCGCTACAGGCTTCGATGACTTCGAGTTTAAAAACGCCTAAATCGATTAAATTACCTTCCCGAAATACGGGAATGTTACAAGCACGAATCAAACTGACGCCAAACTTAGAGGAAAGCAACTGCAATTTGGAAGTAATCGTCGCTTCCAGAAAGTACGGAATAGGAATGGCGAACACTAAAATACCGATCGGTGCGAACGTCAGGCGCGTACCGGCCCAGCCAACCAAAGCGAGCGATAGGGCAAACAGTACCAGGATGAAGGAATAATGGATCAGCAAGTAAATGGCGCTCAGTTCACCCACGATAAACATGACTAAGGCTAATCCGGCGAGCGCTAACGCGGACCAAGTCGGCTGAAACTCTTGCTTGGCAAGGCGGGGCCCCAGTTGCCATAAAAAGGTGAGCGTCACCAACGGTAGAAAATAACCGTGGTTATATTCTTCTTCGACCTCCCAGCGATGAAACAGATTTTCCAAGCCACTATAGTAGGCCCAAATGGTCAAACTCAAACCGATACCCAATAGCCACCAGGTACTATTAGCGAAACGCCAATAAACAGCGCTTTCCGGATGTGCCGTGCTTGTATTTGACGCGGCGGATGTTATATCGGAACGATTGGAAGACTCGCAAACTTCATTCTTAACGGAAACGGACATTTTGAAATTTCAAACAAAGTAGGTCATTCGGATGAATGCGGAATATGGCGCCCGGCATCACGAACCGGCTATTTTAGGCAATCGTTATAAACTCGCTGCCAAACCCAAGCATCAAATCGCTATTTCAAGCAAAATAAATGCCACTCAAGAAAAAGTTCTCGTTTCACGATAAAACCGTCTAGCCCGCCTGATGGCCGGAACATGCCGGCCAACGACAGAATCTTGTGCTATTTCCTTACTGTTTCGCGTGGATTGAATACAAAACCGACCTTATATCAGCATCAATACAATGCGCTAAATAAACAGGCAATTTCTCACTCAAACGAGTAAGCCAACACAATCAAGGTTGGGAGCTGCCAAAAAATTGCGGCAAATAACACACTTTAGGCGATATGCCCTGCTACGCAACCCGGAAAACGAAAACATGAAGGAATACATTCATTACTCGGCAGCCTTCACATCACATGGCCCAAACATTGCTTTGCGATTCCGATATATGTTGTATCCACCAATGGCCTTATAGTTATGGGCGATAGTTGACTTCGCCCAAGCCCTTTTGTAAAGCAGATCAAGGCTGCACCTCTTACAAGGATAGAATAATATGAAAGTACGCTCCTTCGTCACCGTTTCCAGTATCCTTGCGACTATCGGCATAGCACCAACCCAGGCACAAGCCACCTTGATAGGACTAACACCGGAGTTACCCACCATCGAGTTTGGCGCCTCCGGTCATATTAGCTACCAGGCAAGTACCGGATTAGTCACAATCTCAGGCACGCCCGGTACGTTGTTTTCGATTGATCCATTTATCAATGGCGTAATTAGCGGTGTACAGAACGAAATTCCCAAAAACCTATCCATTCAGTTTAAAGTTGACGGTAATGGCAACCTCACTCCAAACGATTCCACCTCTCCGAACTTGACAATCATCGGTTCCGTGGACACCAATTTCGACAACATTGTCGATTTTAGCGGCACCCTGTTGACCGCCAATGTCACCCAATTCGGCTATTTTGATGGTGTATCCGGTAACGATCAATTCGACTTGAGTTTGAATTCCATAGGCGGCGAGCTAGCTTTTCTTTACAGTGGGCAAAGTCTTGCGGCAAGCGTTATCAGTTTTGCCAGTCAAGCTTATCCTAACCCTTTCAGCGGTAGCTTCAGCTCAGACTGGCAAGGTCAAGCAAGCGGCGTGATCGGTCTGCTACTCAGTTCTCCGGTGCCTGTTCCCCCCTCATTCTGGTTATGGGCTGGGGCGCTGAGTTCAATTATTCCTGGCATTAAACGCATCGGGAAATGTAAACCATGAAATCGGGTAATTTTTGACTTGCTCAAATGTTGCGTATTAATCAAGCCGGACATTCTATTAGAATCGCCCGCACCACCATAAGAACTTTCACAACACATTCTTTGTTATCGAGGATATCGTGAAATAAGAAAAACCGGCACTCTTTGAGCGACTATTAAGCAATAGCTAAAGCAATTGCACTCCCGGCCCGGCTTCGGAGTGAAAAAGCTTTAGCTTTTTACGGTAGGTTTCGGAGAGCATATAGACAGATTCGGCTCAAACCAAATAGAACGCAGCACTTTGATTTTGTTGGATTACGCTATTCTATTACGCCCGAACAGCAAACCCAAAATTTTGACTTTAATGACAACCGCCTTGGCAGAGGCAATAATCTATACAGGAGTAACGATGTTTTCAAACAAGAAAAGTACCTTTAACTGGCTTTTCCTGCCTCTTTTAGGCATATGCACACAAGCCTCTGCTGATTACAAAATTGACGTTGGCTATACCGAGTTACAAACTGAACTAGGTATCGACGCGCCAGACGGGGCTGACGTTAAGGTGACCCAAGTAGAAGCGTCTACTAGCTCTGATCCGGCAAACCCATTGTTCGCTCCGGACCCAAACGCAGGCCCGCTAATCGGCAAATCCTTTGCCCATCCCGGTCAAAGCGCCACACCCACCACGTATTCTCCCCATGCGACCGGAGTAGGAATGACCTTCTATGGCACGGGTACTTCCATGGCACCGGCAATCGACGATATTCATAGTTACGAGGTCAATCAATGGCTCAACAGCCTGATAAACTCAGGACCTGGAAAAGATACCGGTAAAGCAACGGTCACTGACCGACGCATCGCAAACCATAGTTGGGCAATGTTCGGCGCACTAGAGAACGATAGCTGGATTTTGCACGCAATAGATCGCCAGGTTGACTTAAATGAATATATCCAGGTCGGCGCCACCGGTTCGCAAATATTAGGCAATACTTACAATGCCATTAACGTAGGCTTGACCAGCACGCAAAACGGCAGTCATTCGGCCAATGTTTATATAGCACCCGATGTTGTAGATACCGATTACCCCAGTGGTCGAGCAATGACTCATTTGGTGGCTCCTGCCGCCAACCTGAGCACCGCCACCCCAATCGTCGCCGCCGCGACAGCACTGCTAGTACAAACCGGCCACGAACAAACCGGCTTATCGAATGGCAGTACAACGACACAGGGTGTTGGGACAATCTATAACGCGGAACGCTCGGAAACAATCAAAGCCGCCTTAATGGCAGGCGCCGATCGGCAAACCAACAACACCAGCGACTACGGCGATATTAACGACTATCGTAGTGCTAACCATCAAACGGCTAATGGCCTTGATACTCGCTACGGCGCCGGTCAATTGAATGTTTACAACAGCTACCAAATCCTAACAGGAGGCGAACAAAACAGCTTCGAAGACGACGCCAGCAGCCTAGGCGAGATCGATTATACCGGATTCGACTATGATCCCAATTTCGGCGGTGGAGCGGGCAGCAACAGCACTGCAACCTATTCGTTTACCGCTTACGCCAGCGAGAGCATAGCCGCTTCACTAGTATGGAATTCAGGCGTCAGCAACGATAGCCAGTTGAATACCACAATCCATCATTTGGGGCTTTTTCTAGTGGACACCACCGACGACAATGCAATCATTGCCAAATCCGAAAGCATGCTGGACAACACGCAAAACATTTTTTGGCAAAATCTGGTTGCCGGCCATGAATATCAGCTACTGGTCAGTTCACTAGAAGGCGATAACAACACCTTTAATTGGGACTATTCTTTGGCCTGGAATCGAAGCATTAATGGCACCCCTGTCCCGCTTCCCGCAGCCTTTTGGCTGTTTGCTTCCGCGTTGGCTAGCATCATCGGATTCCAACGCAAACCTTTAAATGCCTAAGCGACGAAACAGTTAGCAAACAAGACATTTTGGTGCTGCGGTAATTTAATACCATTACTCTTAGATATTGCAAACCGCTAAAATATAAAAAGCCACTTCAGAGCATGAATACAGTCGTTTTGGACCTTAAATCAAACAGCTTTAATTTTCTTCGTTTAGTACTCGCTGTTTCTGTCCTCATAGGGCATTCATTTGAGCTAGGTGGCTTTGGTTTTGATCCTGTGTTTTATTTTAGTCAGAGTATTTATAGCATTGGCGCGTTGGCAGTTGATTGTTTTTTCGCCATTAGCGGTTTATTAATCACGATGAGCTATAAGAAAATCAATTCCGTGATTATTTTTTTATGGCACAGATTTTTAAGAATATTTCCAGGATATTGGTTGTGCATAGTTTTATCATCAATTTTACTTCATTGGTATTTTCTAGATAAATTTGATTTATCCTATGCTAAGCAAAATATTCTTGGTCCAACCCTATCGGCATTCCAATCCATGGTTGGTTTTTTATTACCCCTAATTTTGGGCTGGACCCCTGACCTAGGTAATCTTTCTCAAAAAATACCTTTATTCGAACAAGGCTATATTCCCGGTATTTTTGGTAATGAAAGTGTCAATGGCTCTCTTTGGTCCTTGTATCATGAGTTCAGATTGTATTGTTTGATCGCTTTACTGGGAGCAACCGGACTACTCAAAAAATGGGTCATCCTAAGTATTGCGATATTCAGCTGGATTCTCTATTTTTATTGCATTTACAAAGATCCAAGCTGGAATGGACTAGCCGGGGCATCAACATATCGTACGACAGCACATTTCTTTATGGGGGCTATCTTTTATTTTACGCGAAATACCCTGGGCCATGCCTGGGCCTTTGTAGCAGTAGTATTGGCACTCATTACATTAAGATTAGGAATTTACCCATTAATATCTCCTTTAACAACTGCATACTGCGTATTTTATCTAGCGGCAGTTGTACCTTTTTACAATTTCGGCTCATCGAACGATTTCAGTTATGGCGTATATGTTTATGCATTTCCAATACAAAAGACGCTAACCGCCATTTCACTCAACCAGTTTGGTGTTTTTTATTATTTTCTAATGTCGCTATTTTTAACTTTTATATTTGCATCAATATCGTGGTTTCTAATCGAAAAAAAAGCAATTCGCTTAAAATATATTAGTGGCTCTACCATACGTGCTAAATTTAAATCCATATCGGAATTTTCCTTTATCAGATCGTACAAATATGCTCTTGTACTGCTCAGAAAGTGAACATGCATCAGCTATTTAGAGTTTTGACTACCGGTGCTGACACAATTTTGCCAGTGAAATACCAGACGAGACAATTTTCTTAACCACGTCTAAATCAGGACATCGTATTTTTGATTTACGAACGACGAAAATATTCGATCGTTGCCTTCAAACCGTCCTGCAAATGCACCTTAGGCTCCCAATTTAGTTTTTCCTTTGCCAGCGTAATATCCGGCTGACGTTGGCGCGGATCGTCCTGCGGCAACGGCTTGTAGACTACTTTGGACTTAGTGCCGCACATCGATACGATGGTTTCCGCCAACTCACCGATCTGATATTCGCCCGGATTGCCGACATTGACCGGACCGGTAAAACCTTTTTCAGTGTCCATCATCGCCACGAAAGCATCGATCATGTCGTCGACATAGCAAAAAGACCGGGTCTGCGTGCCGTCGCCATAAATCGTGATATCTTCGCCGGCCAGAGCTTGGGTAATAAAGTTGCTGACCACCCGCCCGTCGTTGCCGGCCATGCGCGGCCCGTAAGTATTGAAAATCCGCACCACCTTGATATCCAGGTTGTGCTGGCGGAAATAATCGAAAAACAGGGTTTCCGCGCAACGCTTACCCTCGTCGTAACAACTACGGATGCCGATAGGGTTGACTCTTCCCCAATAAGATTCTACCTGCGGATGAATTTCCGGATCACCGTACACTTCCGAAGTGGAGGCCTGAAAGATTCTGGCTTTGACCCGTTTCGCCAAACCCAACATATTGATAGCGCCGTGCACGCTGGTCTTGGTGGTTTGTACCGGATCGAACTGATAATGCACGGGTGATGCCGGACAAGCCAGGTTATAAATCTGATCGACTTCCACATACAACGGGAAAGTAACATCGTGGCGCATCACCTCGAAATTCGGCTGATTCAACAAATGCCTGATATTGTTTCGACTGCCGGTGAAATAATTGTCCACGCAAACCAAATCATGGCCATCGGCAACCAATCGGTCGCATAAATGAGACCCAAGAAATCCGGCTCCGCCGGTGACCAAAATACGTTTACTCATGCTAGCTCTCCCTATAAATATGTCTAAAAAATTGCCGTGTTCAAGCGATTCCGGTCGGCAAGCCGGATAATTTCGTCTTCCTGCTTTGAAAAATCTATATTTCCGTTAACCATTGACATCATCCTCTTGCAAAACTGGCTATATCCTCATCCCCCTTAATCCCGCTCTGTTTTCATCCAACGAGTTTCACGGTGATTAAAGAAATCCCGATAAATAGGCAACTTCCAGAGCAAATAGCCAGGTACCGCCCATAGTGCCTCCCAGGTGTTCTTGGCACCGACAAATTTAAAGCTGGCCATAATCAGTGACGACATAAACAGAAACAACCCACTTCCCAAAGCCCATATGGCATAGGGCTCGGCATCAAAAAACGCCAATGCGGCCACGTTTAGAAATACCGCACAAATCACGATTAACCCAAGATAAGCGAGAGGCGGTACCAACAAATCCAAACCCAGCACCAAACGACTAAGCTGGAACCGGAACAAGCCTTGCAGCAACACGCGCGGCGCGGTATTAAACGACAAAAACAAATGTCCATGCTCCCAACGCCGCCGTTGTTTCTGCGCCGTCGCATCTCTCTTTGGCAAGCGTCCGTCTATGCGGGCGTCCGGCTCGAAGGTCGTGATGTAGCCCATATCGAGCAAATCCAGGGTCAACTGATAATCTTCCGCAATCGAACCTTCGCCATGCGGCGCTTGCCGAATCGCTTGAAAAGGATAGGCGGAACCACTACCGTTCAATAAGCACGGCAAGCCCAATCGATGCAAGCCCAATGGTCGGATAAAATTCTTTAGCAATAGCGCCAACGACGAAATGCCGCCGGCTTTATGTCCATCTGCCTCCGCCGCAAAGAAATACGCCCCCATGACCGGATGTCCCAGTTGTTTGACCCTGGTAGCCAACAAACGGATGGCACCTTTGCTCACGCTGCAATCGGCGTCGATGACCACTACCACTTCCGGCGGATTAGCATCCAGAAAACGCAAGCCTGCTTTCAAAGCATCCGGCTTACCGCCAGTGCCGGCATCTTTGACCTCGATCGCCGCTGCCCCCATGCTTCTGACAACACTCGCGGTCCCATCGCTGCAGTTATGGGCGACGCACAAAATACGGGTATTTTCCGGCAAATCCTGCTGCAAAATCTGCAGCGTCTTACCGATCTCGCCTTCCTCGTTATGCGCCGGCACCAAAACAACTGTATTCGGCATTGTCACACCTTCGTCCGAAACCGCTTTGCGGCGCCAACCCAAAGCCGCTAGGACCTCCAAAATCACCATGCCCATCAATAGACATACATACCCGGCCAACACCGCGGCCACTCCGTTTACTACTAGATTCATCATCTCTCCTGAGATTTGCAGTTAAATCTTTGTTACAACACAATTTTGCTCAAAAATGCTGACATTAAGAATCAAATTAGGCAGACTGAACTGAACTGGAAAACAGATCGCTTAGTTTTTTCGCTTCAACGATTATGTTGTGATCTTCCAACACTCGCTGACGCCCATTTTTACCCATGAGGGTCAGAGCATCCGGGGAAGCATGCAAAACGTCCCGAATTGCGGACGCCAATGCATCAACCGAACCTGCGGGTACCAACCAACCATTTCCCTCGTGGGTCACCAACTCGGGTATGCCTGCCACATACGTACTGATCACCGGCCTACCCAACGCAAACGCTTCCATAATCACCACCGGCAACCCTTCGGCAAAGCTCGGTAACACGAACACTTTGGCGCCGGACAATTGTCCGCGCACCTGCTCACCGCTCAATGAGCCTGTCAATTCGACATGAGCTTGTAGCTGATGATCGGTAATGAAGCGCTCTATGTCTTTCCGTAAAGGGCCATCGCCTACCATGACCAATTTCAGCACTAAACCCTCGCCAACCAAACGGGCCAAGGCTTGTAACAAAATCATTTGTCCTTTCTGTTCGCTGAGCCTCCCCACGCAAACCAGACGTGGTTCATCAGGAACGCGCGCAGGTGTATGATTCAAAAAATCCTCGGCTAAGCCGCAATGCACTACCTTTATTTTTTCCCAGTCGGCAAAATCGGCCCAACGGTAAAGCTGTGACCTACCGAACGATGAAATCGCCACGACGAAACTAGCCTGTTTGATTTTTTCGGCCAGCCCCAGCATTTCCGGCTTATCGAATTCCTCCGGACCATGTACGGTAAAGCTATAACTTGGACCGCCCAAGCACCGAGCAAACAGAGCAATGGTCGCCGGGTTGGTACCGAAATGAACATGCAAATGCTCGATGCCCTGCTGCTTGCACCATGCCGCCAAAACGCACGCTTCCACCAAGCAAATCAAAGTTTTTAGCGGGTTTTTGGCATGCCCCCTATCGAAACGAACGGCAAACAGCAACGTGCTAAAAAATCGCCGTGCATTCAACAACAGTTGCTTGAGCAAAATACTCAACAGCTCAACCTTAGAGACCTTTACGATGAACTGGGTCAACTCGACCTCGGCCAGGTCTGCGCTATCCACCACACCGCCTGGATGCATGCGAATCGCAAAGCGACTGACCTGCCAACCCAGCCGCTCCAACGCGCGTATCTCCCGGCGAATAAACGTGTGACTGACAGCCGGGTACTGATTGGTGAAATAGGCGATATGCTTGCGATTGGTCATACTTTAGATTCTTTGTTTCTTATCTAGATTGTCTTACTGCATAAACGCCCGCACCGCATCGACAATGCCGCGCTGAACCATAGCCTCCCGCTCGCCGACCGGCTGCCACCCCAAAACTTGTTTGGTTTTGCTACTGTCGTAGCGGGCCCGGTGACTGCGAGAATCCCAATCTCGATAACTCGAGTTGCGGGCATTCGGATGCTTGATCAGTTGTTTGGCAAATTCCTTGACTGCATCGCTAAGGTAAAGCTTCCAGATCGGTGTGGGTTCCGCTCGTAGTTTGGTACCTAATTCGTTGGAAACGATTTCTATATAATCTCGGGCGCTCAGCATAGGCTCGTCCGTTAGTAGAAATGTTTGACCTTCTATGCCGGGCGCATCCAGACCTAGCGCCAAGGCTTCGGCTACGTCTTCGACTAAAACCAGCGGCAATTTATTTTGTCCATCGCCCCACAATTGCACCCGAGTTTCAGACTCGAACATGCCCACGCCCCAATGCGCCGGCGGACACCCTTTGCCAATCACGACACCGGGGCGGAAGATCACCAGCGGCAAGGCTTTAGTCCTGTGCATTTCGGTCAATAATGCTTCGCAAGCGGCTTTGGAACGCGCATACAAATTACGCCGTTCGATTTGCGGATCGAGCGGCGTATCGCCGGTAATGACTTCGTTGGTATCGGCGGAATAGTAAGAATCGATGGTGCCGGTATAGATAAAGCGTTTGACGCCATGCGCCAGCGCGCATTCGGCGATGTTTTTGGTAACCAACACATCTTGCGTGTAATAGTCCTGCCAGTTTTTTCCTTCGGTTTTCGCCAAATGATAGACCACGTCTATGCCTTGCAGCGCGGCATCCATGAACTCTGCATCGGCTGGATTACCCTGCACCAATTCGACGGGCAAACCCACCAACGCGATTTGCCCCGCGCTTAGGCTGCGCGTGACTACTCTAACGCCAAAGCCTTTTTGGACCAAAGCTTGTACCAGATACTTGCCTATGAATCCCGTTCCGCCTATGACCAATATCGTTGGCTTTTGCAAAGGTGGCATTACCGTCCAGATTCGCTGAGTCTCCGTTGGCGCTTCGAATACAGCTTGCTCGATCATGGATTCGCACATGCGAATCACCGCCAACCCAAAACGGCCATCCAGCCGATTATCCAGCTCGCCGTTCATACCGGCGTAAAACGCCGCCACGCTCACTTGAATGCTTTCGAAATAAGGATCGGCGGACGGGCGTTTTTTGAGTTTGCCGCTTATCGAGCGAACGAAATTCTTGACACCGGATTTAGCATATTGCCAGGCCAGACTTTCCGTAGTTAGCAAGTTATCGAAATGCACACCAGCGCCACTGGGTTCATCGACACAATAGATATTGCGTTCGAAATCGCATATCGCAGTTGCCGCGTGGCCGCGTACGACAATGGAACGGTCGGAATAGCCCGGCAAAACCGATAAATTCAAATCCACCCCGCAATCCGCCTTGCGGCCGTGCACATGCCAACGCCGATAAGTACGGGCGCCTCCTGGTAGATCGATGGGTTTGAATATATCGGTAGACACATGCTCCAAATCGCCGACCAAATCCAGCAAAAAAGCGACCAGATGCGGGCCTAGCTCCAGAAACAAGTTCTTGGGTTCACGTAACATCCAATTGTCAAACGGGCCGAATTTAATGATTCCGAGTGCGAACAACCAATTAATCGTCACTTGGTCGAGATTGCCTAACGTACCGTCTTTAGCTTGCCTACGCAGTGCCTCGTAAGCCGGAAAAAACAAGAAATTATGGTTGACACCCAATTTGAGCTGCTTGCGCTCGGCCAATTCAACCAGTTCACGGCATTCATCCGCCGTCAGCGCCATGGGCTTTTCCAACAGAACATGCCGGCCAGCTTCCAGAATCTGCCGCGCCGTAGCAAAATGAGCGTTGGGCGGCAGTAACACATGTACCGCATCCAAATCGGAATTCAGCATGTCCTCCAGCGAAGAAAATACTTGCGGGATACCGTACGCATTTGCGGCCTTTTCCGCTCTTACCTTGGACAAATCGCAAATAGCGACCAGTTCAGTATTTTCGTTGACCTTCAACGCTTTCGCATGCGCCTCAGAGATATAACCCGCTCCTAGCAGGCCGACTTTCCATCTTTTATTTATCATTTGTTCTTTGAATTCGAAAATTAGTCTGTTGTGTAATACCTGTACGTGTTGCAGATTGCTTCACTATTTGTATTCAATGATCTCGTAACGCGCGCTCAACCGATTCAGATAAAACTTGATCAAACCTAAACCTTCGGCAAATTTGCCTAAAATGATGAACCCCGCGTACAGCAAAGCATCCGGAGCGGTATCGCCGAAAACCCGACGATAGCGATAAACCCGCCAGCCCAAGCCGGGATACCCGGCCAATAAAAGCAAACTGGCGCCATTGCTTGGTACCGCCGACATTAAAACCGCCAGCGGCAAGCCAATCCCCCAAAACAAGGTACTCTTGCGTTCCCGCACGCAATCTCTGACTACCGAATTGCCGTTAAGATAAGCCCGTTGCCCTATCGCATGCCCTCCCCTTACCGCACGCCTCCACCATTGAGAAAAGTGCAGCATATTGGCATCATGCACCGCCATAGGCTGGTCGATCTTCATAACCTTATAGCCCACTAACGCCATGCGCACGCCCAATTCGGAATCTTCGCCGGCAATCACTTTGGGGTTGAAGCCACCCAATTGCTGAAACACCTCGCTACGCATCATGGAAATGCCACCCAAAGCACCGTAATTCGTCATTTCACCCGCAGGCGATTTCCATTCCAATGCGCATAAGCGGTTATAAACCGACGCATCCGGATTCGATTCCCGCAAATGCCCCACCACGGCAGCGGAATCTTCCCGTTTTAGCAATGTTTCGGCAGCGGCGCCTAACCAACCAGGCGCCAATGTGCAATCACCGTCGATGAACTGAACAAATTCAATGCCTTGATGGTTTTTCAGCAAATATGCGAAACCTTCATTCCTGGCGCGGGCAGCAGAAAAAGGCGTGGCTAAATCCAACTCGACAACCTCAGCTAGTCGGCTTTTTGCCAATTCGACCGAACCGTCCGACGAACCGGAATCCACATACACGACGGCGACTGCGCTTGAAGAGTTTATCGATTCCAGACAACGCCGCAAACGCTGTCCTTCGTTACGGCCGATTATCACTACGCCTATTTGCATATAAATCTTCTCAAAATTTTTTTATCCGAGAGCTTGAACCGAAAACAAGAACCCACCCGTCAACCCAGTCGCCAGCAAACTGTAGGCCGCTATCGCCGCAAACCGTCCACGAGCCACGTTAAACCACTGCGACCGATAACGACGTACACTGCAATCAACGATGACGTATAGAACCGCTGCCATCAACACACTCAATAGTAAGGCTGCGATTTTGCTGCCAGCTGTATCGCGCAAGCCGAAAGGCTCAAAAATTTCGTTGGCAACGAATACGCCAATCCAATGATTCAGATAAAACGGATATGACACTCCTCCCCAAAACTGAGCCAGTGGCGATTTCTGACCTGTGCGCGCCAAAATCATCACCGCACTGACCGCAAATAGCGGTGCAACGGTTGGATACGGTATTACCTCATAGGCCATCAGATAGCCACTGGTCAGCAACAACCACCAAAATACCGCTTGCGTGCGCCAATCGGATGGCCATGTCGGAAAGCGCCTGGCGATCACCGCACAGAGTACTCCCAACAAAATCGCGCCGTAATAATTCACTACCACCGCAACCATGCTCAACGCCGCCCACAAAACGACCGACTTTCCAATGCGTGCCGGTAACAGCAATAGCACTAACGGCGCGAACAAATAAAACTGTTCCTCGGCGCATATGCTCCAAAAATGATTTCCGGTGCCGGCCAATGGCATTTGCGTTCTAAAAGTTTCAAGCTGGGGTGGGCCAAATAAGTTGTATACAAAAGTCGCCTTGTAAAAAACGAATTCCAGCCACTTCGGCGTAACTGGATCGCGCAGCAAACTGGCGGCAAGCAGTAAAACTATCGCCACACTGTAGGGTATCCATATGCGAGTTGCTCGGTTAAAAAAGAAGCGCGGTAAATCTTCGAGCTGCGACTTCAACAATATGCCGCCGATCAAAAACCCGCTGAGCGCGAAAAACACCTGTACCGACAAATTGCCGGCATGCTGCCACAGCACCACGCCCTCGTGTCCTAGCGCCACAATCAGCGCTAAAGCCATTCTTAGCCAGTCGAAATAAGGATAGTAGCTCATAACTTAATTTATCGATTGGTAGACTCGCTCTAAAACTGCGGTCAACCCTTGTGAGCCATCCAAAAATTGCTCGCGTAACGTTCCACAAGCTTGGCATAACTGATTATAAAAACCTAAATCACTTTTAAGCCTCCGAATGTTTTCTACAAAACTATCGACTTCATCGGGTTGTGCCTGAGCGATTGCATCACCCAAAACATCTAGAGCATTACTCAAGCGTGTAGTAATCACTGGCCTGCCCAATAAGATTGCTTCAGAGCACACCATCGGTAATCCTTCACAAAAATCACTGCGAGTCGGCACAATCACGACGTGCCCTTGCTGATACATCTTAAGCAAATCGGGTCGACATAACTTGCCGTGGATATGGACACTAGCCTCTAAGTTTCTCCGGCTGGATTCGATACGCAGCTCATCTAACGCAGAGCCGCCGCCACAAATATCAAAAGTCACATCCTCAGCTCGCAAACGCTCAGCCATATCAAAAATATCGAATACGCCTTTGTTATGTTCAATTCGGCCTGCATAAACTACTCTAAACGGTCTTTGGTCATGTGGCGGTGGTGGGGACGGGTTTTCGAAATCGCGTCGATAAAACTGGCTACGAAATTGATAGACCCGACAGTGTTTTCTACCGGAAATTTTTCCAATCTGCCGCTCGATTTCGGGTGAAACACAAAGTGCTACATCGGCTATACACCGGAAATACCAGCCATCCAAAGCTAACAATGCACGCCGAAAAGGGTCAGTCGGCTGATAACCAATAGGCCAAAAACAATTGTGAAGATGGGAAACCAACTTAACACCAAACAATTTCAAAGGAGCAAGTACAAACCAATAGGTAACACCAGATGTCACATTCACAATGCGAGGTCGATAACGTAGCGCAATAACGATAATCTCTAAACCATACAAAACCTGCGACAGGTGATATCTAAGTCCGCCAGCCGTAAATCTTTTTGGCCGATTTTCCACAAGAAACTGGCCGTCATTTACCTGCTTACGCTCAGTATGATAAGACAGCACATAAGCCGACAAATTATTTATATGGCAAAAATCGAAAAATTGGCCACTAAACGTACGCGATGTTTCGGTTAGCACGTCGTCCCTAGAATTCCACCGATTAAAGGATTCGACAACATCACCAGGACCTTCGACATAAAAAATATCAATCTTGCGCTTATCCCGCAATCCATCGTAAAAAAAACGCTTTGTCATATCCGCACCTTTGGCGTATCAAACCCTTGAAAGAAAATGCTGTTTTTGATGAAATCGAGCAACATATAAGGAGGATCGGTGTCTGGTTTATCTTGAATAACCCGCCGCAACCTCCATAAAGCGAAGCCTATGATAAACACCGCGTCGATACAGGCCGCGCGGAACCACCCTTCGTTTTTCAAAAAATAACGCCGCCTAGCCTGAAACCAGAATGCCGGTCGCCGTTTAACGATTTTGTGGCCGATACCGCTGGACGCCCCTTCCAAATGAATCACCTGGCTTTTTGGCACATACCACACCTGCCAGCCGCCCCGATGAGCGCGTTGGCATAAATCGACGTCTTCGAAGTAAGTAAAAAAATCCTCATCCAGCAAGCCGATCCGTTGCAGCATTTCCTTACGCAACATCATGCTGGCGCCCGATACCCAATCCACCGGCGTTTCGTTCTCCGGCGGCGGCATGCTGACGGCCCAGCGCGACAGCAATTTGGAAACCACACCTAACTTTAAGCCTTGATCAAACTCGGAAGCGATGCCAGGAAAACGAAACGGCGAACACTGATGCTTGCCGGTTTTTGTCAATAATTGACTCCCCGCGATACCGGCACGGGGGTGGCAGTCCATAAAATCGATCAAAGTGGTTAATGATTGATCCGTCACCAGGGTGTCGGAATTCAATAATAAAAAATAATCCGGGGCCTGGCCGCTGTTTAACGACCGCTCGATGACCCGATTATTGCCACCGGTAAAGCCTAAGTTTTTCGGGCACACTAGCAGCTCTACCCACTCTTGCCACTGATTTTTTTCTATGGCTTTTCGCAAAATTAGCTCAGCATCCGGCCCGCTGCCGTTTTCCCACACATAAACTTTCGCCTTACCGTTCAAAACTGTGGGGCAATATGACAATGTACGTAAACACTCAATCGTCACCTGCGAATTTAAATAATTTACAAGGACAATTAAAAGTCTATAGGAATTCACTGACAAACCCTTTAAAAGATCTATTTATCTGAAAAGTTATTGATAACCGTACACTTTAAGATCAACACCAATTGAATTCTCAAGCTCACGATTACTTTCAACAAATTTTTGTTGAAAGTAATCATTTATGTATGCGTTCAAATTAGCCTTAAAATAAGAGTTAACGAACTCGGGAACAAAACACTCCATCCCTTTTATTATCTTTCTTGCTATCTTTAGCATTATACTCGGAGGCCTATTGTAAGATCCTATGCGCGCTATGTGATTCAGATACCTCTTAAATAACAAAACACCAACTGGAAGATTCGCGTTGGCTGGCTCAGTGTTGATAGAACATGCTCTTTTTATATTACAATGTTGCAATATATCATTACAAAACAAATTATTATCAATCTTTAGCTTTTCAAAAGGCAGAACTAACACATTTTCTTTACCAAATAGATCACAATATATACGATATAAATGATGGTACTCTATATACTCTGCTCTGCATATCGGAACAAACCCTGGAGACTCCTTCCCTACCCCAATAAAATGCTCTATGCGTTCAACTCCATCTTGAAACAAATAATAAAGATATGCCGACAGTATTAAAGACCTCTGCTCTCTTATAGTTATAAGAACTTTGGAATTTGGAAAAGTAAGCTTTAGTCGATTAGCCACCTCCTTCCCATAATACCTACCATTGACAAAGTCACCTGCAAACGATTCATGTGAAATAACAGGTACTAATCCTTTTTTCAAGGATTCGTCAATGTAATGAGAATATTTTTCCCTAACCATTTTTGGATCAAAAGTAAACTCATTACTTAACACAATATCATGATAAACCTCGTGATTCTCATGACAAATTTTAGAACCAAACCCTAGACCCTCATTATTAAATACATTTCTTTGCAACCATGTCGAACCAGTTTTTTGATATCCGACATGCAACAGAACAAACTCTTCCATATTATTCACCGACAAACCAAAGACTTAAATACAACCGTTACGAAACAGTCTACCTATCAACCATCACTAACCTTTATAAAAGCCTTCCAAAGTAATTTACATCTAATTTCATAACATTCTTATGAAACCATTTAACCCAAAGACAGAATCTAAAAATGCAAAACCATAAAAACCATAAAAACCATATTATTTATATATGATATAACATAGGAGGTTTCATTTACCCATCATGGTTTTTATAGTTTTCTTTACATTACGAAAAGCTGCTTTAGAACTATTGAAAGACTCTTCCGCCGGCATCAGCACATGACCTTTTAACCATTCGTCGGGCCTGGCTTTGAATACAGTGGAATGTTTGACACTATCCCAGCCCTCCGGTGCTTCTTTGGTGTAGTAATAAACCGCGAACGATTTGCGAGCCATTCCTTGTGGACAGTGCACTGGCGTAACACCGTGATAACTGATTTCGCTGGTAACAAAACCGCAGGCTCTGTTGAATACTGGCGCGAATTCGCCGACACAATGTTTGACGTCTTTGTCCCATAAATCCAAACAACCTCCATATTCTTTTTTCCAATCTTTATTGAAATAAAAAAGAATGTTCACTCGGCGATGCCATTGCTTTTTTTCTATGAAATTGAAATCAACATGCACATCCAAACGACCGCCCGAGTTTGTTTCATGTATTCCACCTCCCATTAAATCGGGATCGGGTAGTAAATTAGGAATACCTGTCATTTTACTAATACTGTCGACAAACTCTGAAGAAGATAGTATTTGATGAAGCTTTAAGATTGCAGGCGGAAATTTGTCTGCATCACATAGTTGTATTTTGAATTTTTCATTGACTGCGAAAAACTCTCGCCCCATTTGCCTACACTCATCATAGGAAGGGAAAGAATCGTGGATTGCATTAGCAAAGTCTTCGTCAAAAAAATTATCGATACAAAAATGCGGAAATGGCTTTACGTCTTTTATATTATTTTGCAACGCACTCATTGCACTTGAATTAATCATGTTCGTCATTGCCAGAAAACTCCTTATAAACTAAATATTCGTGCAACCTTACTACCTTGAATCGCGTCGAATCAATAACGCATACAACTCCTTATAAGCTTTTAATTTGCAGATGTGGCATAGCCCTACAAATAAAAATATTCCAGAGCTAACTTGCAAACTAAACAATGGAATATAAGATATATCCCAATACTTACCTAATGCATATATTAAGCCTGCCATAACCGTTGACACAAGCAGTGCCGGCAAAACATCCTTAATTTGCAGCCATGCGCCATAATTGAAATAACGACCACAAAAATAAGCATCAACAAAAAATCCGAAAATGCTGTAAACAAACTGGCTCCAGGCCAAGCCGGTGATTCCGTATACCAAGCCGCACATCAGCAACACAATTCCAAATGATTTCTTGACTAATTCGGCTTTAAAAAATGATTTAGATTTTCCAAACGCTTTAATCGCATTTAAATTAATCAGCTGGAGCGGCATCAATATTCCGGACAGACATAATATTTGCAAAAGCGGCACCGCAATTAGCCACTGATCGCCATATAGCAAACGAATGACCGCTTCGCTGGTCACCATTAGCCCTAACATAATCGGGATATTGATCAACATGACGCCGCGAATCGAATATTGCATTCCACGGCGGACTTTCTCTATATCTCCTGCGGCAGCCGCAAATATGGGAAAAGCAACTCTGCCTAAAAAAATACTAAGCGCTTGTTGCGGAATTTGCCTGGCATTATCGGCCCGGTTATAAAACCCTAGATCCGCAACGCCGTATACTTTGCCCACAATGACCGAGTACGCCCGGTTGTAGGCAATATTCAAAAAACTGGACAACATTAAAAAGCCGCCGAAACCAAATAATCTACGCAACGAGGCAAAACTGAATACGAAAGCCGGACGCCAATCGCTGGCAACCCAAAGCAATACCGTCGAAATCGTAGTTTCCAACAATTGTTGAAATACCAGGGCCCACACGCCAAAACCTCGATAGGCAAGCCAAACCGCCAGCGTTCCGGATGCCAGCAAAGCAATAGAGGTAATGATGGTGATCTTCTTTAGCTGTAATTGCTTGGTCAGCAGTGGGTGATGGATGCTGCCTAGCGCCATGACGAATATATTCAGCGCCATCGCATAAACCAAGTAGCGCAACACCTCGATATCGTAAAAACCGGCAATATAAGGTGCGGCCAGACAGAGCAAGCTAGCGCAAGTCATCGACATGCAAACGCTAAACCAGTACATGGTCGATTCGTCCGCCCGGGTAAGGTCGCGGCGCTGCCCGACGACGACCGAAAAACCGCTGTCGATGAACGTATGGGCAATATCGGCAAAAATGTAAAGTAACGCAACGGTTCCAAATTCTTCCGGCGTTAATAGTCGGGCGAGCAATACCGACACCGCAATGCGCACGAACTGCCTGACAAACACTTCCCCACTACTCCAATACACCGCTCTAACGGATTTTTTGGTCAAAGATTCGTTTTGGATTTCAGCCATTTTGAGTCTATAGAGTAGGACAGGACTGCATACCGGATACGGACGATGCAGATGTTGACGATTTGTTTTTTGGGATTTTCTGTTCGCGCAACGCGTTTCGAAGTTGTTCGCTGCGGCCGACCAATGCCCCGGCCAACAACCAAGTCCAAGGGGCAACCGAAGCGTTGGGCAACAAGTCGAAAATACTGAACGCCATCAATAGATTAAGCGTAGCCAATATACCGCGCTCACGTTTGTCCGGTATTTTGGAAATTATTTTGGCGCTTCTCAGTATCGGCAAAACCAATAGCCCGAATTCAGCCAAATAGCCCACCCAGCCATATTCGCCCATCACGATAATCCAGCGGCCGTCGGTGACCGTCAGATCTTTACCTGTTACCGGATGGTAAACCCGGTTCCGGCCCCAAGAACCCCAGCCAAAAAACGCCTGTTCCCTGGCATGCTTCAACAATAATTCTTCATTATCGAACCGGTATTGCAAAGACTGGGCTCGCTCTTTGCTGATTTCGGCAGCCATTTCTTCCAGCTCTTGGACAGGGAAAAAATCCGTAGCGCGCAGCATAGGGTATATGACGACCACAATCGCCAAAATCTTGGCAAACCTAACTTGAGTTTTGGGCAACGAAAAACGCGAAACCAGAAAAAGCACAACGGCATATAAAAAAGAAGCCATGCTTTTGCATAAGATCAATACGACAGCCAGGTATGCGGTAATCGCCGCCGCATTGACACCTAAAACCGATTTACGCATCTTCCAAAACACGGACGCAGAAAAAAAAGCCGATGTAAAAAAGAACGCAACCAATAAACCGTGGCCGAGAAAAACCACCGGACGAAATCCGCCACCCCGCATTTGTTGAATAAAACTATGCGGGAAATAACCGTAGATCCACGCGTGTAATTGGGGACTTAACCGCACTTCAAGCAAACTCGGTAACGAATAAACTAAACCGGCAATAACGAGTACGTGCAGAATGTCTTCATGGCTACGCGCATCTCGCAAAAAAGTAAAACCCAACAGAAAAGGCAATATAAACAAAGTCTGCCTGATCACTGCCGATAATGCGTCGTAATATTCCATGCCCTTGATAACCGTCGGTCCGGCAAATATCGGATCGGGATTCAACATGGTTGTGATAAACGGGCTAATCAAATAAACCAGTATCAATCCTCTGAGCCAGCGTTCGCGCGGCAACAGAGCAATCCGCTTGCCCAGGACGAAACGGCAAACCAAAAAAGCGGCTAAATTGGACACGGTATATTTGTCCATGGGCGGCACCATCGGCAAATCGACTTCGGTGCCGCTTGGCAAAAGCAAATAAGCCCCCAAAATTGACCACAATGTCGCCCGCGCGATAGTCATACGCTGATAAATCAGCACTGTAACCAGCGGCCAGCTAAACAAAACCAGATAGGCAAACCAATTCGGATTAATCGCCGCTTCTCCGTACTGTGTTGGTTTCGAAACAGTTCGTGATGTTGATATCCATAACTAAGGCGCTCCGATGAAATCGGTAATGGCCTGATAGCGCGGCACCGTAGCGGCATCTTGATAAACCGATTGTAATAAACCCCAATAACCGTATTTACCGTATCGGCCAATATCCGAATAATGATTTAGAACGCCAACCGCGTCGGGACCTGACTCTTTATAAAGCGCGTTCCAATGATTCAGCATCACGGTATACACGTCTTTCATTCGAGGGTCTTTGTTGACTTGAGCCACCTTCGCAATCAAGTCCGGACTAGTCTGCGGCGCAAGTACGTGCGTTCCCCCTTCATACGCAACCAATTGCATGCCTCTCGCTTTTGCTTCAGTCAATAACTGCCTGATCAATCCAGGATTTTTGCTGTCGCCGAACAGTGTGTTGATATTGTCGATTTGGGCGGACATTAAGTCCTCTATGCCCAAGTCTTGCAACGACTGGTCTTTGTCCAAATAAAAGTAGGTTGTGACAGCCCACGCATCGGCGTATTTATACGCGGGCAAGCCATTTGTAGGCCATGCATTATTTGGCATGGACCAATCCATTACCGATTTAGCACGGTCAAACCACGCAGTTTGAGATGTTAGTACGCGAACCAATCGACTTTGCTTTCCATTTTCTCGTATATCTGGCTCACCAAATACCTTATTGAATATTCGAAATATTTCTATTGCTCTATATGAGTGCCAGGCATCGGCAGGAATTATCGTGCCGGTTAACGATAATTGTCTGGCTTTCGCCTCTGAATAATGGTATCCCGGATAACCGTAATTCCAAGTTTCGTTGGAATATTCGATATAGCACTTTAAATTTGGATTGAGTTCTTTTTTGATCAGTGTAGCCAGTGCTTCGACGAATTTATCGTCGGCGGCCGTCGGAATACTTATCCAAGGATCGGCTCCCAACATATTAGCCAGCTTTATCATCGTTTCAAAA
This sequence comes from Methylomonas sp. MgM2, assembly GCF_054172045.1. Classification (NCBI taxonomy): domain Bacteria; kingdom Pseudomonadati; phylum Pseudomonadota; class Gammaproteobacteria; order Methylococcales; family Methylococcaceae; genus Methylomonas; species Methylomonas sp. MgM2. The sequence continues at coordinate 45,438 of NZ_JBSYXO010000012.1, read as the reverse complement.
GCCACACCTTTCCGACTAGCTTGACCAAAGGTGGTCGGTAAAGCGCGTTCGGACCAGGTTCGGTTCGTAAAATCCAATATATTGACAACGGGCTGCCTGCCATTTGTCGATACTTCGATTGGTGTTTTTAAATGTAAAGTCCGGCTTGCCCCGTCGTAACCATCAATCAGCACTCGAGGCCACTTGTTGTTTACATTCAACATGGCCACCATATTTACAAAGGTATTATCTGCTGCAGGTGCCGAGTCCGGTAATTTGATGGTTTGTTTAGTGTGAGCTATCGCCGGTGAATAATAAACTGATATGTTGTTGTCAAGCGCCCCCCAATCTTTAAAACGTAATACCTGGAACGGTTTCAGCAACTCAAGCCATTTTTCGTTGAACGGTTGCTGTCTAAATGTGGCCTCATCGGTGCTATGGACTATGTGCATCTCGCGAATCGGATCGTTCCATTCCATCGACGTAATCTCAAGCTGGATACCGGATTTCGGGGCAGGAACATCGAATTCAATGCGGCCTGAGTCTTTATAAACTACATTTTTGGCATCCCAACCCAGCCTTATTTTTCCTTGTCCTTGATAGAGCAAGACGTAATGTCCCGGTTGATAAGGTGCGACGCCCTCCGGCCAAAAATCGTCCTCTTTAATGTGAAATACACTCCAAATCCGGATCAAGCAACCATTGGGAAGCGAACTGGGAAATCCTTCCGAATTAAAGCTTGGTTGTTCAGCACATGGTTCATTACTGTTCTGCTTGAGGACTTTGATATCGCCCGATTGCATAAGAAGATCTTTGAAAGGTACGGTTGAACTGTAATAGGTGAACGCCGATAGATTAATGCCGATAGGCGCCTTATTTGAATTACGAACTGGTGCAGTCATAGCTAACTGCGTTTTTACGTTTGTCGTTGAGGACGTTTCTGCATCTATGGCAGGAGTCACTATCGGGGCGACGGCCTCAACTTGTTGCCAATTCACTTCGATCCTGGCATTCCCTTTGGCTTCGAAATACTCCACTTCAACGATATGATTTCCCGCACCCGGAACGGTCTGAACGCGGAGTTCCGTTCCGGCAGCTTCCCGCCAATGATCCAAAATAGGCTTGCCATCCAGCAAGATACGAACGCCGTCATCGGCCAACGCACGAAACTCGTACGGCCCATCTTTAAAATCGAAATTGCCGCGCCATCGGGCCGAAAAATTATCGTAGAGGGCCCTGCGTACCGGGCTGTGATTTTTCCAATCGTATTTGATAAACGGTGTCTTTCGAGAGGCTATCGGTTTACCTTGCAATTCCGTACCGCGAAAAAAATCGACGCAAAATCGGCCTACCGGCGCATCGCAGGCAACACCGGGTGAACTGGATGCGATTGCCAACACCCCTAAACTCGCTTTTAACCATTTCGATAGGTTCATTGTTCACTCCTTGCTGAATGCATGACGAAGAAAACGCTAGCGTTGTTTAATAGCCATAAATTCGTCAATCAATGCTTTGGTTTGACGAATATTGCCACGACTCGATGCGCCGAATACGATGGACTGAATTTTGGGTAACCCGCAGACATATTCGATGGCTTCTCGCGGCGAAATAGCGCCGGATGCCAACACCGACATCGCGATAGGCCTAAATTGCCGCTGCGCCAAGGTTTGCTGATACAAATCGACGCCACCAGACATACGGAAGCCGATCTTATTGATATTGGAACAAATGATCGGATTTTCTACGCCAGCCTCTTCCAATACGTCCAGCAAACGCGGCATATTCATAGTAAAAAAACCGGGATCGGCGTTGTAACGGGTTTTGACATGATCGGCGAAGATGCGAAACGCATCTTTCATCCCCAATCCCAACAGGAAATCGGTCACCACGTTTTGCAGGAAAATCACCGGTGTGGACAAGCCTTCGAACATTTTCATTTCGGCATCGATTAATAACGTAGCGATTCCGTCGATTTCCTTTTTGGCCACCGCACTGCCGCCGCGTATCACCGCATCCATCAAACCGTCATTAGGCAAGAAGCGTTTGATGGCGCCGACGATGCCGTGATCGGTCACCGCGTTCGCATACTTATGCGCATAGGGCATACCCGGATAAAACCGATAATCCGGGTATCGATCCGCGTGCTTACGAAAATAATCGCAAACCTCGCCGATACGGTCGTGGGTGGTGCACATGAAAGTCCTGATGCCGGCCTCATAGGCCATATCCAGCACTTCTATCATGGCTTGTGTATCGCGAAAGCGCATGCTTTGCGCGCGGGCTTTTTCCTCCGACATATGGTTAACGCCGAAGAATTGGTTGTCGCCGAATAATACTTTGTCCATTGTTGCGTTCAAATATTTTAAAAATCAGCGTGGGAAAAAGCTTCGTCGCGACAAATTGTCGCTCCCACGGGAATGCCTCTATGTTCACGAGCGGTTGATCAACAAGGTACGCTCTACCAACTCGATTACGGTGCATTGATCAAACGCCGCCACCATGAAGTGTTGCTTTTCTCCGCCGCCATGTAACCCCGTGATGCTATTTCAGGTTTCCGTTCGCTATCGTCGATCAGCATGCGCATCACGCGGTCGGTTTGTAACGCGCTTTCGAATGAGTTTAGATTGTTTCGCTCGCCGGCCTTAATGCGTTGCACGAAATAATCAAGCTGTGCCGAGTATTCTTCGCCACGCACATAAGCCCAGACTTCCGAGGTCAAATCGGTGGTGTAACGCACATTCCAACCGGACAGGTAACCATCCGGTATTTCGTCACCTTCGCGCAAATAGACTTGGCACTCCTGGCGATCCGCGTAAATTCTGCCTTGCGTGCCGGAAATGCTGATTTTTGTGGTCATACGCCGGTAGGATTCATCGCTCCAATTAACCGACAACTGGCCGCTAAGTCCGTTGCCGAAGCGTAGCGTGGCGTAGATCTCGTCTTCAGAATCGGCGGAGAATATTTTGTTCATTACCGTGCCGCCGACTTGTTCGGGCATGCCGAAATACCAGTTGACCAAGTTCAGCGGATGCGCCGCATAGTCGAACAAACAACCGCCGCCTTCGCTGCGCTGATTGCGCCAGGTGGAGCCTGATGGGCGCAATACGACGGGGCCATAGGCCTCGGCCTTGATATGGGTGACATGCCCGATGACGCCCATATCCAATAGACGTTTGACTTCCTGAAACGCGCCGACGAAGCGGTAGTGATAGCCGACTTGGTTCACCAAGCCTTTTTGTCCAGCCAATTCCGCCAACCGCGCGCCTTCTTCCACGTCCAAGCAGTAAGGTTTCTCGCAGAATACATGCAGATTGTGTTCGAGACACTCTTTGACCATAGGTCCATGTAATTTCGATGGAGTAGCGATAATCACCGCATCCAGCGCTTCGCTTTTCAACATCTTGCCAAGATTGTTATAGACCCTGACGCCCGTATACTTGTGCAACATGTCTAGCACAAAGCTTGTGTTGTCGCATACCGCAACCAGTTCCGCGCCGGGATGCATGTTGATGATGGATTGGTGGGACAATCCCATTTTGCCCAGCCCAATTACGCCTAGTTTAATCATCGTGTCTTGTAGGTTGTTAGTTCAAAATATAAATCCGGCAACAATCGTTGTGGAATCGACGCATAATCACGATTTAAAGCCCTTCAGGTCGCGACGTAGCGTCTCTCCTACAATTTTCCCGAACGCTGCGCGAGCCACTCTTTAAAAAACATCGGAAAAAATAACGGAAATCGCAGCAAGGTCCGGCGCCAATATTGCTTCGGACTCATGCACAAGCGCCAAAACCATTCCATACCGATCTTGACCACCCAGGACGGCGAGCGCTTGATCTTGCCGGCGGCAAAGTCGATCACGCCGCCGAAACACAAGGCCACGCCGATATCCAACCGGTCGATGTTGGCGGCGATCCAGCGCTCCTGCTTAGGAATACCCATGCCGATCAACAAAATATCCGGGCGAGTTTGATTGCAAAACGCCACCATGGCGGCATTACTTTGTTCGGAAAATTCGGCTTCCATCGGCGGACAGAACGTACCGACGATTTTGAGTTTGGGATACGTAGCCCGTAAGCGGGTCGCAGCCTCATCGGCCACGCCGGGCGCGGCCCCCATCATTGCCAAGCTTAACCCTTGTTGTTCCGCCCGTTCACAAATTAACGGAAAAACGTCGGAACCGGCCACTCGCTCGGGCAGACCGTTGTCGTGCAGTTGACGGCTGGCCCAAACGATGGGCCAACCGTCGACCAATTGAAATAAGGCACGATTACAGAGTTGCGCCAAATCGGTTTCGAACGGTAGCAAGGTCAACATGTTGACGTTAGGGGTCACGACAAAGCCGCGACGACGTGCCTTAGCCGCTTGCACAATCGAATCCGCCGCCTGACTTAAGCTAAGCCGACTCAGTCGCAAGCCAAAAATGGCGACGACATCGGATTGCTCGGGATAGCTGCCTCCGCGTTGGGTCGCGGCGGACTTAGGGCTGGATGGATTGACGGCTTCCGATTCAGAGATCCGAGTATTCATGTTTTCTTGAGTTCCAGTCGAAATACAACATTAAAAATATCCCGTCACTGCCCGGAGTGGCGGTACCGCGGAAACGCCGCGCCTGTTACTTTGTTCAGCACGGTGCCAGCCAGATTGGTTTCTTCCAAAATCGCCAAGGAACGGTGCACTTCGTCGGGAGAAGTCTTGCCGTCTTCGACCACCAATAAGGCCGCGTCAAAATGTGGCATGAACAACAAAGCGTCGTCCGAGCTCAACAACGGCGGCAGGTCGAACAGCACGATACGGGACGAGTAGCGGCTTTTAAGTTCATCCACTAATGCCGCCATCTTGGGCAAAGACAATAGTTCGGACGAAACCGATGTCGTGTGTCTGCCGGGTAACACGACCAAACGTTCGAATCCAGGATTGATGAGCAAATCCTCGACCGGAATATCATCGTGCAAATAGTCCAACAGACCTTTTTCCACGTCTAAGCCGTAATACCAACCAACCTGTGGGTTACGCAAATCGGCATCCAGAACCAGCACGGTTTGATTGACTTCCATCGCCAGCGCGATCGCGAGATTGGCCGTCACAAATGTTTTGCCGCACTCGGCGGTAGGGGCGACGATGGCAAGGCTGGTCCATTTGTTGTCGCGCAATTGTTTGAGCACCTGGGTGCGCAGCAAACGAAAAACGTCGGCATGCGGATCGTTTTTCAGACCCATGATCAAACGCCGCTCCCGCATGACATCCGGCGTCACCGCCACTCGGCGGGTGCGGGTGTATCGAATGGACGAAAATGCGTGTTCTTGCTTAGGTTTAGTCAAAACTTTTTCCTGCTCTGAGCTTGGTTTTCTATTTTTCGTTTGTGACGATTTCTTGGTTTTGCTTATTTAGCGGTCGCAATCTTTTCTTGATGTTTGCAGGCCGGAATAAACAAGTTGTTTCCGGCGAATAATGCCTGGAACGCCTATCGGCTTATCCGGGCCTACATTTTGCGCATCGTCATAAGCGCCCCAATTTCGCTATGGCCGTGGCCCAAAGCAGATCTAACGGCATCACGAAGAAATGGGTGATTGCGACCGATACAACGGCCATTATCAAAGCCCCCAGCCATATCAATTTTTTCCGTTTTTTACGGTGTTCGATGTCCTGCGGCGTTTCGATGAAGGGTATTACCACGAGCGGCAGAGTACCGGTAACCCGCTCCAAGGCTTTCGCTCCGCGAATCACCTCGTGCAGCATTTCCAGAACCATCGTTAGGCCAAAACCGGCAACTAAACCGCCTCCCAGACCAAACGCAACGATTTTCTTACGATTAGGCTTATCGGGTTTATCCGGTGCTATTGGCGGTTCGATTAGCGTGAAAGCTTCGCCTTTTTGTTCTTCTTCCAGGGTTTGCGCCAGCTTGGCTTCTCTGTGCTTGGCTTCCAATTCGCTGTATTTTTCCAGACTGATTTGGCGTTGTCTTAAGAGTTCCAGATACTCTTTTTCCACCAAAGGGGTTCTGTCTATGTTTTCCCGTAAATCGGCAAGCTTGTCTTGCAGGTCTTGTTTGATTTTCTGTAAATGCTCCAATTCGTGTTCGGTAGAACGTAGTTGGCCGGACAGGCTTACGTATTGCGAGTTGCCTTGATAGACCTCCGTCCCGACATCGTTTCTGCCCGACGAGGCGTCCTCCAACTGTTGCGCCAGTTTATCGACGGTTTGCAGTTGCTTGAGCACGTCCGGATGATTGTCGGAATATTTGTCTTTTAACAGGGCCAGCTCTTTTTCGGCTTGATCCAGTTCATTGCGCAAATCGGAAACGCTGGACTCGCCGGTGAAGTTAGGATCCAGATTTTGAATCTGACGCTTGACCCGACTGGCGTCCGGGTGTTTTTCCGTATAGCGCGAGCTAACCTGGATGTACTGAGATTTCAAGACTCGAATTTGCTCTTCCTTGCTAAGCGGTTTGCCGGTTTGCACGTCCGGCCCTTCATCTTCGGCTTGGCGCAAGGCATCGTTCAAGTAGACGATGCGATCCTTGGCAACGCGGATATCGCTATCGGTTTGCCTCAAAGACTCCTCTATCCTGTCGACGGCGGACAAATTGCCTTGCAACATTTCCGGCAGACTTTTAGCGTTTTTTTCCTTGTAGTCCGCCAACTGGTTTTCAAAAACGGCAATTTCCATTTTGAGTTTATTAGCTTCTTCCCCCAAGAATTCGGTCGTCTTTGCCGCGCGTTGCGCCCTCGCACGGGTATTTTCATCCAAAAACAAACTCACTAATTCATTGGCTACGGCTTGAGCCAGCATAGGATCGCGATTGCTGAAGGCAATGGTAAAGGCAATCGTCGCTTTGTTACTACCGCTTTGCGGATCAAGCACATCGGCAGCGATGGTCTTGATTTCGGCATCTTCCATGAAAAGATTAACAAGCTCGCTAGGCACCAGCTTGTCTCGTTCGTTTAGATAAACTTTATGCTTTTCGATGATCGATAGAATACGATCACGCGTCATCACACGCTGCTTGATCAATTCGATACGCTTGTCGGCAAAATCGGTAATCGTCGACTCAATCATGCTGCGCGGGATTTGCTGATCCTCGATCAGAATCGTCGCAGATGAGCGGTAGACCGGGGGCAGTTTCATCGCTAGCACGAATCCCAAAAACCCAACCGTTAGAAATGAGACCAACAATAAGCCCTTGCGCCTATTGAGCACCTCTAAATATTCGGCGAGAGTCTTGACGTTTTCTTCTTCCATACTTCGTAATTATTTTTAGTTAACGGGAGATTTTCCAGCCATCCCATTTGTAATTAAGTTGAAACATAACGGCGTTGGAATCTCGCGTACCCGAAGATGCAAAGCTAGCGTCGGGATACTCTTGTCTCCTGTAAAGATAGGTTGCGGATAGCTGCCACTCTCTTGCAAATTTCCAAATCAACCCTGTTGAGGCCGAATAATATTTTCGATTCTGCGCCGTTTGAGACTCGGCTTGTCCAACCGCTTGATTTTCGGAAAGAGTACCGTTCACATTGAACGACAGCTCTCTAATGATTTGATATGAAAATTTCATGCCCAGAGAACTGTAGTCCAGCAATTGGCCATATGCGCTAGGGTTGACCGAACGTGAGTACGATAATGAGTAATTCATGTACCTACCGTTATAGGTCAGGTCTAGATTGCCAACCTGAGTCATGAGCAACGAGTTATTTCCACTATCACCGGCAGAACTGCTTGAAAAGGGTTGTTGCACCCAGCGTAATCCGCCACCCGCATTAACCGACCACTCCCGAGTGAGAACGTATTGCCCGCCTAGCTGAAAGCCAACCATACCTTGGCGGGACGTACTACCCACGTTTGAAAATTCAGTATCGGAATAAAACAGACCGGCATTAGTTGACAAGCGGCGATTCCAGTCATGGCTTTCGGATAAATTGATGCTAATCGTTCTATTATTTTGGTAATTCAGGTTAGTCGCTTGATTATCGCCAACCGATATACGAGTATAGTTGGTCTCCGAATAGCTCGGCCTTAGGGTTAGCCGATCAAGCGGCGTTAACTGCCAACCCCAGGATGGATCCGCGTTGAAACGCTCCGTTTGATTATTTGGAATAAGTATCCCGGTATCCAAAATCTGCTGTGAATAGCTACAATTTTTTGAATATCCTCCCGAAAGGGAAAAAATATGCCGTTTCAGCGAATAGTGTTGATCAGCCCTCAGTAAATAATTATCGCAATCCCAGCGTTCATCGTCATAACGTCGAATATCACCTCGTCCGGTAATACCGACTCCCATCACCGGCGTATTCCAATTTGCACTAACGGTCGGCTTTAAGAGGTAGCCAAACACGGCGGCGGGTTCCGTCCGCAATGCAATATTATCGTTATACTCAACTTCCTGATCCAAAGTGCCGGACACTTTCCATTCGTCCGCAACAGCTATCTGTTTATGCACGATCAAAACCAGACTCGCGAGCAAAATCCACTTGTCGTAGCGCATGTTTCTGTGCGCAACATCAGGGAACAATTATCGTATCGCCGCTTTGCAGCAAAATATTGGTATCGAGAGCGTCGCCGTCCTCAATATCACCATAAGCGAAAGGTATGGTTTTTGAGTGCCCTTCAAGGTCGTGTCGTAGAATGCGGATATCATTTTTTGCCGCAAACGGCGTAAAACCGCCTGCCATGCTTAGGGCCTGCATCACATCGAGATTCTTGTTCATCGGATAAGGGCCGGGTCTGGCCACCTCCCCGATGACATAAATCAAATTTCCGTCAGCACTTAGCAACGTGACGTTAACCTCCGGTCCGGGAATATACTCTTCCAACCGTTCCCGCAGCAGATTTTGAAATTCTTCAATGGTTTTTCCGGCCGCTTGCACGATGCCCACCATCGGAAAAGAAATTGTACCGTCCGGAGAGACGGCAACTTCCGATTGCAAGTTCTCCTCTTGCCAAACATTAATCTTTAACTTGTCGCCTTTGTTGATACGATAACTCTCGTCAATTGCAAAGGACGGAGCAACGAATATTCCGAACAAGAGCATGACGGCGACGGCCCGATACCGAGTTACGGCCAAGAACAACGAAAAAATCTTCACTTTTATCCAAAAAGACTTTATATATTTCAAGACTCTTTAACGAATGTCGTTGCAAACAACAGAGTCGAATGATGACAGCGGCAAATGCTTAATTTTCATATAGCCGCTTGTACCGCTTTGCGTGGTGCGGCCACTCTTGCTAACCACGATAAAAACAAATAGCTCCCCCGGAATCATTAAAAAAACCGTGCTTCGTCTCATTTAGCCACAGCTACAAGATCATGAGATAGAGCAACGCGACAGAGTGAGCATATTTTAGGCCAACCGGCCTAAACCCTATTTTTCACGCTTGTCCCGGCAAAGAAGCCGAATATTAGACTTAAGAAAATAAGGGATATGCCGCACCGAATAAGCTAAATGACATATTCCGTTAACTTATTCGGCCTCTCGCCAACACGCCCTCTCCGGGATGAAGCGTTTGCTGAGTTTGATTGCATCCCTTCAGACATGTGATTATTCGCGCTAAAACTCAGCAACAGCGCCCCCTGACATCGCTAAGTGTTCGAACAGAATGCGCCTTACTTCCTCGATCACTTCGGGTTGGCCTTGGCATGAATGGCCCCACCGAACCACAAACTCCGAAACCGCTTCATCGATGTGGGCGCTTTTATAGGCAACGACGCCATCGTCGCCTTCTTCTATCGGCCCGTCACCTTGAACCGCGATAATCGAGTGCGCCGGAACGCTCGGCGTAACCGGTAAGGATGCCAGAATTTTCAGAGCCGGATTGTCCGGATTCATATTGTCGATCGCTGTCGGCGGTCTGCTCAGTATCGCCGCCAATCTCTCATCGCCTGCCGTCGTGGCAAGCACCGTGAGGCCATTAACCATCGTCATAGGTAGGCTGACGAGCTTGGAAGCAAGTCCCGTTACAAACTGGTAAGCGGCCAACATGGCTCCGTGATGCGGTGTCGAAATAAACACCACGCGCTTGACGAAAGGTAAAGGTGTGTAAAACGCGGATTGTTGTAATAGTTCTCGAATTTCAGGGCTAACCTTGACCTGATCGAAGGGTTTGCTGCTCATTTGATCCCAGAACCGCGTTCCGCTGTCAACGGCCGTAAGCTTGGTCAGCAAGCCACCTTGGCTGTGTCCGATGACGATCATTTGCTGCAATGCGGGGTCTTTTCCTTCGGGATCGAGTTCATGCACAGTGTTCGTCAGCGCCTTGCGCAGACGTCCCGCCGAAAAGCCGATGGGATTGCCGCTGTTGTAAATGAATCCCCATATTTGAAAATGTTCACGGATTCTGGGATCGCCATTTAATTCATTCACTAGTTCAGCCCAGCGCGCGGGACTCGATGCGGTTCCATGCACCAGAACGACGGGAATCTTACCGGGCCGATAGGGTTGCAGCGTGAAAATACCATCCTGCGCCCGGTCTTTCGGAATCATACCGCTGGTAAAGACCCCGCTATTAAAAAACGCAGCGATTTCGATCGCATAAAGGGGGCTATCATTAAGTTGATACGCTAATGCCGCCGTTGGATCGGACTCGATAGGCTGCTCATGCCCATCGATGGTCACGGTTGAAGTCTGGTCGGCCGCGTAGACTTCGATTCGCCCCTGTATATCGCCCTTGCTGAGGCTGGAGCGTGCGTCTTCAAACCGCAACAGCGCCGTAACGGGGACTTTTGTGTAAGGCCCAAGGCGATCGGAACCGACTACTTTCGCTTCCGACGATTGAGTGTTCGCAAGACTTGCCGCCAATGGAACACCGATCCCGGATTTATGGTAACGATTTCTGAGACCGTCAACTTCAAGGGCCGCGGTCGAAATGAAACGGTCTAGCGGGTAGCCGCCCCACGACATTCCGCTCTCGTCGAGCGATATATCGAGCGTTCCGAATGGAAGCTTGTATTTTCCGGATTTCAGGAGAACTTCGTTTTCTTCCGCATCACAAGGCGCCGCCAAACCTCGGGCAACCGCCTGATTATATATGTCGTAAGTAAGGCGAAACCTCGGGTCGAACGGCTCTAGCTGCATACCTGCGTCCCCCGGAAACAGAAGCGACCAGGCGTATACGGCTGATGCCAGAAAATACGCGTTGTCGTCGGTCCGCTGGGCATGGAGCAAGGACAGTTCCGCCAACGCAAACAGCTTGTCTTCATCGTTCTCCGGTTTAAGACTTTTATGGAGTTCGGCCAACACGACCGCCGGCTCCTTTTCGAAGCGGTCCAACAAGCCATTCCGCCTAAGAACAATGCTGGATGCGTCCGAAGGCTCATCCGTTGAAAGCGCGTTTGAGGTGCTAATACGATAAGCGGTTTGAATGTCCACATGCTTGACGCTAACGGGAGTCGCACAGCCCGATAGCATGAACACGGCGCTGATGGACAGGATCATAGCTTTGAAATATCGCCGCTTGGTTGAGCATTCCGCAATTTGCTGACGGCCCGCTTCCGTTAGACTGTCTAATGAATGGCATGTGACTGAGGAAGCATGGCTTGTTGTTTGTTTTTGGTTCATTTTTTTCTCATTAACCGGAGTTGAAACGACGATGATGGAGTATTCGCAGTCGGCAAAAATATTATGGATGATACTGCTTGGCAGCCAATCTACCTCGCAGGCAATATCAAGGCCGGGCCGGTGACTTTGGTTTGGCCGGCCTGCAGATCGAACAATTGCGTCAGCAGCATGAAAGTCGATTTGGATTGTATATCGTTGTCCTCGATCTAAAACCGATTGCCGCGATAAGAAACCGCCAAATCAGCTTCTGCCGGCATCTCGACAAAATCCGACACCAAGATGCCATTTTGTTTATTTGATTTGACGGGTCTAACATTTCGGGCCTCGAAGCTTGGAAGGTTGACAATCACATTTTACGAAAAGCGTTAGGATTTTTATACGTCATGGCCGCCTGACGCGGCAAAACCAGCTTACTTGGCTCGTTCCAGTTCAGCTATAAGCTGCTTGATATGAGCATCATCCGGCAAAGCCTCGCCGGCTTTGTAAGCGTATGCCAATGCCGATTTGAAATCGCCCGCCTCGCGCTGCATAGAGATCAATGCACTGAGAATATCCAGGTCGTAGGGCCGGCGCCGGTTGGCTCGCGCCAGCACGGCAATGCCCTCTTTCGCTTTACCGGCCGAATGTAACGCGACGCCGTAGACGTAAGCATAGCGAACATTATCCGGCGCAAGTTTGACTGCTGATTCCAGTTCGGTCAACGCTCCCGGCATATCCGCTTTGCGCACTAATAACAAACCCAAAGCATGGTGTAAATCCGCCGCATCCGCTACGTTTTCCAATCCCGTGCGTAATTGTTTTTCGGCTTCGTCTTCGCGGCCTTGCCGGCGGTAAAGGTCGGCCAGATTGATATAAGCCCCGACAAATTTAGCATCCAGTTTCAGCGCGCGCCGACAGGCGGCGAACGCGGCATCGACTTTGCCTTGACGCCGATAAAGGTTGCCAAGGTTGACATTGGATGCAGGCCAATCCAAATCTTGATTCAGGGTATTGATGTAGGCTTTCAATGCCGCATGAAACGGACCGCGTTTTTCTTCGGGCAATTGATCTTCCGGCACATCGGCCAAAATACGCGCAGCCTCTATCCGTACACCGAGCGCTGAATCATTCAGCAACTGCGAGGCCAGCAATACCCTATTGATGGGATCGAGAGGTTCTATCAAACCCAAGGCAGCGATGCGGACCGAAGGATCGGCGTCATGTAATTGCTCACGCGCCATAAGCATCAGTTTCGGTTGCATCATTGGCGCGATTAAGGTCAAAGCGCTAGCACGCACTATCGCCGGACTGCTCGCATCCTGAGCCAGTGCCATTAGCGATGGCAATGCCTTGATTCCTTGAGTAGCCCCTGCATGTAAAACGGTGCCGTAATGCGGACGATCGCGCCAATCGCTGCCATACCACTTATCCATCTCAGTAGCTGCCCATTCGTGTTTGCGGTCTTGGTGACATTGCGTGCAAGCATTCGGGCTGCCCAAATCGATAGACAAATCCGGCCTCGGTAAACGGAAGCTATGATCATGACGACCATCGATGACCATGTAATTCTGTTTCGGCGCGTGACATTCCATACATTGTCCTCCCTTCGATTCCGGCTTATGGAAATGGTGATTTTCGCTATCGAATACTTCGGCATTATGACAACGGGTACACAAAGCGTTGCCTTCGGCTCGCAATTTAAGGGCATGCGGTTCATGACAATCCGTGCAGGTCACCCCTTTCTGGAACATCTTGCTTTGCTTGAATGATCCCCAGGTGTAGTCCTCATCGCGCTGCTGGCCGTCGGCGTAGTAAGTTGGTTCGATCAATAATGCGGGGCGATGAGTCGCTTCCAAGGCCAATCCTGGCGGGGCGCCTTCGACCAAGGTCGAACGGCGGGCATGGCAGGCCCAACAAGTATTCATCAACTGATCGGCTGCCGGTTTATCCCGTTGCGCGAACTTCGCTCGGCTTTCCGGAAACGACCAAGCCGTTTGCCAGCGGCTATCCAAATTTACAACGAATCCTTTATGAGCATGGTCTCCGTCCCGCTGCCGCGCGTGTTTTGCCCATTCCAAATGTTGCGAAGCAGGACCATGACAGGCTTCGCAAGCGACGTTCAACTCGTTGAAACTGGTGTTGTAACTATCCTTAGCCGCATCGTAATTCTTTTTCAAATGTGTCGAATGGCATTCCGCGCATTGCAAATTCCAGTTTTGATAACGCCCGGTCCAGTGTAATTGATCGGTATGATCGATCTTTTCGTTGGGATAGATGGGAAACCAGTGCTGCCCCCCTTCCGACTCCGGACGGCTATCCCACGCAATACCCAAAGCTTGATAACGGCCTCCGGGAAATTCGATCAAATATTGCTGCAACGGAGTGACCCCAAACGTGTATTTGATCGGATAAACTTGCAGTTTGCCGTCCGGGCCATCGGTACGAACATAAAACCGGCCGTCACGCTTGAAAAAAATACTTTCAACGCCGTTATATTGGAAAGTGGAATTATCAAAATCGCCGAGCACGCTGCCTTCCTTAGCTAACTGCATGGCAAGCGCATGATGGGATTTGTTCCACGCTTGGTATTCAGGCTGATGACATTCCTTGCAAGCAGTCGCGCCGACATAGGTTTTAGGGAATAAACCTGCAGCATTGTCCGAGTTGGACTTTTTTGCGATAGCAAGCGGCGGCGAGTCGGCAGGTAGAAAAATTAGGGTAGAAACGCCAACAAGCACGCTGAATCCGAATGCAAAAAAAATAATCCGGCGAAGATTACTTTTTTTGTGCTGACGCATGAATTAAAACCCGCCGCCGAAACGGTATTGCCACAGAATACCGGCCGAATCGAAATCGGTGCCGACGCGCGTGACGACGCCCTTGCTAAAGTAAAGTTTGATTGAATTAGACCGGGTTACAGGTAGTGCAAGGGTCGCCCCTATGCGTGAATTCTCTTGACGATCGCTATCTTCGATACCGTTTACCGAGGTTTGTCCTCCGGTATAGTAATTGGCGTCCACTGCTAACCAAATACCGTAATCAAAGCTGTATATGATATGTCCTTGCACCGAATACATAGGCTTCTGGGCGCGAATGTTATCGCCGAAAAACTGGTCGTTATCGGTAAAAAACCGAACCCCGCCATCCAGTTCCAGCGTTAACCGCCCCATTCGTTTGGAAATACCGATTTCGGGCTTAATCGACCATCGGTTGGTGCCGATATTGAGCAGCTTGGTAGCATCGTATTGCCCGCCCGGCGCAGTCACATTAAGGCTGGCGCCTAAAATAATATCCTGCTGGTAATTGGCGAAATCTTTCAAGGACAGAGCCGGCGCTCCCAACAAATTGATCGAGAAGCGCATTTTTGGGTCGGCGAAGCCGGAAATCGCCCTATCATGAAATTCACCCAAGGCAGTAGCGCTGCCGTCGGCCCACGCGTAGGGCAGCACGACGTCGAACTTGGCCGACTTTCCGAAGATGCCCAAAGAGCGCGCATAGGCAAAGAGAACCGAATCTACTCTAACTTCGGCATTTTCGACCGGTAAAGAAGGATCGATGGCCACCCCTCCGCCGGTATAACCGTAACCGGCAACCAAAAAATTAAGCCCGACGGGCGTATTGGCATACGCGCGCGGCTCAATGTCTTGCGCCCTTGCGGAACAGGCGAACGCCATCATTGCCGCGAGTATGCAGACGAACGCAACTAAGCGCCGGAATGAAATTGAAACATTTCCAAGGCGCATACCCTACCGACTATCCTAATGATTTATGAATACCGGGGGTCATTCTCCGCTGGAATCGGAGTCCGACCAGCGTTGATCGATCACGGGATGAGATAAATAGTACAGCGGCACGCTCAGGAAAAACAGCGTACTCAGATGCATGTTCACGTACGAAAGGGCGATCGCTAAAAGACTGACGAGAATGGGGCTCACTATCATTCTTTTAGTAACCATCTTGTCCAAAGATTCGCTGATTTCCCAATTAAGCAGTTTCGGGTGCATAACGGCATATTTCCAGATGCTGATCAGCGTCAAGCCAATCACGATTTGCTCCGAGCCAAACAATAAGGTTATCAACGGCTCGTGAGGATAAGTGCCTTTAAGCTCGGTAACAAAAGGTATCAAGGTAATTGGAAATAGGAACAACATATTGAGCCAAGTCAGCATGCGGCTGCCCTCTTGAAAGTAGCGCATGATCGCGGTGTGCTGCAACCAATACGTACCGGCCAGCCAAAAACTGATGCCGTAAAGCACCAAATCAAAACCGATACGCCGCAGAAATCCTATGAGTCCTTGCTCGTTAAAATGATGATCGGTCGGTACGTCTATCCCCAAAACCAGTAAGGTCGCGACAATTGCGAATACGCCATCCACCAGCGCCTTGCAGCGGTCGAGACTAAATGCACCGGTCGTTCGGTTTAAAAACAAATTTTTTAACATAGTTTATCTCTCGAGCCTGTTGATGCGCCATTAACTAACATGGCTCATAGGTTTTCATAGCGGTTCATATCGAATAGCCCCGCTCTTAACCCTCTGAGCCTCCGATGTTCTTGATTAAACCAATCCAAATGCTGCCAAATATCCGGATTGGCGCGCCTTATACCGAATCCGCCGTACAACTGATCCAGACCGGTTTCGGTCCGCGCGTTCCGAATGGCATGGATAAAGTCATCAAGCTGATTCTTTTCGACCAAAAACGAAAAATTAGGATAGCTACCGACGAAACCCGGAACGACCGTAATCCCATCCTGTTCCGGCAAGCGCCGGGAGCCTTCGGACAGCATTTTCGAGATATTGCTGTAGGCTTTGTCAATCAGCAAGGTGTATACCATATCGCCCTCGGCATCGCCCATTTTAACCCGCAGCAATGACATTTCCGGCAACGCGCCCAACTCCAGGCCTTTCAATTTGGCAAGTTCACGCATTTTGCCGTCTACTTCCTGCCGGGCCGGACTTGCATTTGGCCTTGCGCAGGTAAGTTGTTTACAGCGGTTAATGCTATCCGGCTGGCCGGCGGCGTTTCCCAAGCGCTGAATGATCTGTTCGAAAAACTCTTTTTTATAATCCGTCGTTTGATACTTAACCTGCGTTTCATGCCCTATGCTGAACAAGGCATCCGCGGCACGGAAACTGCTCATCCCTTGATACCAACTGCGGTAAATCGATTCGCGTTGGGAAGCCGGCATGAAGCGCAAAAAAGTAGCCTCGGCATCCTGCCGCAAGATATCCATGTAGGTACGGCTGGCGATCTGATGGCCGGCCGTTCCGAACACATTGAAACCGGCAACCAATAAATAATGCAGGCGTTCGAATATCGGATAATCGATCACCCAACCGGTCAAAGGGAAGTCTCCGATTAGGCCTTGCACGACCGTGGCGCTATCGAAATGCCGAAAGACGGTCAGCGTCGCATTTTGATTATCGCCATCGCCGTCCCAGACATTCTCCAGCCCAAGACCTTGATCCTTGGATAAATTTGCGTTGAAAAATTCCTCTTTCTTCAGCAAATATTGTTTGCCATAGTCATCGTATTTAGTCCAGCCGAACAAGCCGATTTCATCGGCCTCTTCGCCGGGCAAGCCTAACAGCTGATTATTTTCGGCTAAAGCCTTGGCAACTCGTTCCGGATAAAACTTATTGGGCGCGAAAAACACTACCCAGAATTGGTCCCTGATGCTCTCAGTGGCAATTTCGCCGCGACAGACCGGGCCTTTGATGAATCCTGAGACGAAATACTCGGCATCATCAAGCAGGAACCGATATCTGGAACCTAAGGGTAATGCCATGAACGCTTTGAATGGATTGGCCGCCACCTCAGGCGCATAGGAAGGAAGCGAAGCAACATCATAATCTTTTTGGAAAAAAAGCTCATCATAGCGCTGCATTTTCTGATCACTTAACTCATATACGAAATGGGTTTTATCGACAATGGTTTCAGTAAGCGGACGTAAACGGTAATAAAACCTATCCGTACCCGGGTCTTCGTAAGGTCGTACCGTATTGATTTCAGCTATCGGTTGACCCGGAGGGGTGCTAGAGCGCACTAAACGGAAAAACTCCTCATCGGGATGACCCTTGAAATGCAGATGACCGATAAACAGATGCTCATAGACATAACGAAACACCAACTTCTGTTTTAGAGTAGTACCGTTGAGATAACGCTCCCATTTGGCGACTTCGGCAACAGTTTGATCCGACAAAGGAGATGGCGGCTCGACCATAGCTCCCTGCTGCAACCATTGCAATAAAGTGTATTCTTCTTTTAGCGACAAACCGGGCATCGCATATGGCATACCCCAGTGCGGATGCTCCTGCTGATATTTTGGAAATTCTTCTACCGTGGGGCATTGCAAAGTACGGTCCGAATCGAGGTCGAACCCCTTATCCAATTTTCCGGAAGATGGTAGCGGATTAAAGCGCTTTAATTGGATCAGTTTGGCCAAAACTGAATTATCCAGATTAGCTACTTCCGATTCGCTACGTTCATTCAAGACCGGATAAAAATCTTTTTTTCGCCACCCCTCGGTATCGACCGCATCGATAAACAGCCGAGTCGGATCGGCCGGTTTCAGACGAGCAAAGTCATAGACCAATCTTTTAGTTGCGCCTCTGTCGATACCGTCGATCGAGCCCAACTTCAGCTGGCAAGGCGCATCGTAGCAACCATGGCAAACCACGCAGCGCGAATCCAGTATGGGCTTCACATCGTTGTAAAAAGAAACCTTATGTTGATGCCGGCTTAAAATCGCTTCTACTTGGGTTTGACGGCGCTGCTTCGGAACGGAAGGCCCGTAAAGCCTTTCAAAATCGGGAGATTCATAAATGATCGCCGCGCAGCCGGTCAGCACGAGAAAAATCAGAAAAAAACTGTATTTTGACATCCTTTACCGGCTACCGTAAGTTTTAGGTACGCTGTAGTTCGTATTACTGATTGTTGGCCAATAACTTGAAACGCCCCTTCAATTCCAATGGTGTTTGCAAAGTGAATCAATCCATGTAAAGACGGTAAAACAGGTATTTGTCATGTCAATAATGCAAATTTGGAGTTTTAAGACGGCCAAGCGTCTTCTGGAATATTTAGCATTGCGAATACCTTTCTGATTACGTTTCTTGAGATCGGACCAGTAGCGCCACGAACTCGACTTGCCTTCGCCGCATGCCGGATCATTATTTAACCAAGTCACAAAAAAAGCAACCGAGACAGGCTCCGTGTAAAATAGAATCAGTCCTATTGCTAAGCCGTCCTGAATAACGCCGTTAGCGCCGTTTTGCTTTATTGCCGAGATGACGCAAGCGCCGCCATGTCGTTTGCAGGGTTGATAAGCGCGGCGAATCGTTTAGGTTTTTCCGGCCTGAAAAATTCTTGATTTCGAAAAAAATGAATGCACAATGGAGGATAAAATCGTGCCCAAGAGCTCAAATAGCATGCCAAAATTCCGCAACGAAAGCGCAAGCGGAAGACATGCGGTTCCGCGCCGAAAACCCGCCGTCTCTTATGCGGCAATTGCTCTGCTATGTTGTTTTTCCGTCACTGCGGCAACGCAGCCGACCGCAGTTCCGCCGGAATCGGCGGAACTGAAACAAATCGCGGAGGAAGCCTTTCTCTACGGTTTTCCGATGCTGGTTGGGTACAAGGCCATGCATGCCTTCAATGTCGATCGTGACTCGGGGCAATACAAGGCGCCTTTCAATCAAATCGCCAACGAGGCGCGGGTATTCACCCCGCAGGATACCGCCGTCAGCACGCCCAACAGCGATACGCCTTACTCGATGGCGCAACTGGATCTGCGCGCGGAGCCGATGGTGCTGTGCATGCCTGAAATCGACAAGGAGCGGTATTACGACGTACAACTAGTCGATCTCTATACTTTCAATTACGGCTACATAGGCAGCCGCGCCACCGGCAACGGCGCCGGATGTTTTATGGTCACGGGCCCCGATTGGCAAGGACAAACGCCGCCGGGCATCGTAAAAGCATTTCACAGCGAAACACAGTTCAGCTTTGTGATCTACCGTACCCAGTTGTTCAACCCCGAGGACATGGACAACGTCAAAAAAATCCAAGCCGAATACCGCTTGCAGCCGCTGTCCGCATTTCTCGGCCAGCCCGCGCCGCCCGCCGCGCCGGCGGTCGACTGGCCGCCGTTCAGCCGCGAGGCCTTTAGCAGCCGCTTTACCGAATATCTAAGCTTCCTGCTGCAATTCTGTCCAACCGCCGGTCCGGCCGCAGTGGAAGAATCGTTGCGGACTCGGTTCGCCAAAATAGGCATTAGCGCGAATGGCGCATCCGGCCAAAAGGAACTGCCTCCCGAATTGCAAGCCGCGCTCAATGACGGCGTCAAAGCGGCTTTCGCCAAAATCGAACAAACCGCCGAACACGTCGGCACCGTGGTAAACGGCTGGCAAATCGGTTCGGCAGCCGGCAGCCGCGAGTTCTACAACGGCAACTGGGCACTGCGCGCCGCGGCGGCCAAACTGGGAATCTACGGCAACAGCCGGGAAGAAGCGGTTTATCCGTTCACCATTCGCGACGCGAACGGCATCACTCTGGACGGCAGCAAGCATGCCTACCGCATGACTTTCGCGCCGGGACAACTGCCGCCGGTGAACGCGTTTTGGTCCATCACCATGTACGACGGCCGCACGCAATTGTTGATCGATAATCCGCTGAAGCGCTACCTGATCAATTCGCCGATGCTGTCCTCGCTGCAGAAGAATCCCGATGGCTCCTTGACCATATACATACAGAAAGACTCGCCCGGCAAGGCCAAGGAAACCAACTGGCTGCCGGCGCCGAACGGCCCCATGTTCATAGTCATGCGCCTGTACTGGCCGAAAACGACGACGCCTTCGATCTTTCCTCTCGGCAAGGGAAGCTGGCAACCGCCGGCCGTACAACCTGTCGCCAACCTGAACGCACAAGGCGGCACCCGGTTCGGCGACAAGTCGCTGGAAAACATCGTGCGCACCGATCAACGCTACGGCCACGACGCGCTGTTCCAAGGGCCGCGCGGCTGGGCCTACTGGAACCATCTGGAGTATCCCAAGCCGATCCAGAACCCCAACCTGTGGCCGGACACGCAATCGACCTATTTCATAGGCCGCCTGGCCATGCCGGCCGGCAGCAGCCTGACCCTGAATTACACTTACCCCCATGCGCGTTATTTCCAGTTCGCGCTTTACAAGGCCGAACACGGCACCTTCGTATCCACCGGCGAGGCGCTGGCCGGCCCCGAAATTGAACCGGAGCGCGGTTCCGTGAACCCGTTCCGGGTCGGCGCCGACCGGCTGGCGGAAAAACGCGATTTTAAATTGCATATCATAGCCGCCAACCCGCCGGCCGACTCGAAACGGCGCGCGAAGAACACGCTTTATGCCGGGAAAGACGGCGGCGAACTGCAATTCGTCAACCGCATCTATCTGGCCGACCAAGGCTGGGACGGGGCCGGCTGGGGCCCTGCGGACACATCCTGGCCCGGTCGAGGCCTGCCGACTTATACCGGCAAACTCGCCAACGGCAAGAAGCTTTCCGCCGAGGAGGTAGTCAAGCGCTTCGGCAGACCGATCGAAGGAGCCACCAAGCAGCCGATAACGGCCGAACAGTGGCACGAGCTGACTCAGGCGAAAAACAACGATCCGTCGCTGGACCCCGCGACCGCCCCGGCGCGCAAGGAACCTAAATGGGAGAAATACTGGAATATAAAGTACTCGATACTCGGCGCCTTTAAGACGCCGGATGCGCGCGCCAAAATTCCTTATGCCGGCGCTATGGACGGCGGCGGCGATCCGACCACGCAATACCTGTTTTTACACTTGTCGCGCCGGTTCGGCCCGGTCTATGTGATGCGCGGCAAAATGCCGGCCTTCCCCAACACCTACGCCGGCTTCGGCGGTAGAGGCCTGGAAACGACGCCCGAAGCTCAAACCCAGTATTGGTCGCTGGTCAGTTGCGAAGCGGCGCCTTCCGGCCAGATCGTCGACGGTTTGACCGACATGCAGGTACCGTTGGATACCGACGGATACTATACGATTGTATACAGCCGCAAGGAAGACCGGCCGGCGAACGCGACTGCCGACAACGGCGTCGCTTGGATCGAATGGAGCGCGCGCGGCGAGGGCGTCGACGGCCCGCACAACCGCAGCGATTTCGGCATGTTGATGATGCGCATCATGGCGACCAACCCGGACTGGCAAGAACGGCCCGACAATATTAGCGAACCGGGAATGGAGGAAGCGGTGATGGGCCCGTATTATCCGCGCGGCTATTACACCACGAAGGCGGAGTTCGAGGCGACCGGAGCGAAAGCCCTACCCAGCCTCTCGCGGCCCGACAGTAACACTCAATAGAAATGTCTTATCCCCGTCTAGGAAACGCAATGCATAAGAAAACTACTATCAAACTAGCGGCAGTCGCGCTTATCGTCCTGCTGGCCGTGATTTTTTATCGTTTACTGTGGAGTGCGGCCCAGCCCAAGATTGAGCAGCACGTCGCCGAGTTCGGCCTGACACCTAACGAAGTCGCGGCGCACGGCCCCCTGCCCGGCGACGTCGCTCTTTATGCCCAGGAATTAGCCTGCGCCGAAAAACTGCCCACTCCCGGCTATTATTCGTCGCTGAACGCTGCCGAGATTGCCGATGCGCATCGCAGCGGCCTTTTCCCCTGCGCGACGTTCGGCGGTGCGTTCGACGCCCCGAACCGCGTGCTGGCCTGGCGTAGCGCCGACGACTACCAAGGCGTGTCTTACATCAATAACCGCAAACCCGGCGAACTGTACCTCGTCGGCGGCGAATTTCCGACCCTGGCGGACCCGAATCCGGCGGGACCTTTCGTCGCCAAGGCGGACGCGACCACCGGCAAGGAGATCTGGCGCACCTATCTGGACAACCCGAACGCATCGGGCCGCTGGATCGGTAACGCCAACTTGAACATTCTGGACAACGGCAAAATCGTGTTCGCCTGGTCCAACCAAATCGTGCTGCTCGATGCCGACAGCGGCGCAATTTTGAAACATAACACGCTGCCTTCCGGCGCCGCACCCGTCGAAGACGTCAATTTCAAGCACCTGACCGTCGCGCCCGACCGCACCCTGATCGTCAAGGACCAAACGCGGCCGACCGGCTGCAAACTGCAAGGCACGATGGCGATCATCAAATGCGGCATGCAAGGCATGAAGCAGCCCAATTCGCAGCTGGTCGCAGTCGATCCCGACACGCTCGAAGTGCTGGACGACATTCCGCTGCCGGAACCCTCCAGCGTGCCGCATGCGATTACGATGTTCGAAGGAAAAATCGCCATTTATCTGGGCATGAACGCCAGTGCCCGCCGCGCTTTCTGGGATCCGGCAGCGAAAAAACTGACGCTGGACGAGACTTGGGTAATCCAACCCATGCAAGAAGGCCAAACGACCGCTACGGCGCCGAGTCTGATCGGCGAATGGGTGGGATTCCAGCTTAACGGCATGGGCAGCGAAACGGTCGCGTCCAGCGTGGTGGTCGCCCATCAGAAGGATGCTAAACGCATGCAAATCATTTCCCCGTTCGGCCCGCTCAAGAAAGGCGAGTGGAGTTTTTGTCCGCCCAAGGCGGGCGCCGACCCCGAGAACGGCATGATCTATTCGGCCGACATGGGCATAGGTAAAGTGGCCGGCATCAAACTCGACCAGGCAAGCGGCGAACTCAAAACGGTGTTCGTGCTGGACGACATGACCACCACGTTCCAACCTCTGATCGGGCCGAAGGACAAACGCGTATTGCTGTTGACCAATATGAAACCGAACGCGCCCCACGAACCGATCAAAGCCGCGCTGTTTACCGAAAACTATAAAGAACAGCTGACCTGGCGCGACGCGGCGACCGGCCGGCTGTTGGCCGCCAGCGACTTTTTCCCGCCGCTGTCGATAAACGGCCTGACCCCGCCGGGCTTCGGCGGCCGGATCTATTTCCCGACCGCCGTCGGCAAAGGCTTTTACGTATTGCAGGTACTGCCGGCGAACGAAGCGCAATAAGCGCTTCAATTCGGCGCGGTTAGGACTCGAAAGACTCCACGGCTCTATTGCAAATTCGGCAGGGCGGCCTCTGACCGCCCCTCTCGAAACCGTGTTCCGGTCGGACACATCCGCCTGGCGCATCAAGCCTGTACTAAAGTCTTCGAGCCCGGCGCGTCAACATTGGTTTTTTATTTTCCAACCCGAACGCGGTCTCGACTCAAAGTCTGCTTTCGTGCTACAAACCCGGTTGTTTCGTTTGCAAGCCGGAGCCGATAAATGCGTCGGTCCGGCTTTGATAATGCCTGCACTTGATATCATCATGACCAAAACTCAAACTACAAAAATGATGCCATGACCGTAAATGCCCAGCGTAAAGTGTTTTTTTATCTGCCACGCTTCCCGGCAATATTGATATTGCTATGCGGCTTGCAGATTTCCAGCTTAACCGCCGTTGCGGATGAAATAAATCCACTCAAACCGATAGACACATCCAGCCCCAGAAGCACGCTGCAGGGTTTCCTCGATTTCATGAATCAGAGTTACGTGGCGAGACAGCAACTACTAAGCTCGTATCTGGCATCCTCGCAGCTTTACCTGTCGCCCGAGGAAATAGCGGTCGTACAATCGACTATGGATCGCCTGATAGCCGCCGAACGGGCATTGAACTTCAGCGAGTTGCCTCCGGCCATGTTAAACGAGTCCTCCCGGCGGCTCACGATGCAATTGAAAGAGATTCTCGACCGAATGGATATGCCGCCTCTTGAATCGGTTCCGGACGCCAAAACCATGGCGGATACCGAGCTGAAACGTTGGACTTTGCCAAATTCCGAGATTCGAATTGCAAGAGTCGAACACGGGCCCAGAGCCGGCGAGTATCTGTTTAGCCCGGAAACGATTCAAAGACTGCCCGAGTTCTACCTCAAGGTCAAAGATCTCCCCTACAAACCAAACGCTTCCCCCGGCCTATACGATTTTTTCACCTATACCCCAGCCGGCCTCGCCTTAGCCTTGCGTGGCGTGGTTCCGCCGCGCTGGTTGCTGAATCCGCCCCGCTGGGCGTGCGCCACTTTTCTGGACCAGCCGCTATGGCGCTGGTTCGGGATCGCCGTGTTGCTGAGCGTCGGCTTTGCCATCATCCTGGTATGTTTCCGCCTGAGCCGCCGTTTGTCCAAACGCAAGGGATTTCTGGGCCGAAGCTCGCATTTGCTAAGACCGCTCAGCCTGGTAATCGTAACACCGGTGACGGCATTCATTCTTGCCGAGGTACTGCGAATCTCAGGAGTGGTTTACGAAGTAGCAACGCGATCGCTGTGGTCGGTGTTTTTTCTGTCCCTTACTTGGACCGTGTGGGTTGCCGGCGGGGTTGTGGCGGAAAGCGTAATCGCGGGCGAAAAACTCCACAAAGGCAGCATCGACAGCCAGCTGATCCGACTGACCTTGCGGCTACTGACCACAGTGGCCGCGATCGCCATTCTAATATCGGGAGCGGACAGCCTCGGCTTACCGGCCTACTCGGTACTCGCCGGCCTCGGGGTCGGCGGCTTGGCCGTCGCCCTGGGCGCGCAACAAACCCTGGCCAATTTGCTCGGCTCGCTGATCATCATGTTTGAGAAGCCTTTCGCCGTCGGTCATTGGGTAAAGGTGGAAGACATCGAGGGCACCGTCGAAAATGTCGGCTTCCGCAGCACGCGCATCCGCACTTTCTACAATTCGCTGGTGACTATTCCAAGCAGCCAAGTGGTCAATAGCACCGTCGACAACATGGGATTGCGCGCCTATCGGCGAGTAAAAACCGTTCTTAACCTTACCTATGACACGCCGAGCGGAAAAATTCAAGCGTTTGCCGGGGGCATTAGGGAAATCATCCTGAACCATCCCAAAACCTACAAAGACAATATACAAGTCGTGTTTCACGACTTCGGTGCGCATAGCTTGGATATTTTGGTGTACTTCTTTCTGCGCGTCCCCGACTGGACGGCCGAACTCGCCGAGCGCCAAGGGATATTGCTGGAGATTCTGGACTTGGCCGAAAGGATGAATGTGCAGTTCGCATTCCCGACCCGGACCCTGCACATCGAGAGCCTGCCCGGACGGAACGCGGCGGACGTGGAAACTCCGGAGGAAGCGCATCTTTAAGAGCGCCGGCTATCGAACTAAGCTCTGACGCTTTTGGTTTATCTACGACCCTAGCCAAGCAGGAACAGACATCGGGTGACACGACCGTTTTCACCGTCCCTGATGGATAACCGTGGTTATATCCTTGCTTGGCTACCCCGTGTTATTCCCTTAAACTCGACTCGCCCGCCGCATGATTAGAACAATATATTCATGCGCAAGCTTGCTTCCACCGATGTATCGATATTCTTTAACCCACCGGTATCATTCAAGGTTTTGTTCAAAGCCGAATTGACGATTTGCAAATCGGGGCTAATATTCAACCACGGCGTGAGTTGAGCGGTATAGTATAGTTCCACCGCGTCTTCCACCTGCATGCCGATATCCAGTTTCTCGCGCATAAAAGTCAGAAATTGACTGCTGAATTGGGTGCGGGCCCAACCAACTCCGAATGAATCGTTCGGCCGGCTTGAAATAAGGCCTTTACCGCTAACCCCCATAATATAACTATATTGAACGGGATTGGGATTGCCGTCGGTCGCGCCAAAACTGAAAAACATACCAAACCCTTGGTTCGAATCGCCACCCTCGGGTTGCCACAGGTATTGATCGAAACTATAAATGACGGCCCAGGTACTGTTCTTTTTCTTCGCGGGCTGAACCGGCTCTAACAGGTCGGGAAAAAATTTGGCCAAAATGCGTTCGAGTATCGGACCGGGATTCCCCAAACGCGGATAGCGTTCCTTCAACAGCCCGTTTGCAATGTTACTTGGGTCCTGATCCAAGGCAAAGCGCACCTTATCGCTCCAGACTCCACTGATAGCTTGATGGCCAAGCAAACCGAACGGTTTGATGTTTATTTTCGCCGCCGTCAGTACGGTAGTACCGTCGTCGAATGCTTTGCTGATATCGTTATCCGTTGGGGTTCCGTTGGCATCCAACGCCAAGGCCGCCACCATGATATCTTCGGTTGGCAATAGAAGAACCCCACCGCCATAGGCCGACATCGGCACCGCCAGGTAGGCCATGGAAAAGTTCAGGCCCGAATTCATGAACTGCGTGCGGTAATTACCGTAAAACTCGGTAGGGGTAAAATCGAATAGATTCATTTTTCCCATCATCAAGCCGAATTTCGGACTCAAGAACTGAGTCAGCGAGGCTCCCATCAACGCGCTCGCCGGCTCGTCGAATTCCGGATATAAATAGGCCACATTCGTAGGCACAACCGCCGCAGCGTCGTCGTATAAGGAATTCCCAAAGGTGGAAACGCCCTGAAATTTGAAAAAACCGCCGGGCCACAGCCCCATTTTATCGGTATCCAGATTCAACGAATAATCGACGTTACCCCAAAATTCCGCCCCCGTTTTGTTGCCGCCGGTCACCACGCCGCCGGGCAACAAAAACATATCGGCATCCAGCACCACGCCTTTTTTACCCAGCTCGTCGCGAACGCCGCCCCAATCACCGCTCGCACGGGGCCGCGATTCCCAGTCGCCGCCCCAGGTCGGAGGCACTTCAACCGGTCCCAGCGCATTAGCTCCATTCGCAGTCAACAGCATTAAAGCGCTTACGAATCCAATGTGAAACTTCTTTTCCATCTTTGTTATGTTCATTTCTTAAATTGCCGCGGTCATTCCTTTTTTGTTAATCCGCCGAAACAAGGCTTAATTGAGCTGCAATGCCCAAAAGTTTCACTCTTATCTTTGCAGCTACTTGAGGCGGGACAGAGAGACCGGAACGAGCGATTCCGGTCTCATATCCGACTAGCTAGGCGGCGGTACCGGGACGTACATGACTCCGCTATTACCATACGCTTGCGTATACCACGAGGTACCGCACTGATAGTAAGTGACGCCATTGACCACTTTTGTATTGGGATTGCAGGGCAATCCGCCTGTGCTTCCCGGCGGTGGCGTCGTGTAAGTTGTAGTCTGTGAAGTAGTTTGATTAGAAGATTGGCCGGCCGCGTAGCCCGCCATCGCGCCGACTGCCGCCGACCCCAGGGCTACGGCAGCCACCTCGCCGTCGTCCCAATGATTATTGTCGTAGTATCCGGGCGGCGGATAATAGCCGTGATAGCCTCCCCCGTAGTAGTTGTTATTCACTGTGTTTTGACGTTCCTGCACGTTTTGGTTTGAATACTGCTGCCGCTGCTGTTGATTTTGGGATGAGGTTTGCTGGCGTTGCTGCTGGCTTTGAAGTGAATAATTTTGGCGTTGTTCCTGATTCGATGAAACAGTCGATTGACGGCTTTGTTGGGTTGAGGCCCTATTCGTAGACGCCGTGGAATAGGCGCTCGAACGATTTGCGGATGCGGATTGCGCAGTTTCCGAGCGATTCGTCGACGACGTTTGCATAGTCTGATTACGACTTGACGTCCTCGAAGCCGAAGCCGCAGAGGAACCTCGATTGCCTCCATAAGAAAAACTGCCGCTAGAGGCGGCGCCGCCGCGTGAAAAACCGCCCCCTCCCCCACGGGAGAACCCACCGCCTCCACCGCCGCCGAAACCACGCGCATACGCATCGTTTCCCGCACCGATCAAGAGGGAAGCGATCGCGGTAACGACTAGATAAGCTTTAGCATTCATTTCTGTTCTCCTGTTTGAGCTGGAGCGACAACTGCTTCAGGCGCAAGACTGGGTAGCTGCGCCAAAAAGGCAATTTTGTTTACACCTGCGGCGGGCGAAAAGGTAAATTGGGCCTGCTGAATCTGAGGCGTTAAATTCCAATCGGAAAATTGAGCGCGGTACTGCGGCTGTCCTTCTTCGGTCTTGTAAGTCAGCACGATGCGTAGCGGCAAGGGTTGCGCGCCCTCCGCGATCCACACTTGATAATCGACCGTTTCCGTGCGCCCGGCCAAATGATGGGCCGGTTTACCGTAAATCGACGTCCTTTCGACATAATCGAGCTCACGGGTCCGGCTCTCGATTTCTTCCGGGAAGCGACTGACCAACATCATCGCCAACGGCAAGCGCATGTGTAAATCCCTTAGAAAATACATCACCGCTTCGTCTATGCCGCCGGGTTTGTTGGTTTGTGCGTAGACTTTTTGTGTAGGGCTGTACACGGTGATGTCCTTGCCATCGTATAGGACGACATGCTTCTCGCCGCTGCTATCGTCCGACTCGATGCGCAGATCATTAGGGCGGCTGACCGTAATCTTGCGGACTTCAGCAAATTCAAGCATCTGCCCCGAATCTTGCAAAACGTCGTAGGTACTGTCCAAATTGAACGTAAATCGCGGTGCTTGAGCAAGAAACGCCGCCATGCGCTTTAAGATGCCTTGCGCATCCGCCGGCTCGGCCACAGCTTGTAACGCGGGGACTTCCGCGACAACGGGCGGCGACGGTTTGTTGATCGCCTCGTTCTCGGCGCAGCCCGCGATGGCCGCCGACAGTGCCGACACGCACATTATCGTGCGTATCGCTTGAAACCTATTTTTTTCATTCATAGACCACCTCCTTCGATGACTAAATTAAACTTCGCCAACATTGTTAACCAAAATTGCGTACACAGGCACTTCATTCCACTTTCATTGCGATGTTTTAAGGCGATCGGGATGCCACAACAGCATCCGACGTAGTTTCCCTTCTCCGATCTGCCTATCGATACCGGCAAAAATATGATAGGCAAAAAAAGTTAGACTGACGCACAGCAGCTTGGCGAGCATGATATTTCGATCCCGATGCTCCCAGATATCGGCGATTGCAGGGAGTACACCGCCGTTTGCCTTATAGTGTTCGAACACTTTCTCCGATACCAATAAAAAGAATGTCGCGAAAATATAAACCGTTGCTTTATACAAGGCCGCCGCCAACAACGAATGATTTGCCTCCAAGCGCGTCCCCGCATGCGTCTTATCCAGAACAATCGCAACTTTTGCCGCAATCAACGCACCGATAGCGGCGGTTGGAAGCGCTTGCACCTCAACGTGATAGTCGGCCAATATTAATTTCTTCAAAATCATAAACACGCTAAAACAACAGAAAAAGTAGAGGGAGACTAAACCGACCTCCACCATTTCGCGTTTCAAACGCGGCGGCAGTTTCATACCATTTCTCCTGTGACTAATTGCCGACCTCAAGACCTAAAACCTGTTCCAACCGTCACGGTCCCGACCAATCGCTTCCTAAGCTTAACGTTGAGGCCGGGCTCAGCCTTATTTTACTTCAACGGTGACTTTTTCGATTTTGCCGGTGAAGCGGGTTTGACTGCCTTCGCCTAAAGCTTCCACCACCGGCGTTGCGTCATCGATCCCCACATCAGCCGTCTCGTCTGCCGAGAAAATCCGCGGCTGGGTGCGGTCGATGCGGCCTTCCGCCACTTTCTGACCGTTGACGGACAACGTACCGGTGCCGCCTTTACCAACACCTCCACCGTCATAGGCGAAATCTAACACCACGGTCGCTTTGCCGGCAGGCAATGCTTCTGAACCAGCCACTGTATATTGGTTTAGTCCGAGGAAATTATAGGTATAGGCAGGCTTACCGTCTTTCATATACAGGCTCCACCCCCCGAAACGTCCTCCTTGTGCAATGATGACGCCGTTCGCGCCGCCCTCCGGAATATTCAGTTCGGCGGTAATGGTTTTGGAGCGATTCTTGATGTCGATGAACACATTTTCGGTCATGCCCATCATTCCTTCACCCAAGGTCAGCGACGTGCGGCCTTCCATCACATCCGGCCTCCCCACTTCAGACGCGGTAATACGTTCCATTAGCCTATCGTCTATCGGCAACACGTTGTATTTGGGCGCTTCGGTCATGAATAGCTTTTGCATCTGGGCCAATTTGGCCGGATTTTGTTTGGCCAAATCATTGCTGAGGCTAAAATCCTTAGTCACGTCGTAAAGCTCCCAAACATCCTGTTCCAATGGATGGCGTGGCTTCATTTCCCAAGGCGCTCTATGCACTGTGCCGGCCAACCAGCCATCGTGATAAATGGCACGGTTGCCGAAAATTTCGAAATACTGAGTCAAATGGCGGTCTTTAGCTTTGGCATCGTCAAAGGTATACGTCATGCTGACGCCTTCCATTGGCCTTTGCTTCGTACCGTTGACTTCTTTCGGTTCCGGCAAATGCGCCGCTTCCAATACGGTCGGAGCGATATCGATCACGTGATGGAACTGCGACCTTATTTCGTTTTTGGCTTTGATACCGTTAGGCCAATAAATGACCATGCCGTTGCGGGTACCGCCAAAATTCGAAGCCACCTGCTTCGTCCACATAAACGGCGAATCGAAAGCGACTGCCCAGCCGGCCGCCATATGCGGATAGGTTTGCGGCCCGCCCCAGTGCTCCAGATGTTTAAGCATGTCTTCAACGGTTTCCTGCACGCCATTGAAATAAGTCATTTCGCTGTACATGCCGTTCATGCCGCCTTCGGCACTGGCGCCGTTATCGCCCGCGATATAGATAAACAAGGTATTATTCATGTCGCCCAAATCTTCGATGGCATTCACCAAGCGCCCTATCTCGTGATCGGTCTGCTCGGCAAAGCCGGCAAACACTTCCGCTTGTCGGGTAAACAAGCGTTTTTCATCATCGGAAAGCGTATCCCAATCTTTGATGGCCTCGGGTTTATTCGCCAACTTAGTATCGACAGGCACGATACCCAAGGCGATCTGATGCTGTAAGGTTTCTTCCCTGAGTTTGTCCCAGCCTTGATCGAATTTGTGCTTGTATTTATCCGCCCATTCCTTAGGAACATGGTGCGGCGCATGGGTGGCACCCGGTGCGTAATAAACAAAGAACGGCTTATCCGGCGTCAACGCCTGCTGATAACGCACCCAGGCGATCGCCTGGTTGGTCATATCGGTCGTAAAATGATAATTAGGGTCCTTCGGAGGCTCTACTTTGGTCACCCCGTCATAAATCGATGGTGACCACTCGTTGGTCTCGCCTCCCAAGAAGCCGTAAAACTTATCGAAACCCTGCAAAGTCGGCCAACGCGCATAAGGCCCGGAAACGCTAACCTCCCATGGCGCGGTTTCATGCCATTTACCGAACGCCCCGGTGCTATAGCCATTGAGCCTGAGCATCTCCGCCAAAGGCGCCACACTGTTCGGCAACATGCCGGTATCGCCTGGAAAAGCCGTTGCGGTTTCCATAATCGAACCGGTATTGCCGGAATGGTGGTTACGTCCGGTTTTCAATGCTTGCCGCGTTGGCGAGCATAAAGCAGTCGTGTGAAAATTGTTATAACGCAATCCGCCTTGGGCCAATTGATCCAAGGTCGGCATAGCAACTGGCCCACCGAAAGTACTAGCTGTGCCAAAGCCCATATCGTCTATTAAGACGATAACCACATTGGGCGCACCTTTAGGCGCTTTAACCTGGAAAATGGGGGGCGCTTTAGCGTTGCGGGCATCTAATTCGGTTATCGGTTTATAGGCGGGCGGCGCGATCGGCAATATCGTACGATCGATATCGCTGGTTGTGTTGGCGTTCCCTTCAATCGCTCCGCAACTAAGCAAAACCAAGGCCATCAAGCTTGCTAGTCGGATAAATTGCTTTTTCACAATCCTCGTCTCCTTGAAAAAAATGTGCAGTGGCCGGGCGCTTTTGGTCTTACCCTCGACCAAAAAGAATCAAAACGGCATCATCGTGAACGGAATCGGATCGCTAACGGACTCGCCGGGTTTGCGATTGGCGACTTGCACGAACTGCTTGGCCCAACGATCCATAATGCCCTTGGCCGGTCCGTACCAAGTCAAGCGAGTCAGGTCGATCGGACCCACGTCGGCCGTATCGCGATCGGCAAAAGTCGCAACCAGACGGCCTGTCTGCAGGTCGCGTATGCGGGCTTCGAAAGCCGCCCGGCGCTGATTGATAGCCCCTGCCGCGGTACCTGAACCGATAGGACCGGCCCAGCTCAACGCATGCAGTACCGAATCGGAAGGGTCGATTTCAATCAGCGCAATTTCCAATCGCAAGGCCGGATACCGGTGTTGTTGCGCGAATTCAATAACGGTGAATCGATGATTCGGATCCTCTCTGAACTCTTTAACGATCCGGTCGTGGAAATATTTCGCCAGTTCTTCCGTATCTTTTTTGACATCGCCGATCAGGTTCGCGGAACTCAGTTTGTGCAGCCAATCCATTTTCAGCATGTAGCGCGTATCGATCGGAGCGACGACGAGTTCGCGATATTCGGCCTTATCGAAACCCGGTCTGATCCATACCTTTTGAAACGGCATATCGGCGCGCTTGGACTGACGTTCCGGATGTTCTATGAATCCGGCATCGGGAGCCGGCTCCACTACTTCGGCCTTGATGGCGTTAGCGTCCGATTGCACGATGGAACAACCCGCCAACATCAGTGTTATCGTCGTTAAAAAAGTTACTTGCGCGATCTTGGTCTTAAACATTCTATATACTCATGAAAGGTTTTGTCAGTGCCGATTGGCCAGCAAGCTATTCGATTCGGCAAATCAATAGCGTTTTTGGCCGGTTTACGTTATTACAACCCGAGGAGGCACTTTTCCCAGGGGTAACCTTTGACAGCCGGATCCTTCCCCGTTTTAAGTGACTACCTTATTAAATTGGAGTCGAACTCCGCCTGACGGGCTAGGTTTAAAGTGAACCGCCCCGGCCCAGGGGATATTACCAATCACTCCGCCTCCGTCGATGATTAAACCAATCGGCCCAAGTCAAAGCGGCTGACTCAGCGGCTTCACGATCCTTCCGGAATTGCCTATGAATAGCCTCGGTCAGGGGTTTGAACCTATGCAACGATGGCGTGCCGGCAAGATGAAGTTCGAACATGCAGAAGTCGCAGTTGAATTGTTATTTGGCCTAAAACAGTACGATTATTATCCATTAAGGCTGTAAAAACCCAAAATAATAACATTTACCTCTAATCCTAGGCGGCATACCGGTTCAGTACCTATTTTTGATCGCACGCTTTTTAACAATTGGTTAAACTAATTCCGTACTCCAGACCTGACAATATTAAAACTTTTTTTGACCATTTAACTCACAAACGCAATCACCATGAAACCCTGTTCCATGATTCGCTTTACGCTATTACTCATTGCCTTACTAAGCGCGCCGGTATCGGCTCAGGAGCAACGCAACGATTATTCAAGATCACTGATGTTCGAAGCGCCCCCAACCTTCGAGGACCCCAACTACAAAACGCCAAGCGAGCAAATTGATCAATTCTGCGAGGACCTAAAAAAACAAATCGATGAACTTAAAAACCAACCGGTGCGCAGAAGCGCCGCAAGAGAGCGATACCAGAAGGAATGCATAGGTAACTAGTTGTAACGGTCAAATAATAACGTTCTATTGAAACCTCAACCTGGCAATTACATTTGGAGTATCTACGATGACAAATAGTCCAACCTCAGCTACAACCGACGAATTCAGCCATAAAGCCATTGAAGCCGCGATCAGAATCGGGTTCGTGACGCTGCTGTTGGTCTGGTGCTTTCACATTGCCGGGCCGTTTATCAACCCTTTGGTATGGGGCATTATCATTGCGGTGGCGATTTATCCGTTACACCGCAATCTGTCGAACGCATTAGGCTCTAGGGAGAAACTTTCAGCCATATTGATTACGGCAATCCTGATATTTATCATCTTGGGCCCTTGTGTGTTTTTCGCCGAGATGATCAGCGAAAACACCAAGAATCTGTCTAGCAAACTCCACAACCAAACTTTCGTCATTCCCACCCCTAACGAAAAAGTGGCCGATTGGCCATTGATCGGCGAGCCTATCTATAGTTTTTGGCAAAAAGCGTCCGTCAACATAAGTGACGCGGCCAAACAACTGGCACCGGAGTTGAAACCGATAGGCGCCTGGTTAATTTCCTCCAGTGTTTCTGTCATGGGGACGATTTTTCAATTTCTGGTTTCCGTCATCATCTGCGGTATATTGCTGCTTAACGGCACATCCGGCCATGAACTCGCCGTTTCGTTCGGCAAACGCGTTGCCGGTAAGCAAGGCGGCGAATTAACCGAGTTGAGCATTGCCACTATCCGGGGCGTAGCGCGCGGCGTATTGGGCGTGGCATTCATCCAGGCATTACTAGCAGGCGCCGGTTTCTTTGTCGCCGAGGTGCCCGGCGCGGGGATTTTGACGCTGGCGTGCTTACTCATCGCGATTGTTCAGCTACCGACGCTTCTTTTGTTTTTGCCGACCATCATCTACGTATTCTCCGAACAGGAAGCGTTTTCCGCGACGGTATTCATGGTGTGGATGCTGATGGTTGGTTCGTTGGACAATTTTTTAAAACCCATATTGATGGGTCGCGGCATCGATTTACCCATCGCGGTGATATTTATCGGCGCCATCGGCGGCATGATGTATTCCGGCATTATCGGACTGTTCGTCGGTGCCGTGGTATTGGCGCTGGGCTACAAATTATTTCTTTCCTGGCTGAAAGCCGAGGAAAACCCTATTTGAACTCCGACGTTGGTTTGCGGTAAAACGTATAGTTCTTGTTCGAATGAGCGAACAAGCGATTCTTTAAACCACGCATAAGGAGAAAAATAATGAGTGAACGAATTATCATGCGCACAGGCGAAGCCTTGGTGGCCGGCGGGCCGCCGGGAACAGCGGCGGAACCGGAAATCATCATCGGCGAATTGGACGGCCCGGTCGGCACCGCGCTTGCGACCCTGACCGGCGACCAAGTCAAAGGCCATAGCCGGGTATTCGCCATTTTGAATACCGACATACAAGTGAGGCCGGTCACACTGATGGTCAGCAAAGTCACCGTCAAAAATAGCCGTTACACCAATATTTTGATGGGCACGGTACAAGCCGCCATTGCCAACGGCGTATTGGATGCGGTTCGCGCCGGCGATATTCCAAAAGAAAAAGCCAACGACTTAGGCATCATTTGCTCGGTCTGGCTGAACCCGAGCGTCGCCAAAGACGACAATCTGGACCACCAAATTCTGTTCGACATTCACCGTAAGGCCATGGCTCAAGCCATCCATAAAGCCATGACCAATACGCCGGACATCGACTGGCTATTGGAAAACCAAGACAAAATCACCCACAAATACTTCCAAATGGGACTGGACGGAAAGATCTAAGCCATCAGGCATAACAAGGTCGGGAACGCCGTCGAGTCCCGCCTTGTTATGTCGGCAAAAGCCGATTTTATTGTGGAATGAGGGCCCCTAGTTGACATTCGAACCGTGTGCGCAATGTCGGGAGGGATTCACTCTGCATTCAGCGAGTACACGGGGCAATTGGCTAACCATCATGACGCATAATAATCCTTGTCAGCCTTTCCGCCGGTTACGGTTTTGGTTTTTGACTATGATGCTTTTCATTGGAGCTTGCACGATGGCTCATGCTATGAAGGTTGAAGCCGATTTGGAAAGCAGCGTTTGCGGCTTTCTGCGTGAGCCACTGGCGTTCTGGCAGTTCCGGATGGCCGCCGGAGAGCCTGATGCAAGCCGCGTCGAGTCGATCCGGAACATCGAACCGCTATCGTTTGCCACCCGTGATGGCCGCGAACTGGGCGGGTATAAGCTACGTGCCGCAAATCCCCGCGGCTATCTGCTGGTGGCCCAAGGTAATGCCACGCTGGCCGACCGGATCATGGGCAAATTGGAGTTCTTTCGGGAGACGGGACTGGATGTTTACGTTTACGTTTACGATTATAGGGGTTACGGACTTTCCGCAGGCAAGAGTCGGCTACAGGCGATCGTTTCCGATTATCGGGAGCTCGTCACGACATTGAATGCCCAAGGCTATCGCCGCCGTTACCTTTACGGCATGTCCATGGGCGGCGTCATCCTGACTAATGCCGTCGGCCCAAGCGGGGACTACGATGCGCTGGTGATAGATTCTTCTCCCAGCCGGATTTCCGGGCTGGGCTGCCCGGAAGAATACGATCCGCTACGCCAGCTCCCTCAGGATGCTTCGAAACTCATGCTCATCATTGGCTTGTTGGATCGCGTGGTGCCGCCGCAGGACATCGAGGCGATGGCGAAAATCGTGCAACAGCGCGGCGGCCTAGTACTGAAATCCCCTGAATTTGCGCACCCACTGGACATCGATCCGGCCATCCATCGCCGGCGCTTCCAGGCCATAGCGGATTTTCTGACACGATGAATCCGCTCTGGGCATTTCTGTTTTGTCTGTTATGGCTGTGTTCCGCTTGCGCGGGCCCCCCCACTTTTTCCGTACAAGACGAAGCGTCCGCTCCTAGCCTGCGTCCCGTAGGCGACGCGGCAGTCTCGATCTATGTGGTTAACCATGGCTGGCACACCGGTTTGGTCGTCAGGCGGATAGATATTCCCTCGGGACTCATCCCGGAAGCCGCGGATTTTCCCTCATCCGATTATTTGGAACTGGGTTGGGGGGATTGGGATTATTACCAGTCGAGCGGCCCCGGTTTGTGGTTGACCTTAAAAGCGAGCCTCTGGCCCACTGCCAGCGTGTTGCATGTGGTTGGCATCCAAGGTGCGGCCGCCAGCCATTTTGCCGGATATGAGATGATTCGTCTCGATGTCGCCCGAGCCGGTTTTGCCAGATTCGTGGCGTATCTCCATTCTAGTTTTCTCAGACTCGGGGCTTTGAAAACCAGGCCGATAGGATCAGGCTGGGAACCTCATAGCCTTTTTTATCCCGCCCGTGGAAAATTTCACCTGTTGAATACCTGTAACAGCTGGGTGGCAAGCGCACTGGAAGCCGCGGGCTATCCGATGGGTACGCTTGAACCGGTCACGGCGGGTCAGCTGATGGCTAAAGTCCGTCCTTTCGCGGTCACCGAATAGCATTCCACGTCCCGTCCAACACAGGCGGATCCAAAGAATCGAAATTAGCAACTCAGCCGTGCATGGAAAAGTGTTGACACATCAGGGGTATTGCGCCGAAACCAACATCGCACAGATAAAAGCTCGCGCAAACAGACCCTTCCAACTTGTCAAAACTGCCTGTTTGTCCCTCTTGTTGATTGCCCGTTTGAACTAAAGCCGTTGCGGTTTTGTATTCGATTGAAAAACCTAATGGGCTATGCAAAGATGAAATATTAGAAATCGATAATTGATGATCGCCTTGTCAAATTTAGCCGATGCACCCAAACCCCATCTGTTAGACCGCCTGGTCAGCCATGCGCTGCAAGGTGGCTTGCCTTTGTTTGTGTTTATTCTATCCATTTCGTTGGGTGTGCTGGCGTTGATTTTTACCGCGCGGGAAGAAGAACCGCAAATTGTGGTGCCGATGGCGAATGTGCTGGTATCGGCTCCCGGCCTGTCGGCTGCCCAGATCGAAAAGCAGGTGACGCAATCCTTGGAGAAGTTGTTAACCCAGATCACCGGCGTGGAGAATGTTTATTCCCGCAGCGTAAACGGTCAAGCCATCGTGACCTTGCGCTTTTTTGTCGGTGAAGACCGGGAAGATTCGTTGCTGAACGTCTACAGCAAGCTGTATTCCAATCAGGACAAAATTCCTGCTGTGGTCGCAAACTGGCTGGTCAAGCCGGTGGAAGTCGACGACGTACCGATTGTGGTCGCCGGCTTGTGGAGCAGCAATCCTGATCTATACGGTGACTATGAATTGCGCCGCTTTGCCGATGAACTCACGGTCGAGTTGCAGCAGATTGCCGATACCAACCAAATCAATGTCATCGGTGGTCGGCTGCGCACCCTGCAGGTGTTGCTGAATCCACAAAGCTTGATGGCACGGCAGACCACCGCGCTGGAAGTAGTGGCGGCGATTCAAGCGGCCAATCAGTTGCTTAACGCCGGCATCGTCGCGGTGGACAATGCCGCCATTCAACTCGAGGCAGGGGATTTTATTGCCGGTATCGAGCAGTTGCGCAAACTGGTGGTTAACCGGGTCGACGGTGTGCCGGTCTATTTAGCCGATGTTGCCGACATCCAGGACGGCCCTGCGGAAACAGACCATTACAACTGGCTCAGTTTCGCGGCCGCTCATCCCCTGGCCGCGCAATATCCCGCCGATTATCCGCTGGTTACCCTGGCGATCGCCAAAAAACGCGGCGCCAACGCCGTGACGCTGGCGGAAAATATTCATCAGAAACTGCACGAACTTTCGCAAGCCTTATTGCCGCCGGAAGTGCATGTCGAAGTACTGCGCGATTACGGACAAACCGCAAACGACAAGGTGAACAATCTGGTCAGCAGCCTGGGATTTGCCATCGCCACCGTGGTGTTGTTCATCGGTATTTTTTTGGGTTGGCGGCCGGCGTTGGTGGTCGGTTTGGCGATACCGATCTGTTATGGCGCGACGCTGATGCTGGACATGGCGTTCGGCTACACCATCAACCGCGTCACCTTGTTTGCGCTGATTCTGGCCTTGGGTTTATTGGTCGACGATCCGATTACCGGCATCGATAACATCGAACGTTTCATGCGTCAGGGGATAGGCAGCCAGCAGGAACGGATTGTCGCGGCGATGGCTGAAATTCGCCCGGCTTTATTGATGTCGACCCTGACCATCATTCTGGCCTTTATCCCCTTGGCGTTCATTACCGGCATGATGGGGCCTTACATGGCGCCGATGGCTTTTAACGTGCCGGTGGCGGTGATGTTGTCCACCGTGGTCGCCTTTATCGTCACGCCCTGGCTGGCCGGTAAAGCCCTCAAGCCCGCCGCGGAAGAGGCGGCAAGCGCTGCAGCGCCCGGTTTGTACGCGCGTCTGGTCGCACCCTGCATCGCCAGCCGCAAGGCTGCCTGGTATTTGATCTGCTTGATGCTGGGGCTGTTCGTGCTGACCGCCATGCTGCCGGTATTGCGCATGGTGCCGCTGAAACTGCTGCCCTTCGATAATAAAGACGAAATGCAGATTCTCATCGACATGCCGGAAAATGCCAGCCTGGAACAAACCGCCGCCGTCACCCGGCAGGCCGCGCAATTGGCTGCCCAACTGCCGGAAATAGCCGCGCAAGCGGCTTATGTCGGGGTGCCGTCGCCTATCGACTTCAACGGCCTGATGCGGCAATACGACTATAGAATAGGGCCGCATCTGGCCGATATTCGCTTGACGCTGGCGCCCAAAGAGCGGCGCGAACATCAGTCGCATCCGATTCTGATGCGATTGCGGGCCTTGCTGGCACCGTTAAATACCGGCGGTGTTTCGGTCAAAGTGGTCGAGGTGCCGCCCGGTCCGCCGGTGATCAGCACCCTGGTGGCGGAGCTTTACGCCGATACGCTGACCGGTTATGCCAAACAAAGACAAGCCGCCGGCATCGTCATGCGGCGCCTGGCGCAAGAGCCTTTCGTGGTGGATATCGATTCCAGCGTCGAATCGGCCCAAACCCGCTGGCGTTTTGTCACCGACAAGGAAAAGGCGGCGCTATCCGGCGTTGCCACGCAGACTATCGCCCAAACCGCGAGCTTGGCCAACCGGGGTATGACCGCTGCTTACTTCAATCTGGAACGGGAAGTACACCCGGTGCCGATTCAAGTGCGCCTGCCGGTAGCCGCGCGCGATAGTCAACAGGCCTTCGGCGCGTTGCCGCTCAAGGCACAAAGTTTAACCGGGCCGGCTATGATTGCCTTGGCCGAACTGGGCGAGTTTATCGAATCCACCGCCGATCAAGCCATTTACCATAAAGATCTGAAACCGGTGGTGTATGTGATGGCCGAGCTGGAAGGACGCACGCCGGCGGAAGTCATCGCCGATGTCGCTGCCGATTTAAACGGCTCCAGCGACACCGCGCCGGATTGGGGGCAACGGACCTTTTTCAACTCCGGCGGCGGCATTCCGTGGCAACTGCCGGCAGGCGTGACGCTGAATTGGGGCGGGGAAGGCGAATGGAAAATCACCGTGGAAGTGTTTCGGGATATGGGTTTGGCCTTTGCCTTCGCGTTAGTGGGCATTTTTTTCGTGCTGCGCCTGCAAACCGCTTCGGCCACCCTGTCCTTGATCATCATGTCGGCGATACCGTTGACCGTGATCGGCATCATGCCGGGCTTCTGGCTGCTGAATCAGTTTGGCGAACGGCTTATCAATGGCAGCCCCGACCCGGTGTTGTTTACCGCCACGGCCATGATAGGCATGATCGCCCTGGCCGGCATCGTGGTCAGGAATTCGTTGATTCTGGTTGAATTCATCACCCAGGCCAGAACAGAAGGCCTGGCTTTAACTGATGCCTTGCTGCAAGCCGGCACGATCAGAATGCGGCCGGTGTTGCTGACGGCCGGTACGACCTTGTTAGGCAACATCGTCATCGTCCTCGATCCGGTCTTCAGCGGCCTGGCCATTGCCATCATTTTCGGTATTATCGGCTCCACGCTGTTTACCTTGTTCGTGATCCCGGCGGTTTATTACCTAATTTACTCAGACGCGGAGCAATGATCTTGTCCACTTCCATTAAGACCCTGGTCACATCGATAAGCACACTGCTGGTTTTGTTGTTGATGATTTTGTGGATGGCCGGCGCCTTCGAACAAAAAATCCAGCCGGGCATTCATGCGGCCGGCAGCCGGTATTCTGGGCCGGCATTGACGCTGACGTCCGAGCGCATCCCCTTATTCGAAGACGTTGCCGCCTCCGTGCAATCCGGGCAAACCACCGAGGTGGCGGCGCAAATACAGGCCAGGATCAAGGCTATCCATGTTAAAGCGGGAGATAGCGTAAAACCCGGACAGATGCTGATTACGCTGGATGATCAGAATCTCAAGGCGCGCAGCGCTCAGGCCGGCGGCAACCTGAATGCGATCAACGCCCGTTTGCAAAACGCCCGCAGCCACTTCAATAGAACTCAGGGTCTTTATCACAAGGAAAGTGCCACACTGGCCGATCTCGAAATGGCCAAAGCCGACTATGAAAGCTTAATCGCGCAAGCGGCCTCGGCCCGGCAAGCACTTACCGAAGCGAGGCATGTGTTGCACTATGGGCGGATAAAAGCCACTTTTGCCGCGCGCGTGATCGATCGCTACGCCGAGCCGGGCGATATCGCCTTGCCGGGAAAAAAACTGCTAACCCTGTACGATCCGGCCGCACTGCGTTTTGAAGCAAATGTGCGCGAAGCCGTCGCGGTCGGCCTGCAAGTCGGGCAAGTGCTGGAGGCCCGTATCGACACGCTAAATAAAACCCTGCCGGTGACGATTGCGGAAATAGTGCCGGCGGCCGAATCCGCTGCGCGCAGTGTATTGATTAAAACCCGCGTCGAGCAACAGGCCGGCTTATTTCCGGGCCTATTTGCCCGCCTGCGCATTCCGCAGGGGGAGGAGCAAGTCTTGTTAATGCCGGAAGCCTATCTGCAGCAGGCGGGACAACTGGATATGGTTTGGGTGCTGCAGGACGGACGGATCGTGCGGCGTTTTGTGCGCTTGGGCCAGCGTTATCCGGATGGCCGCATCAAGATCTTGGCGGGTTTGCAGGCGGGCGACCGAGTCGTATTGCCGTCGCTGGCCTTGTCTAGTGACGGCGCTGAAATCGAGAACACGCCATGAATGAAATTTTTAGCGATATCTTTACCGAAATAGCCGCATTACTGTTTTTGGCTGCTTTGTTCGGGGCTATCGGTTTACGCTTGAAACAGCCGCTGATCGTTTCCTTTATCGCGCTGGGTATATTTGTCGGCCCGGCGGGTCTGGAATTGGTGAGCGCCAATGATCAAATCGACTTGTTGTCCAAGCTGGGTATTGCCTTGCTGCTGTTTGTGGTGGGTCTGAAACTGGATCTGCATATTATCCGCACCATGGGTCCGGTGGCGCTGGCGACCGGGCTGGGGCAGGTGTTTTTTACCTCGGTATTCGGTTATCTGATAGCGCTGGCTTTGGGCATGAACCCGGTAGGCGCGCTTTATGTCGCGGTGGCACTGACCTTTTCCAGTACCATTATTATCGTCAAATTGCTGTCCGACAAACGCGAAGTCGATGCCCTGCATGGCCGCATAGCCTTGGGATTTTTGATTGTTCAGGACATCGTCGTGGTCCTGGTCATGATAGGCCTGACGGCTTTCGGTCAGGGCCAAGATATCGGTTCTCTGCAACGGGAGGCTCTCAAGGTTATAGTCAATGGGGCCGCGTTTATAATGATCGTCATGCTGGTGATGCGCTATGTGTTGCCGTTTGTCTTGCGTCTGCTGGCCAAGTCACAGGAGCTGCTGATATTGTTTGCAATTGCCTGGGCGGTGTCACTGGCGACAATCGGCATGCTGCTTGGGTTCAGCAAGGAAGTCGGCGCTTTTCTGGCGGGGGTTTCGATTGCTTCCTCACCCTTTAAAAACCTGATTGCCGCGCGCATGGTGGGCCTGCGCGATTTTCTACTGCTGTTCTTCTTTATCGACCTGGGTGCGCAAATGGATTTGACGCTGATCGGTCAACAGCTGGAACCCGCACTGATATTTTCGGCGTTTGTATTGATCGGTAACCCGTTGATCGTCATGGTGATCATGGGTTATTTGGGCTATAGAAACCGGACCGGCTTTCTGGCGGGACTCACCGTTGCGCAAATCAGCGAATTCTCATTGATCCTGGGCGCCTTGGGCGTCAAATTGGAGCATATTAGTCCGCACACGCTCGGCGTGATCACGCTGGTTGGGCTGATCACCATCAGCGCCTCGACCTAT
Source organism: Methylomonas sp. MgM2 (assembly GCF_054172045.1). Taxonomy (NCBI): domain Bacteria; kingdom Pseudomonadati; phylum Pseudomonadota; class Gammaproteobacteria; order Methylococcales; family Methylococcaceae; genus Methylomonas; species Methylomonas sp. MgM2. The sequence goes on along the minus strand of NZ_JBSYXO010000012.1, from coordinate 2,312 downwards.
ATGATCATCTATTCGCACTATCTGTACGAAAAGCTGGCACCTTGGTTGGGTGTTTTTGAACGCAAAATCACGCACAGAGAACACCAGGAAGATGGGTTCATCATGGATTCGGAAGCCGATGTGATTCTGATTGGCCTGGGCCGTTTCGGTTCGGGTATTGCCGAGATTTTGAGAGTTCATCATTACCGGGTCTACGGCATCGATTTCAATCCCGACCTGGTACGATCAGGCGATCGGACCGGCCATCCGGTTCATTATGGCGATGCCGAGGACCCGGAATTTATCGCCACCTTACCGTTAACACGGGTTAAATGGGTCATCAGCACGGCGGACGATCCGCATGTCAGTCTGGCCCTATTGCACAGTTTGCGTAGCCAAAACTTTCAAGGACAAGTAGCAGTCAGTGCCCATCATCAGACTATCGCAGACAAGCTAAAAGCAGCCGGCGCAAATTTGGTCCTGATCCCTTATATCGATGCGGCAAAAGGCGCGGCCGCGCAAATTATGGAGCTGCATATATCCGAGTCTCAACAGCTGTCAGCAGCGCAAAAGTGATTGTTTGATTTAACTCATTGGGCAAAATGGGGGCGAGTTTTGCCCCCCGGCAAAAAAATGCATAGTAGCGGCAATACTTGCGCATACTTCCAGTTGGCCGCGCAAGAGCGTTCTGTTTCCCTTGCCAGTGATCCTCTCCTTGCCGATCGGCATCTTCGCCGAGGGCATGGTGTTCGGCACTATATTCGGCATCATTGTATTTCCAGACTTAGATGTGACTTTTGCTGGCATTGCTGATAATGCATCGACGCAAAAATCAAAAAGATAAAGTTCCATTCACATAGATTTTGCGCGGCATGAGTGGTTTGTTTGCCGACGCCATGCAACAGTAAGGGTCGGGAGACGATGGCTTCATAGTGTTTATCCGGTTCCGCCAAGCGGACAAACAGCGACCACCAGTTATAAATCAGGGCAATCATGCGGGCGATGAGGCGGCAAGGTTTGATTTTCTTGGTCACGAAACCGCCCCAACCCCATTGGTTTTTGATTTCATCAAAGTTGTTCTCGCAATCGGCGCGGTCGCGATAGTGCTGTACGATGCTGACCACTTCGTCGGTGAGCGAGGTGACTAACACGCTGTATTCATAAGCCGCCATGTTCTCGGCCGGTTCGATCAGCGATAGTTGTTGGGGTAAGGCTTGTTGGTTATCGGGCGCAACCATCACGTTACCCGATATCTTGCGCCTGACCAGAACGACGCGGCGTGACGTTTTCCAGCTGCTGATTTTTAGCTCGGTGGAGAGCGCTTCCCAGCCCGCTACGGTTTGTTCCCAACCGGGACGGCAATGCTGCTGCAAAATCAGCTTTTTCACCAATCCGGATTGGCGCAGTTTGAACAGATAAGGCAGACCTCTCTGTTCGGCTTCGCCCATAATGGCGTCACTACCCCAATCGCAGTCGCCACGTACAAACGCCGGCCAATGCTGACGCGGGATGCGCTCCAGCAAGGCCCACAAACCCGGCGCCGAATAGCACGATGCAGTTTGGTTGCCCGCCTGCACCTCCACATCCAGGATTAAACGCACATTCGCGATCATATAAGTATGGTAGGTATGGGAGCCTTGTCCAACACCTCGAAAAAGTATTGATTGTGTTTCCTTGTGATTTATGAAATCTGCCTACAAAGTGCCTACACAAAACCAATAGGCAATAAAAAAGGCCTAGGTCATTTGACCTAAGCCTTTGATTTTTTTGGCTCCCCCGGACGGGCTCGAACCGCCGACCTAGTGATTAACAGTTACCCGTTCCAATGCACTAAAAACCATTGACCACCTTGAAAAATATCAATAAATAACTGTTATTATTAAAAATATAACCTTTCTTTACCTTTCTCTAAATTTCGCTAAAATACTAAAAACAGCCTTAAAAAGTTGCCCAGAGGTTGCCCGGAAATTTTGGAGAGCTAAAATGCCTGAAAAAATCAATTTCACTCAGGACAGAATCAGAAACATCCCATCCCCTACCGAAAAGGAAAGAGAAGATTATTATGACACCGGCTGCCCTAAGCTAATTTGCCGAGTAAGCAAGACTGGCAATAAGTCATTCGTCGTCTTAAAGAAAACGTCGGACGGTAAAACGCGTCGAATCACCCTTGGAAAATTTCCAGATTTATCGTTAACGACTGATTAACCCCATCTACCCCAGTTGCTTCAGTCCGTTAATATAGACGGTATCGACAGCCCAAGGCAGCAATTGTTCGATGTCGGTGAGCGTTTGTGCTTTTGGCAGTTCTGTAAAGATGTGCCAAAGGTAACGAT